>NZ_CP088156.1:7228615-7530422 GCF_021088345.1 Bradyrhizobium ontarionense | reverse complement strand
TGGCCAGCTGGGTCGGCGCCTCGTTCTGGTCCGGCCAGACCCGCAAGCACGTCACCGTGGTGAAGACCAGCCGCTATCACGCGCTCATCGTCATCGGCGGCATCCTGTTCACGCCCTGGACCTCGCGCATCCTCGGCGAGAAGCCGTTCTGGAGCCCCGGCGAGACCGGCGTCTACCTGCTCACGGTGGTGACGCTGGCCGGCATCGCCTTCACCTGGTGGGCGCGAATCCATCTCGGCCGCTTCTGGTCGAACGCCATCACCCACAAGGAAGGGCACAAAGTCATCGATACCGGCCCCTATGGCATGGTCCGCCACCCGATCTATACCGGCCTCATCCTCGGCATGCTGGCGACCGGTATTGCGGTGGGGACGATCAGCGCCATCCTCGGCGCCATCCTGATCTCGCTCGGCATGGCCTGGAAGGCCAAGATGGAAGAAGTCTTCCTGGGTCAGGAGCTTGGGCCGGATTATGAGGCCTATCGCCAGCGCGTGCCGATGATCATCCCGTTCATGCCGCCGGGCTGACCCTTCTTACTTGACACCCCTTGTTACTGACACCCCTTGCGGCTCAGCGCCGGACCGGCGCGTCCGGCGGCTGCGGTGCCGGCTGGTTCGCGGCCTGCGGCAGCAGATGACGCGGCAGGATGATGCGCTGACCCGGGATCAGGGGCGTGCTGCCGAGCCCGCGGTTGGACTGCTGCAGCGCCCATAGCGGAACCCGGTAATTGGTCGCGATCTGGTCGAGGGTCTCGCCCGGCCGCACCGCCAGCGGCGTCCCGCTATCCCACAGTTCCAGCGACACCTTCGGCGGCACCAGATAGCGCAGCTGTACCGGGTCGGCCTCGGCCGTGGCCGGCGTCTGCGACAGCTGGCTGATCATCGTGACCAGCTGGGCGTGCACATCGTCCATCTTGTCGATGTTGATGTGCGTGACCTCGTCATGATCCTTCATGTCGAAGCTCGCGTAATGGCCGCGGAAGCCGGGCTCCGGCTTGACGTCGCCGCCGCCGAGAATGTTGTCGGACAGGAAGATGTTGATGAAGCGCTGCACGTTGAGCGGAACGCTCTTGGTCGCATGCGCGGGATCGACGGTGACGACGAGGCTGACCGGAATGTTCTGCTCCTGCAGCGCAATCGAGATCCGGACGCTGCACAGCCCACCCATCGAATGGCCGATCAGCACGATCGGACCCGGCGCCTCGCGGTAGTTCTTGGCCACCTGGAGCGCGATCAGGTCGCACAGGGTGAACTCGTAGACCCGGGCGTCGAAGCCGGCCTGCTCGATCTTGTCGGCCAGACGGTCCATGCCGGTCGAGAACAGCGGTCCGAGAGCGCCGCGAAACAGATAGACCCGCGCCGGCGCCTGGATCGCCTCCGGCGGTCGCTCGGGCGCAGCAACGGCGCGGATCGCAGCCTGGCTCGCGGCTGCAGCAGGTTTGGAAGACTTTGCGGGCTTGCCGGGCACAGTGGTAGCGGCTGCGCCGGCGCAAGCGGTGTGCGGCAGGCCAGCGGCCGCGACGCCAAGAACGACCAGCAGCGTCAGCAGACGTCCGATCACGGTCTTGCCGAGACAACTCCTGGCCATAAGTGCCACGCCGGTCATCCGCGCTCCCAGGAAAGCTCAGAGGTGGCAGGGATATACCGCCTGCTATGGCGCTTGTCGCCGCGGAATGGGAGCATTTTGGGGCGCAGCCGCCGGCGCGAGCCGCTCGGCCCGGATTACCGGTAGCCCGAGACGCTGGCGGCCCTTTGCGAGCCCGCCACGCTGGTCGGCGGCGCGGCCGGCCGGCCCTTGCCGCCGAACACCACCGCGTCGATGGCGCCGATCACCTTCTGCTGCATGATCTGATTCTTCTCGATCGTGACGTGGCCGACGCCGGGAACCGCCTGGACGTCCACATTCTCGAGCTTGCCGCGGAAGCCGTCGTCGCGGCGCACCGGCTCGCCGGCGCCGCTGGCGATGTAGAAATTGATGTAGCGCTCGGCATTGCCGCCCACGAGCTTGGTCTTGAACACCGAATCGAGACCGATCGCGAGCTTCACCGGCACGCCGAGCTGGCCGAGCTTGTTGATCATGTCGGGCAGCGCGGTCGCACCCGAGGAATGCCCCACCAGGATGATGGTCTTGATGCGGCCGGCGCGATAGGCGGCCGCGGCCTCGTCGGCGAGCGACGACCACGACACGAAGTTGGCGACCGTGTTCGGGATGCCCTGCGACTCCAGCTTGGCGGCGATGTCGTCGAGCCCGAGCGAGAAGATGTTGAGCACGCCACGCAGAAGGTAGACGTGCGTCGTGCCGGCCGCATTCGCGGCTGCCGCGCTCGGCGCGGCGCGGACCGATCCGGTGCCGAGCGGCAGAGACAGCGCGACGGCCAGCGCGATCATGCCCAGCCAGCGCGCCGCGGTGGCGCGCATGAGGATGGGACTATCGGTGCAGGTTCGTGGCGTCATCTGTCCTTCTCCACGGCGGAAATGTCGAGACGGCGCGACCGTACCCGAGATGCTCGCGGACGCAACATGGTCCGGCATCGTGTGGAACGTTCATCCCGCAGACGTGGCCGCATGGCAACACCCGCCAATTTCAGTCACGGAAAAGCCTTCCAATGGTCACGATCGGCGTCGCCGCTCCGATTGCAGGAGCGCGCCGCCATTCCTATCTGAGCCTTCCCCCGCGCCCGCGGATTGCTCACCGCGCCCTTTGCTCAAATCCCGTTGAATGCCGTCGTATGGCTCCCGTCATCTCCGTCTCAAGCCTGTCGAAAACCTATCGATCGGGCTTCACCTCGCTCAACAACGTCAATCTCACGATCGAGCGCGGCGAAATCTTCGCGCTGCTCGGCCCCAACGGCGCCGGCAAGACGACGCTGATCAGCATCATCTGCGGCATCGTGAACGCATCGACGGGCAAGATCACCGTCGGAGGTCACGACATCAATGACGACTATCGCGCGGCCAGGTCGCAGATCGGGCTGGTGCCCCAGGAGCTGCACACCGATTCGTTCGAGAGCGTGTGGGCCACGGTCAACTTCAGCCGGGGCCTGTTCGGCAAGCCGAAGAACCCTGACCTGATCGAGAAAATCCTCAAGGACCTGTCGCTCTGGGACAAGAAGGACGCCAAGATCATCACGCTCTCGGGCGGCATGAAGCGCCGCGTGATGATCGCCAAGGCGCTGGCACACGAACCTCAGGTGCTGTTTCTGGACGAGCCGACCGCGGGTGTCGACGTCGAGCTGCGCAAGGGCATGTGGGATATCGTGCGCGAGCTGAAGGCCGCGGGCGTCACCATCATTCTCACCACGCACTACATCGAGGAGGCCGAGGAGATGGCCGACCGCGTCGGCGTCATCAACAAGGGCGAGATCATCCTGGTCGAGGACAAAGCCAAGCTGATGGACAAGCTCGGCAGGAAGCGCCTCAGCCTGCATCTGCAGCACAAGATCGACACCGTCCCCGAGGTGCTTGCGCCCTATCATCTCGCATTGTCTGACGACGGCTGGCGGCTCGCCTACGACTACGACACCCGCGGTGAGCGCACAGGTATCACCAGCCTGCTCAGCGATCTCAGGGCCGCCGGCATTCGTTTCATCGACCTCGAGACCAAACAATCGTCCCTCGAAGACATCTTCGTGAGCTTGGTGCGGCAATGAATCTTCGGGCAGTCGGCGCGATCTACAAATTCGAGATGGCGCGCACATGGCGCACCATCCTGCAGAGCATCGTGTCGCCGGTGGTGTCGACATCGCTCTATTTCGTCGTGTTCGGGGCGGCGATCGGCTCGCGCATCAGCCAGGTTGAAGGCGTCAGCTACGGTACCTTCATCGTGCCGGGACTGGTGATGCTGTCGGTCCTGACCCAGAGCATCGCCAATGCCTCGTTCGGGATCTACTTCCCGAAATTCATCGGCACCATCTACGAAATTCTCTCCGCACCGATCTCGCATGTCGAGATCGTGCTGGGCTATGTCGGTGCGGCCGCCACGAAATCGATCATGCTGGGGCTGATCATCCTCGCCACCGCCGGCCTGTTCGTGCCGCTGCACATCCAGCACCCGGTCTGGATGCTGGCGTTCCTGGTGCTGACGGCGGTCACCTTCAGCCTGTTCGGCTTCATCATCGGCATCTGGGCCGACGGCTTCGAGAAGCTGCAGATGATCCCGATGCTCGTGGTGACGCCACTGACCTTCCTCGGCGGCAGCTTCTACTCGGTCAACATGCTGCCGCCGGCCTGGCGTTCGATCGCGCTGCTCAACCCGGTCGTCTACCTGATTTCAGGCTTCCGCTGGAGCTTCTACGAGATCGCGGACGTCAGGGTGGAAGTCAGCGTCGCAATGACGCTGGCGTTCCTTGCGATCTGCATGACTGTCATCTGGTGGATCTTCAAGACCGGCTACCGGCTCAAGCACTGAGCGGCGCCCGCGGGTCTCATCGATAGCAATGGAAGTGGCCGTAGCCGTCCCGGTAGCCACGGCAGTGATAGTGACGGTGGTAATAGGACCGATGGGGGATGCCGAGCACGCCTTCCACGGCTCCGACTGCGCCGCCGACGCCGGCGCCCACCGCGCCGCCGACGACACCGCCGACCGGCCCGCCGATCCGGTTACCTTCATGGGAGCCTTCCTGGGCGCCGCGGACGATGCCCTGGGCATGGGCCAAGTGCGGCAGAGCGAGCCAGGCCAGCGCAAGAATGAACAGGGCAAGCGCCGCCAGCACATAGGTAAATCGCTGCGGCGTCCGGTCGTCGAGGACCGCCGTCCTGGCCTTCATCGTAAGCATTTTGAGCACCGGTATCTGCATGGAGGGACTTTTGGAACGCAGATGCGGCGAAAAAGTTTCGGGCCCGCACGAATACAGTCGATTTAGAGCTTTGCTAAACCGAGACCGTCTCCGTCGCGAAATTGTCACCACCTCGCCGAGCCCCTCGCCTTGGCCTGCGTCGCCTCCACAATTAAGGTTGAGATGGGCGCAGGCTGGAACAAATGCCTGTCCTGCGACATAGTGCAGGCGGCGGGATCAGAAGCTGCGGCGCGAATGAAATATTACGGCCTGGAGGCCAGAGGTTAGATGCGTACCACATTTTTTGTACTCGCCGGCTTCGCCTTGCTGTCGACCACGCCGGCTCTGGCCAAGATCGACATCACCGTCGACAAGAACAACCAGATCATGACGGTCGCGGTCGATGGCGTGGAGCGCTATCGTTGGCCGGTGTCGACCGGCATTCCGTCGCGCGAGACGCCGAATGGCGCCTTCCGCGCCTTCCGCATGGAAGCCGATCACTTTTCCAAGGAATTCGACGACGCGCCGATGCCGCACTCGATCTTCTTCACGAAGGTCGGTCACGCCATTCATGGCACCGATTCGGAAGGCCGGCTCGGAACGCCGGCCTCTCATGGCTGTGTCCGGCTGTCGAAGGCCAACGCCACGACGCTCTACGACCTCGTGCAGAAGGACGGCGTGCTCAACACCACCGTGACCCTGACCGGTTCGGCCGAGATCGCGCTGGCACGCAATCCGCGCCGCGGCACGGCCGTGGCCCGCCGCGAGGTTCAGCCGCAATACGACAACAATGGCGAACCTGTCGTGCTGACGCCGCAGCCGCAGTTGCTGCCGGGACGCCAGGTCGTTCCGCAGCAGCGCCCGGATGACGGCTACATCTACCCGGCTGACGGCAGCGACACCGGCGCGCGCTATCCGGCGCCGGGCGGCGCCGGCCGCCGCGTCTACGATGCGCAGGCCTATCCCCAGCAGCAACAGTCTCAGTCATATTACTACGACAACGGCAATCCGAGCTACGCGCAGCCGCGCTACTATCAGCCGCGGTCCTATTATCAGCCGCGCGGCTATAACACCTATCAGGACTGAGGCACGTTCGCTGGGCGCGTGCGCGCGCCCAGCCGGTCACCTCACTCCGCGCTGACGCGCTCGAGCGCAGCCGGCGTGCGTTCGGTGCCGGCCTGCTCCCGAACGGCGGGAACGCGCTGCCGGCGCTGTACCAGATACTGGTCAGCCAGCACGCCGATGAGGATCACCGTGCCCATCACGGCGAAATTGAGCGAGCTCGGAATGCCGAGCAGGTTGACCAGATTCTGCAGGACCTGCAGCAGGATCGTACCCAGCACGACGCCGATGACCGAGCCTTCCCCGCCACGCAGCGAACAGCCGCCGAGCACCGCCGCCGCGATGGCGTAAAGCTCATAGAACGAACCGTGCACTGCCGGTGAGATCGACCGCGTATACATCGCGATCAGGACCGCGGCGAGCGCGGTCAGGCCGCCACAGATCACATAGGCCGATATCACGATCCGGTCGGACCGGATGCCGGAATAGCGCGCCGCCTCCTCGTTCTTGCCGACCGCATAGAGATAGCGGCCGAACACCGAGCGATGCAGCACCACCCATGCGATCGTCGTAACGATGGCGAGCGCCACCACGCTGTGCGGCAACGGAAAGCCGAGCACGTTGGTCCGGCCCGTGGTCAGCCATTCGAGCATTGGGAAGCTGGCGCCGAAACCGAACCCGGCAGTGGCGTCCTCCGTGTAATAGCGCGCGGCGCCGCGATAGATCAAAAGCCCGCAGAGCGTGACCACGAAGGGCTGTATCTTCATCTTGGTGACGAGCGTGCCATGCGCGGCACCGATCGCAAGTCCGCCTGCGATGATGAGCGCGAAAGCCAGGATCCAGTTGACGTCATGGTTGACGATCAGGTCGATGAACAGCACGCCGAGCAGCGCAATCACCGAGCCGACCGACAGCTCGATGCCGCCGATGATGATGACGCAGGCTTCCGCAATGGAGAAGATGCCGAACATCCCGATCTGGTTGGCGGTGTTGGACAGATTGCCGGCGTACAGAAAACGCGGGTTGATGAGGGCGACGACTGCGCCGACCACGAGAATCAGGACCAGCAGGCTCAAATCTTTCTTACGCACGGTCCCTCACCTCGATCATTTCGCCGACGGCAAGCTTCAGCACGTGGTGCTCGCTGAACTCGCTGCGCTCCAGAAAGCCCGAAATCGCGCCCTCGTGCATCACCGCAATCCGATCGCTCACCCCGATCACCTCTTCCATGTCGCTCGAGATCATCAAGATGGCGACGCCGGCATCGGTCAGACGACGCAGCATCTCGTAGATCTCATGCTTGGCCCCGACATCGACGCCGCGGGTCGGCTCGTCGAAGATCAGGACCTTCGGCCGCATCGACAGCCATTTGGCGAGCACGACCTTCTGCTGATTGCCGCCGGACAGCGCTGCGGCCAAGGTTGCCACGTCGGGCGTACGGATCTTGAGTTGCTCGCGCAGGCCGTTCGCGTTCCGGGCCTCGCGCTCGGTATCCACCAGGAACCAGCGCGAATAGGATGCAAGATCGGGCAGCGAGATGTTCTCGGCGATCGAGAGGTCGAGCAGCAGGCCGCAGGCCTTGCGGTCCTCCGGAATCAGGTAGATGCCGTGCGCGATCGCCGCGCGCGGCGTCGAAATGCGGATCGGCTCGCCCTCGAGCCTGATGCCGCCGCCCTGCAATGGATCGACCCCGAAAATGGCGCGCGCCAACTCGGTGCGCCCCGAGCCGACGAGGCCCGCAAGCCCGAGAATTTCGCCGCGGCGGATCTGCAGGCTGACGGCCCGCTCCGGATAGGTCTCGGTGACGGCGTCGACGATGTCGAGCACGGTGTCGCCCGGAGGCGCCGCCGGCGGCACGTAGAGCGATTTGAGATCGCGCCCGATCATCAGCCGGATCATTGCCGCCGGCGTCAGCTCGGACCGCGCCAGCGCACCGACCATGCGCCCGTCGCGCAGCACCATCGCGCGGTCTGCGCATTGCTGCACCTCGTTCAGTCGGTGCGTGATGAAGATGACGCTGACGCCTTCCGCCTTCAAGCCGGCGATCACCTGCATCAGCCGGTCCGTCTCCGTCAACGTCAGGCTGGAGGTCGGCTCGTCCATGATGACGAGGCGGGCGTCGAGCGACAGCGCCTTGATGATCTCGACCAGCTGGCGCTGGGCCAGCGACAGCGAGGCCAACGGCGCATCGGCTGCGAAATCCGCCCCCAGGCGCTCGAGCAGCGGCCGCACCTTGGCGTGGAGCCGCTTGCGATCGATCAGCTTCAACGGCCCGCCATAGACCGGCTCGCGGCCGATGAAGACGTTGGCAGCGACGTCCAGATTGTCGAACAGATTGAGTTCCTGGTGGACGAAAGCGATCCCGGCCTTGATCGCGTCCGTCACGCTCAGCGTCCGACGCTCGATACCGTCGACCCGGATGAGACCACCGCTCGGCTCGACGACGCCACCGAGCACGCGCATCAAGGTCGACTTGCCGGCGCCATTCTCGCCGACCAGCGCGATCACCTCGCCTGGCGCCACGGAGAAGCTGACGTGGTCGAGCGCGACCACGCCGGGATAGATCTTGCTGATGTCGACCAGTTCGAGAAACGGCTCTGCCATGTGGGCTGCATTCAGGCCGAGGTCGCCAGCGTGACGGGACCGACCGCAAACCCAACCGGCGGGATTGGATCATCCGCCGGTTGGGTTGCTTTCGACGTCCGGACTGCGGGCCGTGCCGGCACTCCCTTGCGTCTTCTACTTCTGCAGCATCTGCTTCATCTGGGCCATGAAGTCCGCGACATTCGATTTGTCGATGACCTTGCCGGGCACGATGATGATGCCGTTTGCGGGAATCCCGGACTTGTCGCCCTCGATGACTTTCGCCATCAGCTTCATGCCCTGATAGCCCCACTCGAACGGCTGCTGCACCACGGTCCCGACGATGCTGCCCTCGTTGACGCCGCCGAGCGTGATCGGATCCTCGTCAAAGCCGATGATCTTGATCTTGTCGAGCTTGCCCGCCTCCTTCAACACCTCGTAGATGCGCGGCGTATTGTAGGAGTAGAAGCCGACCAGGCAGCTGACATCGGGCATCTTGGCCAGGATGTCCTCGACATTGCGCTTGGCACGGGTCTGGTCGATCTCGTCGCCGCGGACGTCGACCAGCTCGACCTTGGAGCCTTTGATGATCTCCTTCACGCCTTCGATGCGCTCGCGCGCATTGTCGGCGCCGGGCAGACCGACGAAGCCGACGCACTTGCCGCCGTTCGGCAGCGCCTTGAGTATCAGCTTGCCTGCGTCCTTGCCGAGCTCGGTGTTGGAGGAGCCGATATAGGCGATGCGCTTCGATTGCGGCGCGTCGCTGTCGGTGGTGAAGAGCACCGTCTGTGCGGCGACCTTGTTGAGGTGCTCGGTCTGGTTCTTCGGGTCGACGGCGCTCACCATGATTCCGGCAGCGCCGGCCGCGACCAGGTCATCCAGCATCCGCTGCTGCACGGCGGCTGCCGCCTGCTCGGGATATTTGAGCTGCAGGCTGTAATTGGGCAGCTCGCCTTGCGCCTTCTTGAGGCCGGCCTCGGCGATCTTCCAGAAGTCGGACGCACCATTGACCACGAAGGCCAGCACCTTCTTGTCCGCGGCTCCCGCCGAGCCGAGACCGAGCGCCATCGACATCAAAGCAGACGCACCGGCAATCCAAAGACGCTTCATTGAACCCCTCCCCTGTGAAGCCAGCTTGCTTTGATGCAGCCGGCACTTTTGTACTCACGAAAGACATTTTCGGCCCGCCCCCGTTCGGACAGCACAGCACGTCTCAGTCTGGACAGCACCCGAGTGATGGTTTCGCTCTGGAAAGCGAGGTCAAACCGCCCTCGTCGCTGAGATCAACTGAGATTTGCCGCGCTGGCGCCCCGAATGAGGGGCGCACCTCAAGGTAGCATGGTCATGACAGGCACGCAACAGAGGCCCGCGCAGAAAGCACGAGAGCGCTGCGTTTTGCGATGCGGCAGGCCCGACTGGGATTCTGCATGCCTGGAGAACCCATGACGCGATGCAAACCAGGTTCGCTTTCAGCCGAGGCACGCACCTCCTAGCTCATGCAACAGGTATAGCCGCGGCGCGCAATCGTGGCCGCGCTGGTAGGCAGGAGACGCCTGCAAATGACGAGCGACCCCGCCCCTCTATTCGCCGTCGCGCAGCCGCCGGTAGACCGCACCGAGAACATTGGAATAGTCGTCGGTCCAGACCCGCTCGCCGTCGGTCGGCTCGGTCTCGGTCCATTTGTCCGATGATGCGAGCTTGCCGACGTCGGCCTCCTCGCGCGCGCTGACGACGACATCGGTCGAGAAGATGTACTCGTCGTCGCGTCCGGAATCCTCGTTGTAGACCCAGCTCTTCAGGTCGTTGGCGTCGGCGATGCCGACCACGACGCTCTCGAGCTCCAGGTGGCGGTTGGAGACGTGCATCACGACCGCGCCCTGCGGCGCCAGCTTGGCCTTGTAGATCGCCATCGCCTCCTCCGTCGCCAGATGGATCGGGATCGCATCGGACGAATAGGCATCGACGATGATGACGTCATAGGCACCGTCGGGCTCCCTGGCGAAGGTGAGCCTGGCGTCACCGATCACGGGCTTCACGTCGGGCGCGCAATTCCTGATGTAGCTGAAATATTTCGGGTCGCGCGCGGTATCGACCATGGTCTGGTCGATCTCGAAGAAGGTCCAGCTCTCGCCGGGCTCCGCCGCGCAGGTCAGGGTGCCGGCCCCGACGCCGATCACGGCGACCCTCAGCGGCGCGCCCTTGCGCTCGCGGATCGCGGTGATGGCGCGCCCGATGCCGCCGTCCTTGTGATAGTAGGTGATCGGCTCGGGACGCCCGGTCACCTTCGAGCCGTCGGCATTGAGATATTTCTCCGCGCCGTGAATCGTCGTGCCGTGCATCAGCACGTGGTAGTGCCCGTCGGACGTCACCACGATCTTGTGCACGCCGAAGAAGCTCCGCACGGTCTCGACGCGGCCGTCGTCGGCCGGATAGGCGCGGATCAGGACCAGCGCGAGAGCCGCGGTCGCGAACACCTTCCAGCGGCCGCCATTCAACAGCAGCGCGATCAGGGCAGCGAGCACGCCCACCGCGCCTGCGACATAGACGCGATGATCCTCGAGATAGGCCGTCACCTTGCCGGTCATGCCGGCCGGCACCAGCAGTGCGATCGCGATCGCCGCCAGCGCGATCCAGTACCAGCGCGTGACCAGCGGCAGCCGCTCGGCCTTCTCGCTCGGCCGGCACAGTGCCGCGAGCGCAAGCAGGATCGGATACTCGGCGACCCAGGAGAAGGTAAACGGCGCGATCAGCCCGGCGAACAGGCCGCCGACCATGCCTCCGAACGACAGCGCGACATAGAAGCCGGTGAGATACTTCGCCGGCGGCCGCGTGCGCGCGAGCTCGCCGTGACAGGCCATCGCGATCACGAAGAAGCACAGCTGATGACCGCCGAGCGTGAGCGCGAGATTCTGCTCGCCGCCGAACGCGAGCAGAATGACGACGCCGGCAATCGCCACCGGCTGCAGCGCCAGCATCCATTTGTGCGGCAGCAGCGGCCGCGACTGGAACACCAGCACCCAGGTGAGCAGATAGAGCGACAGCGGCAGCACCCAGAGCAGCGGCGCGGCAGCGACGTCGGTCGAGATGTGCGCGGTCACCGCGATCAAGAGCCCCGACGGCACCGCGGCCAGGAAGATCCAGCGCGCACGCAGTAGCCAGGTCGGCGCCGGGGCGTCGCGGTCCTCGCCCTGGAGCATGCTGACGACGAGGACGGGCGAACGCAGCAGCAGGACGCCACAACTGGCGATCAGCGCGATCAGCACGCCATAGCCGCCGGTCCAGATCAGGTTCTGCACCCGCAGGCTGAAGATCGGCTCGATCAGCACGGGGTAGGACAGCAGCGCCAGGAAGCTGCCGATGTTCGACGACGCATAGAGAAAGTACGGATCGGGACCCGCAGGATGACCTGTGCGCACGAACCACGCCTGCAGCAGCGGATTGTTGGCAGCGAGCGCGAAGAACGGCAGGCCGATCGACACAGTAAAGAGGCCGAGCAGCCAGAGCGCATAGCCTGACGTCGGCGGATCGCCCCAATGGCCGGCGATCGACAGCGGCAGCGTCAGGATGGCAAAGCCGAGCAGCAGCAGGTGGATGGCCACGGGGAGCACGCGGCTGCGCAGCTGGGTGAGAAAATGCGCGTAGGCGTAGCCCGCAAGCAGCAGGGCCTGGAAGAACACCATCGCCACCGACCACACCGCCGGCGAGCCGCCGAGCCGCGGCAGCACCATCTTGGTGAACAGCGGCTGCACCGAGAACAGCAGCAGCGCGCTGACGAAGATCGCGGCGGTATAGACGACGAGAACGAGCCGATTGCGTGCGGCGGAGGGCTGAGCGACGGCGGCGGACGAGGCGATTGAGGTCATGACAACTCCAGCGGCGGCTCGCCCGGCCTCAGGCGGCGGGCGGACCGCGACGTGCAGACGAGACATAGCGGATCGCAGGGCGGTATGGCGAGCAGCCGCGGCAAATGGAGTTTCCCTTGACGGCGCGCCGATCCGGGGCGACAGCACGCTCTCCGAGGAGCAGTTCCCCGCAGCCGAGACGTGTTGGTCATTAATCAGGGCTTTTTGAAGCGGACATGAACGAAACCGACGCCATCATCATCGGAGCGGGCCATAACGGCCTGACCTGCGCGGCCTATCTCGCCATGGCGGGCCTGCGCGTGCATGTGGTCGAACGCCGCAAGGTGGTCGGCGGCGCCGCGGTGACCGAGGAGTTTCATCCGGGCTTCCGCAATTCCGTCGCGTCCTACACGGTGAGCCTGCTCAATCCGCGCGTCATCTCCGACCTCAGGCTGCACGCGCACGGGCTCGAGATCGTCGAGCGCCGCGCCCAGAACTTCCTCCCCTCGCCGGATGGCCGTTATCTCCTGACCGGCGAGGGCCGCACGCAGGCCTCGGTGGCGCGGCTAAGCCACCGCGATGCCGATGCCATCGGCCCGTTCTCGGCACGCCTCGAGGCGATAGCGGACGTGCTGCGCAGCCTCGTGCTGCGGGCACCGCCGAACCTCGTCCCGCAGTTCGGGCTGGCCGCTATCCGTGAGGGCATCAACGCGCTCGGCACCGCCAACACGCTGCGCACGCTGTCGCTGGAGCAGCAGCGCGATCTGCTCGACCTGTTCACACGCTCCGCCGGCGAGATGCTCGATGAGATCTTCGAGACAGATCTGGTGAAGGCGCTGTTCGGCTTCGATGCGATCGTCGGCAACTACGCCAGCCCTTACGCGGCCGGTTCCGCCTACGTGATGCTGCATCACGCCTTCGGCGAGGTGAATGGCAAGAAGGGCGTATGGGGCCATGCGATCGGCGGCATGGGTGCGATCACGCAAGCGATGGCCCGTGCGCTTCACGAGTTTGGAACGCTGGTCGAGGTGGATTGCGGCGTACGCGAGGTGATCGTCGAGCGCGACCGCGCCGTCGGCGTCGTGCTCGAGGATGGCCGCGCCCTCCGTGCGCGCTATGTCGCGGCCAACGTCAATCCGAAGCTGCTCTATACGCGCCTGGTACCGGCTGGCGCCCTGCCGGAGGCGTTCCTGAGCCGCATCCGCAACTGGCGCAACGCCTCCGGCACGTTCCGCATGAATGTCGCGCTGAGCCGGCTGCCTTCGTTCAACGCACTGCCCGGCGGGGGCGATCATCTATCGGCCGGGATCATCCTCAGCCCCAGCCTCGGCTACATGGAGCAGGCCTATCTCGACGCCCGGGCGCATGGCTGGAGCCGCGATCCCGTCGTCGAGTTGCTGATCCCCTCCACGCTCGACGCCACGCTCGCGCCGCCCGGGCAGCACGTCGCCAGCCTGTTCTGCCAGCACGTCGCGCCCGAGCTGCCGGAGGGCCGCTCCTGGGATGATCATCGCGAGGAGGTCGCCGACTTGATGATCGCGACCGTGGACCGCTATGCGCCGGGGTTCGCCGCCAGCGTGATCGGCCGCCAGGCCCTGTCGCCGCTCGATCTCGAACGGCAGTTCGGCCTTCTGGGCGGCGACATCTTCCACGGCGCGCTGACCCTGAACCAGCTGTTCTCGGCCCGCCCGATGCTCGGTCACGCCGATTATCGCTCACCGTTGAGGGGCCTGTACCATTGCGGATCGGGCAGCCATCCGGGCGGCGGCGTCACCGGCGCGCCCGGCCACAATGCCGCCCAGGCCATCCTGGCCGACCATCGCGCCCTGTTCGGCTGAGGACAGGCGGTTGAGAAGCCTGTGGACAAATCTGTTGGCAATTCCGGGAAAAGGCTGCGGATAGCAACCTGGAAGCGGCCTCGAAACCTGGGGACAGCTGTGTAATGCCTTCAACAAGAAGTTTGTCCATAAGACGCTGGGCGCCACTCCGACTGTGGCCGCTGGCCTGATTGATCGCGTCATGAAGATGACGGACGTGGTTGGCCTGATCGATGCAGTCAAACCCAGTCCCGGCCGTTCGCAGTCCCTATAAGAAGTGCGAAGCGGTCGAGAGCAATGGGTAAAAGTTGCTGTCTTAAAAAAGACTCCCATAGGTTGTGCGACTCATTCAAAGTGTTCGACGCGCCAATTCCGGCGCGGAGAGTAATACAATGGCTAAGGTAGCGCCGTTTCATTCGAAAAAGCCGAACACCAAAAACGTTTATCATGACAACGACAAGTGCACTGAGGGCAACAATATCGAACGGCAATATCTGGCTTCTGGCACTGGCGGTCGCCCGAAGTGCGAGCATTGCCAGCGGCTCAGCTAATCGGCTTCATTCCGAACCGTGGTGCGGAAAACTAATTCCCACCACGGCCCCTCCAACTGACCATCCATCACCCCATAGACGCGCTGCATTCGGAGCACCGGCAATCCGTGCTCCATTGCAACCGCAAGCGCCTTGTAGCCCGCCCAAGCACTCCCCTCAAATTTTACGGTCGGGTCGGGGAAGGCGTGACCAGGTCCGCCTTCGCACGACTCGAACGTTTCGATGCCACCAGATCGGAGCACCAGCACCGCTCTTCTGATGCCTGCATCCAGTTCCATATCCGTGCTGGGTGCAGAATCTTCTAGGCTAGGTCCAGACAAGGCCAACTCCAAAAGCTGACAGACCCGCCCGTTGGGAAATGGGAGGGGCCGAACGAGCGTTCCCAATTTCGGTAAATTTCAAGCTGAGACACTGCCGGATAAACCAGTTCAGCCCGTGACGCCCGGCAAAATGAAAAACCGGGCGTAGTGGCCCGGTCCTTCGAGAACGCCGCTCTGGAAGGCAGATTACTTCAGTGACGTGTTGATGGATTCGAACTTGCTGCTGAGCGAGGTGCCCAGCCCGTTCACGGCCGCGATGATCGCCAGCGAAATGCCGGCCGCAATGAGACCATATTCGATGGCGGTGGCGCCGGATTCATCACGCAAGAATTTCAAGACAAAGGTCTTCATCTGTACCTCGTTTCCCAACCCAGGAACCGAGGACGATCCGGTTCCCACGTGAGGAACATTATCCAGCAATAACCTAAGGTTGAGATAACGATCGAAATTCAAGTGGCGGGATATTTCGCAGGAAATACAGCACAACTTTTATGAGCATTTACGGCGGTAACCCACAATCGAAAGGTGTATCAGACGCGCAGGTTTCGATTGCCGCACTTGCGCTGGCCGTCAGATCGCTTAACCACGCCGGGAAAATCTTCTCCGGACCCCTCAGATGACCTCTACCGCTACCCCCGCCACTCACAAGGCCAGCTTCACGGTTGCGGATGAAGCCACCGCGCGCCAGGCCGTCGACGTGCTCACGGAGGTGTTCTTCGACGGCGACGCTGCGGTCGCAGCCTTCGAGCGCCCGGACGGGCGCTGGGACGTGACGGTCCATTTCGCCGATCCGCCCGATCAGGACCTTGTGCGCGAGCTCGTGGGCGGGGCGGCAGGTACCGCCGTCGCCGAGAGCCTCGCCTTCGAGGTGGTCGAGGCCAAGGACTGGGTCAAGGCCAGTCTGGACGACCTCGTCCCGGTTCCAGCCGGCCGCTTCATGGTCCATGGCAGCCACGACAGGGCCAGGGTGCCCGCCAACAGGCTCGGGATCGAGATCGAGGCGGCGCTGGCCTTCGGCACCGGCCACCATGGCACGACGCGCGGCTGCCTGCTGCTGCTCGACCACATCTTGAAGGCGCGGACGCCGCGGCGCGTGCTGGATCTCGGCACCGGCACCGGCGTGCTGGCCATCGCCGCGGCCAAGGCGCGGCATCGCCGCGTGCTGGCGAGCGACATCGATGCACCCTCGGTCATGGTGGCGCGGGACAATGCCCGCCTCAACGGCGTCGGGCCCCTGGTCCAGGTGATCCGCGCCACCGGCTTTGCTGCGGATGACTTTGCCAACCAAGGTCCCTTCGACTTGGTGCTGGCGAACATCCTCGCCAATCCGCTTCGGCAGCTGGCCGCACCGATGCAACGCCACCTGGCACCTGGCGCCCATGTGATCCTGTCCGGCCTGTTAACCACGCAGGCGCGCGCCGTCCTCGCGGCCTATCGCGCGCGCGGCCTGGTTCCAGTCCGGCATTTGAAGATCGAGGGTTGGAGCAGCCTGCTGCTGCGAAAAGTCCAATGAGCGACCGAGCGGGTCACGAAACGAAGCGGATCACGAAACGAATTGAGAGCTGTTAGGTCTTTGGCTTGGCCTGCTGAGCAGCGGAATCAGTTCGCTCACGCTGCGCACGCCGACGGCGCGGTTCGACCAGACGATTCACGAGATCGGCCAGCGCGCTACGCGGCTTCTCGGCGGGCGCGGGCGCCGGTCCAATTGGCGTCGGCGCCGACAGCTTCTCGAAGGTAAAAGCAGGCATCGTGCATCCCCTCGCCGTTGAGTTGAGGCACTCCCCGGATTGCGCGACCGTGGATGATCTTTACGATCGTGGTCGTCACATCCAACCGTTTCCTCGCCGCATCTCTTCCGGATGACGGCCATGAGACAGCAAATCTTTTTGCACTGGCGAATGCAAGGAGATTCTTCGTGCGCTGCACCTCGATGTGAGGAGAGCGCGATTGCGGTGAACGGGCCCCGCTCCTAAAGTATGAGAACGATGTTCGAAGCTCATTTCCAGACGTTCGAAGAACCCGAAACAGGTGTCGCACTGACGGCGCGGCTGGCCGCTCTCCGCGAGGAACTCGCGCGGCGAAAGCTGACCGGCTTCATCGTGCCTCGCGCCGATCAGCAGCAGAACGAATATGTGCCCCCCTCCGACGAACGGCTCGCCTGGCTGACCGGCTTCACCGGCTCGGCCGGACTGGCGATCGTACTGTCGCAGGAGGCCGCGATCCTCGTCGACGGCCGCTACACATTGCAGGCCGGCAAGCAGGTCGACGGCAAGGCGTGGACGGTGGAATCGCTGATCGAGCCGCCGCCGGAGAGCTGGCTGACGCGCCATCTGCAGAGCGGTGATCGCATAGGCTTCGATCCGTGGCTGCATACGACGGCCGCGGCGGAACGTCTTTCCGCCGCCTGCGCCAAGGCCGGCGCGGAGCTGGTGCCGGTCGAGGGCAATCCAATCGACAGCGTCTGGACGGAGCGCCCTTTGCCGCCCCTCGGCGCCGTCTCCGTCCATGGTGTGGAATTATCCGGCGAGATCGAAGCGGACAAGCTCGGCCGAATCCGCCAGGAGATCGAGCGGCTCGGGGTCGAGGCGCTGGTGCTGTCCGATTCGCACAATGTTGCATGGACCTTCAACATTCGCGGCAGCGATGTCTCCCACACGCCGCTGCCGCTGTCCTATGCGGTCGTGCCGAAGAGCGGGCGACCGACGATCTTCATCGATCACCGCAAACTCTCGAACCTCACGCACGACCATCTCGAACAGAGCGCCGAGGTGGCTGAGCCGGACGCGTTGACGCCGCGGCTGACCCAGCTGGCCCAGTCAGGCGCGGCGATCGCGCTCGACAGCGCCACCGCAGCGGACGCGCTGACGCGGCTGATCCAGGGCGCCGGCGGCAAGCCGGTGCGCGGCGCCGATCCGGTCAGCCTGCTCAAGGCCGCCAAGAACGCGGTCGAGATCGAGGGCACGCGCCGCGCGCACCGGCGCGATGCGGTCGCGCTCGTCCGCTTCCTGGCCTTCATCGACCGTGAGGCGCCGAAAGGCACGTTGACGGAGATCGACGCCGTCGAAGCGCTGGAGAGCTTCCGCCGCGACACCGGGGCGCTCAAGGACGTTTCGTTTCCGACCATCTCCGGCACCGGCCCGAACGGGGCCATCGTCCACTATCGCGTCACCCGCAAGAGCAACCGGCGCATCATGCCGGGCGATCTGCTGTTGATCGATTCCGGCGCGCAATATGAGGACGGCACCACCGACGTGACGCGCACGATCGCCGTGGGCGTGCCGACCGACGAGATGCGCGACCGCTTCACCCGCGTGCTGCGCGGGCATCTTGCGATCGCGCGCGCGGTCTTCCCGGACGGCGCCACCGGCGCCCAGCTCGACACCCTGGCGCGGCAGTTCCTGTGGCAGGCCGGCATCGATTTCGAGCACGGCACCGGCCATGGCGTCGGCAGCTATCTGTCGGTGCATGAGGGGCCGGCGCGGATCTCCAAGCTCGGCACGACGGCGCTGAAGCGCGGCATGATCCTGTCCAACGAGCCGGGCTACTACAAGACCGACGCCTTCGGCATCCGCATCGAGAACCTCGAGCTCGTGGTGGCGAAGGACGTCGCTGGCGCGGAGAAGCCGATGAACGGCTTCGAGGCGCTGACCTTGGCGCCGATCGACCGCCGGCCGATCGACGTGTCGATGCTGGGCAGCGACGAGCGAGCCTGGCTCGACGCTTATCACGCGCGAGTCAGAGAGGCAGTCCGTGCTGCGCTCGACGAGACGGATCAGCGCTGGCTCGATCAGGCGACGGCGCCACTCTAACGCTCCGGGCCAAGAACCGTAAGGTGGGCAAAGGCGCAGCCATATGGTCTCCTCATTCGAGATCGTAGCGGCGCCGTGCCCACCGTCTGGCTGGTGAATTCGCTGATCGGCGGTGGGCACGCTGCCGCCTTGCGGCGACCGCTATGCCCACCCTACGAACTACACGATCGCCTGGCGAGCCCTTGCCATCCCCGGACACTCACTGTGGAAACTCTGCACCGCGCGGTGGCTGATCCGGGTTGCAACTGTCCCGCTGCCGGCATGGCCGCATGCGGAAACAGGCATTTCCGTGGTGCGGAAGGTCGCTACATTGGGCTGCGTCCGAAACGATCCAAGCGACGCCTCCATGCACGGAATGATCAGCAAGCCGCCTTTGGCAGCGCCGCTGCGCGCCACGCCATCGCGCACGGTGCTGATCCTCCTTGTCGTCATGACCGGGCTGGCGCCGATCTCGCTGTACCTGCTGGTGCCGGCGCTGCCGATGCTCGCGACCACGTTCGGGCGCGACGCCTCCGTCGTGCAGATGACGGTGTCGTTCTACATGGTGGGAATCGCGATCTCGCAATTGCTGCTGGGCCCGCTGTCGGACCGTTACGGCCGCCGCCCGGTGATGCTCGCGGGCCTCGCGCTGTCGATCGTCGCGAGCGTCAGTTGCATCTTCGCCGACACCCTGCCGCAACTGATCGCCGCGCGCTTCTTCCAGGCGCTCGGCGGCGCCAGCGGCATGGTGATCAGCCGCGCCATCATCCGCGATCTCTATCCGCGCGAACGGATCGGCGCGATGATCAGCCTGGTCGTCGCGGTCATGATGATCGCGCAGATGCTGTCGCCGCTGACCGGCGGCCTGATCGAAACCGCGTTCGGCTGGCACGCAATCTTCTACGTTGCGGCGGCCTTGTCGATCGTGATCGCGATCGCCGTGACGCTGGCGCTGCCGGAAACGCGCGCCGCCCGCATCGAAGGCGCCAGCTTCCGGCGCGATGTCGGGGTGCTGGTGAAAAGCCGCGCCTTCCTCGGCTATGTGCTGTGCCAGGTGCTGGCGTCGCAGATCATCTTCGCCTTTGCCGGCGGCGGCCCCTACATCGTCGAAATGCAGATGGGCCGATCATCGGCCGAATATGGCGCGTGGTTTGCGACCACCGGCTTCGCCTATTTCGTCGGCAACCTGTTCTGCGTGCGGTTCTCGCCGCGCCATTCGCTCGACCGGCTGATCTGGTTCGGGCTGGCGCTGCAACTCACCGGCGCCGCGATGAACTTCGCGTGGAGCACCTTCGGCTTCAACCAGGTGCCTTCGGTGCTGTTCGGCACGCAGATGCTGATCATGTTCGCCAACGCCGCGGTCATGGCGAACTCCGCGGCCGGCGCCATCAGCGTCCGGCCAGGCGCGGCCGGCACCGCGTCAGGCGCCATGGGCTTCCTGCAGATGGGCGTGGGCGCGCTGACGTCGCAGCTCGGCGCCTGGCTCGGCGGCCATTTCGCCTCCACGCTGCCGCTGACATCGGCGATCCTCGTGCTGTCGTTCGCCTGCGTCGCCAGCATGATCTTCCTGGTCCCGCGCGTCTCGGTGATGGTGACGAAGGAGCTGATCGAGCAGGCGGAGGAGGACGAGGCCGGGGTGATGTGACCCACGGATGTGAGGGACTGCACAACCGCGCGTCACCCTCGGTGTCGTGCCCGCGAAGGCGGGTATCCAGCACGCCGAGACGGATCGCTTCAATATCAACTGCCTCTGGAATACTGGATCATCCGCTTTCGCGGATGATGACAGTTGCGAGTGTGGCAATCTGCGCCTGTCGCAAACCACTGCGGACCTGCTACTCCGCGATCAGCTGCAGCCACTCGTCCTCGGTGAGCACCTGCACGCCGTGCTTCTGCGCGTCTTTCAGCTTCGAGCCCGCGCCGGGGCCGGCGACGACGTAGTCCGTCTTCTTCGAGACCGAGCCCGACACTTTGGCACCGAGCCGCTCCGCAGTCGCCTTGGCCTCGTCGCGCGTCATCTTTTCCAGCGTGCCCGTGAACACCACCGTCTTGGCGGCAATCGGCGAATTGCGCTTCGGCTTCTCGGCGTCCAGGATCTTCACCTCTTTCGTCAGCCGCTCTACGATGCCGAGGTTGTGGTCCTCGCCGAAATAGGCGGCGACGCTCTTGATCACGGTGTCGCCGATCTGGTCGAGCGCGTCCATCTCGGCGATCGCCTCCTCGTCCGCCTTGGCCACCTTGAGGCAGGCATCGTGGAACGCCTCCCATGAGCCATAGCCGCGCGCCAGCGCAAGCGCCGTGGTCTCGCCGACATGGCGCATGCCGAGCGCATAGATGAAGCGCTCCAGCGCGATCTCGCGCCGCGCATCGATGGCGTTGAAGAGGTTGCGCACCGAGGTCTCGCCATAACCCTCGATCTCTTCCAGCTTCAGCTTGGCGTTGCGCGCCGCAAGGGTGAAGATGTCGGCGGGCTCCTTGACCCAACCCTGATCGAAGAAGAACTGGATCTGCTTCTCGCCGAGACCGTCGATGTCGAAGGCGCGGCGCGAGGCGAACAGCTTGAGATGCTCGATCCTCTGATAGGGGCAGGCGAACTCGCCGGTGCAGCGCGCCCGCGAGCCCTCCTCGCCGGTTGCGATCTCCTCACGCACGACGTCGGTGTGCAGCGGACACGGGCATTTCTTGGGAAAATGAAACTCCTTCGCATGCTCGGGCCGCTTGTCGATGAGGACATCGACCACCTGCGGGATCACGTCGCCGGCGCGCTGGATCACCACGGTGTCGCCGATCCGGATGTCGCGCCCCTCGCGCAGCACCTCACCCTTGTTGCCGATGCCCTTGATGTAGTCCTCGTTGTGCAGGGTCACGTTCTGCACGATGACGCCGCCGACGCCGACCGGCTCCAGCTTCCCCACCGGCGTGAACGAGCCGGTGCGGCCGACCTGGATCTCGATGTCCTTGAGCACGGTCATGGCGCGCTCGGCCGGAAACTTGTGCGCGATGCCCCAGCGCGGCGTGCGCGACACGAAGCCGAGCCGCTCCTGCCAGTCGATGCGATCGACCTTGTAGACGACGCCGTCGATGTCGTAGTCGAGCTCGGCGCGCTGCTCCTCGATGGAACGATGGAACGCGAGCAGCTCCTCGACCGAGTGGCAGAGCCTGGTGAGCGGGTTGGTGGTGAAGCCGCAGCGCTCGAACCATTTGATCATGCCGGTCTGGGTGTCGGCCGGAGACGGCCCGCTGATCTCGCCCCAGGCATAGGCGAAGAAGCCGAGCGGCCGCGAGGCCGTGATGGTCGGATCTTTCTGGCGCAGCGAGCCTGCAGCCGAATTGCGCGGATTGGCGAAGACGGTGTCACCGGCTTCCTTCTGCCGCTCGTTGAGCGCGAGGAACGCCTGCTTCGTCATGTAGACCTCGCCCCGGACCTCGCAGATATCGGGCAGGTTCCGGCCGTGCAGCTTGTGCGGCACGTCCTTCAAGGTCCGGATGTTGGCGGTGACGTCCTCGCCCTCGGCGCCGTCGCCGCGCGTCGCCGCCGTGACGAGCTCGCCACCCTCGTAGCGCAGCGACATCGAGAGCCCGTCGATCTTCGGCTCGGCGGAGAAATCGATGCTGTCATCCGCAAGCTTGAGGAAGCGCGCGATGCGGCCGGCAAAGTCGCGCACATCCTCCTCGGCGAAGGCGTTGTCGAGCGACAGCATCGGCACCGCGTGCCGCACCTTCTTGAAGCGGCCGGATGGCGCAGCTCCGACCTTCTGCGACGGCGACTCGCTGCTGACGAGCTCAGGGAAGCGCTTCTCGATGGCGTTGAAGCGGCGGCGCAGCTCGTCGTAGTCGGCATCCGAAATCTTCGGTGCGTCGTCCTGGTAGTAGAGCCGGTCGTGGGTTTCGAGCTCCAGCGCCAGCCGCTTCCATTCCACCTTGGCCTGCGCCTTGGTGAGATCGGCGACGTCGACGGGCTGCTTCGGTTTCGGCGTTTTCGGCATGCTGCGTATCATCTGCTCGTCATTCCCGGGCAAAGCCAAGGGCTCCCGGGATGACGGTGTACACAATGCCCGCTTCGCTGCCAAAAGCGTTTGGTCCGAAGCCTCGATCCGAGGCCTCGATACGAAGCCTCGATACGAAGCCCTGGGCTACGCCGCAGCGGCCTCCAGCAGCCGGTCGGCGGCGGCGCGGGCCTCGGCGGTGACCTCGGCGCCGGCCAGCATGCGCGCGATCTCCTCGCGGCGGTGCAGGGTGGCGAGCGTATTGACCCGGGTCACGACTCGCTTACCACGATCGAGCGCATCCTTCGAGATCAAGAGATGCTGGTCCGCCCTTGCCGCAACCTGCGGCGCATGCGTCACCGCCATCACCTGGACCCGGTGCGCGAGCCGCGCCAGCCGGGCGCCGATGGCATCCGCGACCGCACCGCCGACACCCGTGTCGATCTCGTCGAACACCAGCGTCGGGGCCGAGCCGCGATCGGACAGCACGACCTTCAACGCCAGCAGGAACCGCGACAGCTCACCGCCGGAGGCAACCTTCATCATCGGACCGGGCCGCGTGCCGGGATTGGTCTGGACCCAGAATTCGACGCGGTCGATGCCTTCGGGCCCCGGCGCCTCCGCGTCACTGTCGACCTGGGTCATGAACTTGGCGCGTTCCAGCTTGAGCGGGGCGAGCTCGGCCTGGACGGCCCGGTTCAGCTTGTCCGCGGCCTTGGTCCGCGCCGCCGACAGCTTGGCCGCCGCCGCGGCATAGCGCGCATCCGCCGCCGCAGCCGCTGCCTCGAGCTTCTTCAGTTGCTCGGCGCCGGCATCGATCATGACGACATCGGCGGCATATTTGGCAGCCAGCGCCGCCAGCCCATCGACAGGCGTCGAGTATTTGCGCGCAGCGGCGCGCAGCGCGAACAGCCGTTCCTCGATGCGCTCCAGCTCTAGGGGATCGAAGTCGGTGGCCGCGAGCGCCACCGTCAGATGCTGGTCGGCCTCTTCCAGAGCGTTGATCGCCGAATCGATCGCCTTCACCGCCGGATCGACCAGCGCGGGCGAGCTGACCGCGCGGCGCTCCAGCCGGCGCACCGCCGCGGCGAGCGCGGCGATCGGCGACTGATGCCCGCTGACCGCGTCCTGGGCGTCGCGGAGATCGCCCGCGATCTTCTCGCCCTGCATCATCGCGGTGCGCCGGGCGGCGAGCTGGGTCTCCTCGCCCTCCTTGGGAGCCAGCTTCTTCAGCTCGTCCGAGGCATGGCGCAGATAGTCGGCCTCCCGCGCGGCGCGCTCCATGCCGGCACGATGCTCGTCCAGCGCGGTGGTGGCGGTCCGGCGCGCGGCCCACAGCGACTCGACCGCTGCGACATCCTTTTCCAGGCCCGCAAAGGCATCGAGCAGCCGACGGTGGGTGGCGGCGTCGACCAGCGCGCGCTCGTCATGCTGGCCATGGATCTCGACCAGCGTGGCGCCGATCCCCTTCAGCGTCTGCACGCTGACGGACTGGTCGTTGATGAAGGCGCGGGTGCGGCCGTCGCCATACTGGACGCGGCGCAGGATCATCTCGCCGTCGGCATCCAGGCCGTTGTCCGCCAGGATGCGCGCCGCCGGATGCTCCTTGCCGATCTCGAACACGGCCGTGACCTGGCCCTGGTCGGCCCCATGGCGCACCAGGCTGGCGTCACCACGTCCGCCGAGAGCGAGCGCGAAGGCATCGAGCAGGATCGACTTGCCGGCACCGGTCTCGCCGGTCAGCACCGCAAGCCCATTGGAAAACTCGAGATCGAGTCGTTCGATCAGGACGATGTCACGGATCGACAGTCGCGCCAGCATGGAGGCCAAAGTCCTTCGTAAGGGGGCAGCAAGCCCCTGAGCGAACGACTCGACCCTACCAGAACAATGAGAACAAAACAAGAATATCGCGAGCTGGAACTATCCAGGCGTGGTGTTGACGTCGGCTCAGCCCAGCCCGAGCTTCTTGAACGCCCTGGAGATATAGGACCCCTTGTTCTCCTCGGGCTCCACGCCGCCGGACTTCACGAGACCGTAGGCATCCTTGTACCAGCGGCTATCGGGAAAATTGTGCCCGAGCACGGCTGCCGCGGTCTGTGCCTCGCCGACGATGCCGATGGCCATGTAGGCCTCGGTCAACCGGAACAAGGCCTCCTCGACGTGACGCGTCGTCTGGTACTGCGTCACGACGGTCTTGAAGCGGTTGATGGCCGCCGTGTAGTCCCGCTTCTGCATGTAGTACCGGCCGACATCCATCTCCTTGCCGGCGAGCTGATCGCGGGCGCCCTCCATCTTGGCCTTGGCATTGGTGGCGTATTCGGAGTTCGGATATTTGCGCACCACCTCTTCCAGGGAGGCGATGGCCTTCTCGGTGCGGCCCTGGTCGCGGCTGATATCGGGAATCTGGTCGTAATGCGACGCGGCAATCAGGTATTGCGCGTAGGCGGCGTCCGGGCTGCCCGGATGCAGGGTCACGTAGCGGGTGGCGGCGCCGATGCAGCCATCATAGTCAGCGGCCTGGTAGGAGGCGTAAGCCGACATCAGCAGCGATTTGCGGGCCCAATCCGAATAAGGATGCTGGCGATCGACCTCCTCGAACTTCTTGGTCGCGCCTTTGACGTCCTTCTTCTCGTTCATCAGGTACAAGCCCTCGTTATAGAGCTTGTCCGCGGGCTCATCGACGAACGTGTCGTCCTTGGCCATGAACTTGTCCCAGAGCCCGCCCGTGCCGCAGCCACTCAAGGGCAGCGCGAGCAGGACGAGTGAGCCGGCAAGGCGAAGCCGGCCGATGCTCGCTGCGGGGCGACGAAATTCGCGCGTGAGACGCTGTATCGACATGCTTCTTCGGAACCTGATGCCTGTGATCTGATCTACGCCGCGCACCATGAACGTCGTCTCATGAACGCGAAGGAAGAGTTCCACCCGCGGCGCGCATCACGCTACGCCGGCCTCTCTAACTGAAAAATCATCGTCAACCAACCGCATAGGCAGGCAATTCGCCCGGATTAAGGCGAGACCCGGACGACGGTATTCGATCATGGTTAGCGCGGAAAAAGCCGTTGGAAAACGTGTATTTGCCGCGCGGGCCGGGATGCGCCACGGCGCCCCTGAAACAACCGGTCACAAAATAGTTGGGACGGCAATCAGCCGCAAGCCACGCCGCAACCCAGTCGCGAAACTTCAGGTCGCCGAGAACGATCGGTCAGGTCTCAGGACACGTCCGGACCGAACGCCGGGGCGATCATGCCTCCGACCATGCCGCCGGCAACCTCGGCTGCGACGCGGGGACGACGCACCGTCTCACCCTCGATCACCCGCCAAGCGGTGCGATCAGCCATCAGCGCGGTCAGGACCGCATGGTTCAGCTTGTGACCGCCACGCACCGACCGGTAGGTTCCGAGCATCGGGAGACCGGCCAGGGCCAGATCACCAATCGCGTCCAGCACCTTGTGACGGGCGCATTCGTCGGCGTAGCGGAGGCCTTCGGGATTGAGCAGACGATCCTCGTCGAACACCAGCGTGTTCTCGAACGAGGACCCCAGCGCGAAACCCGCGCTCCACAGACGCGAGACGTCGCTCATGCAGCCGAACGTACGGGCGCGGGCGATCTCGCGGCGGAACCGCTCGGGAACGAGCTCGAAATGGTAGGCTTGGCGACCGATCACCGGGTTGCTGAAGTCGATCTCGACCTCGACGTGGAAACCCGTGCTGTTTGGACGCAACTCGCCGAACGAGGCGCCCATCGCGACCTGAACCGGCTTCAGCACCTGGATGTAGCGGCGCGCCGCCGACTGCGACATCACACCGGCCTGTTCGATCGCAGCCACGAACGGTGCGGCACTGCCATCCATGATCGGAACTTCGGGACCATCGACCTCGATCAGAGCGTTGTCGATCCCCATGCCACGCAACGCGGCCAGAACATGCTCGGCGGTCGACACCAACGGACCGTTGCGGTCACCGAGGACAGTCGCGAGTTCGGTGGCGATGACCGAACCGAAGGTCGCCTGGACCTCGCGGTCGGCCCCATCGAGCCCGGTCCGGACAAAGACGATGCCAGCATCGATCGGCGCGGGGCCGATGGTCAGATTGACGGGAGCGCCGGAGTGAACACCTACACCGCTGACGGTGGCTTGCGAACGAAGCGTTGTTTGCCGGCTGAATTTCATCGACGATCGCCCAAGACCCCACCTGAGTGTCCCGCCGGCCGCCCCTCGCGAAACCGACTCACGTTCAGGTATCCCCAAGTCACGCCAGAACCTTAACCACGCCCCCTGGGGGCGCCAACTCACGCTTCTTTACGGATTGTTACCCTATCTCCGCCGTATTCGCGCCAAGCCTTAACCAAACTGGAACATGGCCTTAACCCTCGGCGTCCCCCATCTAAACACCGAAAGAATAATTAATCCTTTAAAATCAGTTAGTTGCGTAGCTGCAAAGGACTCCTAGGAGCCCAGCAAACAGGCCCGGCTCTCGCGAGCCGGGCCTGTTCAGCGCCGTCCGGGCTGTAACAATTCTCAGGTCGCCTGCCGGCGGAGGAACGCCGGGATATCCAAATGATCATCGCCCTGTGGCGCCGGTGCCACAGGCGCCGGGCGCCCGTGGACATCCAGACCCTGGGGCGCAGGACGGCGGGCATATTCCGAGACCGGCGATTCGTGGTTTGCCATCTGCTGGGCAACGTTCCGCTGCGGCTTCCGATCCGGCAATGGGGGCATCTGCGGCATGGCCGGACCGGCGGTTCGCGCCGACACCGGCGGTTCGCTGTCCTCGTCGCGGCGACCAAGGCCGACATTGGCCAAGCGCTGCAGCAGCGACATCCGGGTCTTCTGCGGATGGTCCTCGCCTTCATCGCCCCTGGCCTGCCGAATCTCGGCCTGGGCCGGCATCGGCAGCTCCTCGAATTTCGGCATGCGCTGCGCGCGGGCCGGAACGCGCTCGGCGGCCTGCGGGATGAACGTCTCCGGCAGCGCCGCGGGTTCGATCGGAGCCGCGCGCTGGGCCTCGGGCTCAGCGAACAGCGACGGCTTTTGCGCGATCGGGCGCACCGACACATCGCCATACGACGCCGACTGCACGGGCGCGGGCTCGCTCGCCATGGCAGCAGCCACGGCGGCCAGCGTATCGCGTTCGAGATTCGGAGCCGGCCGCTGCGCAGGCGCCATCTGGGCGGAGGCAGGTGCCGCGACGGCCGGGGCCTGCGACGCCTGCTGCTCGAGCTTGGCGGCACGTTCGGCCAGCCGCTGATTGTCGGCGCGCAGGCGTGCGGTCAGGTCGGCGAGGCGGCTTTCGGGAAGACCCGCGGGAGCGGTCGGGGCGGCGGCAATCGGGGCGACAGCCGCCGCCGGCTGTGAGGTCGTCACGTTCCGGTTGAACTGCGCCTGCTCGATTCCGGTCGCGACCACCGAGACCCGGATCAGGCCATCGAGCGATTCGTCGAACGTTGCGCCGACGATGATGTTGGCGTCCTGATCGACCTCCTCGCGGATGCGGGTCGCGGCTTCGTCGACCTCGAACAGCGTCAGATCCTTGCCGCCGGTGATCGAGATCAAGAGGCCACGGGCGCCCTTCATCGAGGAATCGTCGATCAGCGGGTTGGCGATGGCGGCCTCCGCGGCGGTCAGGGCGCGCTTCTCGCCCGAAGCTTCGCCGGTTCCCATCATCGCCTTGCCCATTTCTCTCATCACCGCTCTCACGTCGGCGAAGTCGAGATTGATCAGGCCTTCCTTGACCATCAGGTCGGTGATGCAGGCGACGCCGGAATAAAGCACCTGGTCGGCCATCGCGAAGGCGTCGGCGAAGGTGGTCTTCTCGTTGGCGACCCGGAACAGGTTCTGGTTCGGGATGATCAGCAGCGTGTCGACGACCTTGTGCAGCTCGGCGATGCCCGACTCGGCGGTGCGCATCCGGCGCGCGCCCTCGAAGTGGAACGGCTTGGTGACGACCCCCACGGTGAGGATGTTCATCTCGCGCGCGGTCTTGGCGATGACGGGAGCTGCACCCGTGCCGGTTCCGCCGCCCATGCCGGCGGTCACGAACACCATGTTGGCGCCCGAGAGATGATCGCGGATCTCGTCGATCACCTCCTGCGCGGCCGCGGAGCCGACGTCCGGCTGCGATCCGGCGCCCAGGCCCTGGGTCACCTGCGTGCCCATCTGGATGATGCGCTGGGCCTTCGACATCGTCAGCGCCTGCGCGTCGGTGTTGGCGACAACGAAGTCCACGCCCTGCAGCCCGGCGGTGATCATGTTGTTGACCGCGTTGCCGCCCGCGCCGCCGACGCCGAATACGGTGATCCGGGGTTTCAGCTCGTGGATATCAGGAGGGGTAATAGTGAGTGCCATGTTTGCCTCTCGATCACGCGCGCGTGGGTTCGCCCCGGCCGCCGGCCGCGGGTGGTGTTGGTGAAATTCGCATGGGACGGAACTCGGTCATCAGAAGCCCTCGCGTAGCCATCGTCCGACCTTTCCGAAATAGCCGTCGGTTCCTGTCCCGACCTGCCGCGTATGCCGCGGTTCGACGTGTTCGAGGTGCGCGTATTGCGGATAGACCAGGAGTCCCGTCGGCACCGCGAAGGCGGCATTCTTCGCCTCGTTGGGGAGACGGCCAAAGCCGAGTGGACGGCCGACACGCACCGGGCGACCGAGGATCCGCGTCGCGAGCTCGACGAGCCCCGTCAGTTGCGAAGCCCCGCCGCTGAGGACGACGCGCGCCTTGGGTTCTGCCGCAAAGGGCGAATCCTTCAGCCGGTCGCGGACCATTTCAAAAATCTCCTCTGCGCGGTGCCTGACGATGTTCGCGATGGTGGCGCGGGACACGATCTGCGGAACATCCCGCTCGTTGTCACCGGCCGTCGGAACAGACATCAACTCACGCGCGTCGGACCCGCCAGTCAGCACCGTGCCATATAACGTCTTGATTCGCTCGGCATCTGCAATGCACGCTGATAGTCCGCGCGCAAGATCCATGGTCACGTGATGCCCGCCGAGCGCAAAGCCGGAGGCATGCACGAAGCGACCGCCGGAATAGATCGCGATCGTCGTGGTGCCCGCCCCCATCTCGACCACGGCCGCACCGAGATCCGCCTCGTCGTCGGTCAGCACCGACAACCCGGCAACATACGGGCTCGCAGCCATCGCCTCGACGTTGAGATGGCAGCGCTCGACCACGAGCATCAGGTTCTTGGCCACGGTGGCGTCGGTCGTGACCACGTTCATGTCGACGCCGAACTGCCGGGCCAGCATGCCGCGGGGATCGCGGATGCCCTTCACCCCGTCGAGCGTGTAGCCGACCGGCAAGGCATGCAGCACCGCCCGCCCGTCGCCGGTGGCGTGGTGCATGCCGGTCGAGGTCACGCGGCTGACGTCGGCCTGGGTAACTGCGCCGCCGCGAATGTCCGATGTCGCCTCGATCAGGTGGCCCATCACGCGGCCGCCGGCGACCGGCAGCAGGACGGATTCGACCCGCACCTTCGCCATGCGCTCAGCCAATGCGACCGCCTGGCGGACGGCCTGCTCGCATTCGACCGGGTCGACCACGGCCCCGGCCTTGACGCCGCGGGACTGGATCTGGCTGTAGCCGATCAGTTCGACCGCATGGCTGCGGCCGCGCAGCGCGTCGCTCGGCGGCGCCGGGCGCAGCCGCGCGATCATGCAGGCGATCTTGCTGGTGCCGACGTCGAGCGAGGCGACCAGCGCGGTGCGCTTGTGCGCCATCGGCCGCGTCTTCGGGGTCTGGCGATCGAAGCCGGTCATGCGTCACCGGCCTTCTTCTTGGCCTTCGCCTTGTCCTTGAACAGATCCTCGCGGGCCTTTGCGGCGTCATCGGATAATTGCACGGTCAGGCGATCGGGCAGCCGCATGTCGATGGCGACGATGTCACGCGAGAACAGCTTGTCCTCCTGATCGAGTCGGCTGAGTGAAGCCAGCGCGTTGCCGACGTCGTTCTCGGGCAGGCGGATGTCGAGGCCGTCCTTGGTGCGCAGGTTCCAGCGCCGCTCACCGACGAAAACCGCCGCCTTGGTCACGGCGCGCACCTGCGGATAACGCGCGAGCAACGCCAGGAAGTCGCGCGCGCGGCTCTCGGCGCCCTTCCCCACCACGAGCGGCAGGGTCAGGAACGGGCGCGACACGTAAGGCTCGAGCACGGCGCCATCATCGGCGATGACCGAGAGACGGCCGTCCTGCTGCCATAGCGCAAACGCCTTGCGTTCGACGATGTCGATCTGCAGCTGGCTGGGGAAGAATTTCTGCACCGTCGCGTCGGCGATCCAGGGATTGGCCTTCAGCTTGTCGCGAACGGCGGCCGCATCGAGGAACAGCAACGACGATCGGCCGGTGACGCCCCCGGTCGCAAGCACCTCGTCCTGGGTCAGCTGCTTGCGCCCATTGATGGCGACCGCGGTGATGCGGAAGCCCGCGGCATTTGCCAGCGCGTTGCGGGTGTCCGACAACGCGGCACTGACGTCCTGGGCGTGCCCGCCCTTGACGATCCCGAGCCAGACGCTGCCGAACAGCAGGGCCACGGTCGCAACCGTGCCGAGACGACGCGGCACATAGCGTTCGACGAATTCGACCACGCGCGGCGGCGCCTCGCGCTCGGCCATCGGCGCGAGCGCGGCCTGCACGGTTTTCGCAGTAGGCCTGGTCAATCTGTTCGCGTGCCGGCGCGAGCCGCCCCGAGCGACTCTGACGCGCGGAAGACGGGCTGAGACATACTCGCGCAGCAGGATCACCGCGCCAAGGGCAGCGGCTTTCAGGTCAGCTTCAGGCCTCTGCGATCGAGCGAGGCGTCCTGCACCATCCATTGCACGAGCTCATCAACTGTTGCGCCCGCAAATACGTCGCGGACCCGCGCCCCCCGTCCCGACCAGCCGGAACGCTGGTGACCATCGCGATGTGTTTCGTCACGACGGTTCGATCCGGCAGCCGAGCACCACTGAGGCGCCAGCGTTAACCTTCGGACGTCCTGGTAAACAAAAAGTAAAATCGGTCCGGAGAGATGATATTTTTCTCCGATTTATGAGGGCCTTGCCGCGAATTATTAAGCATTTTACCGATTACAGGAACCACCGTGGGACGCCGGGCCGGGTTCCTCCGGGGCGTCGCTCGCGCCCTATCTGCGGACCCGGCGCTCGGCCAAGGCGATCTGCTGCTGCAGGAAATCGACGAAGGAGATGCCCTGCGCCGTCAAAGCCTTGGGGTAGAGCGAGGCGGCGGTGAGCCCGGGCAGCGTATTGGTCTCGAGATAGACGGGGCCGTCGGCCGAGACGATGAAGTCGGTGCGCGAATAGCCACCGCAGGACAGCGCCCGATGCGCCTTGATCGCCTCCGACTGCAGCGCCACCGTGATCTCCGGGCTGAAGCGGCCCGGGCAGATCTCCTTGGTGGCCGCGGCGAGATACTTCGCAAAATAATCGAACGCGCCGTCGGCCGGCAGGATCTCGATCGGCGGCAGCGCGATCAATGATCCATCGGACTGTTCGAGCACGCCGCAGGTTGCCTCCGTCCCGGTGACAAACGGCTCGATCAGATACTCATCGGTCGCGGCCGCGCTGCGAACGGCGACGAGGTCCTGCCCGGCGTTGACGAAGATGAGCCCGAAGCTGGAGCCGTCCTTGACCGGCTTGGCGATCAGCTTGCCGTAGCGTGCGAGCGCCGCTTCGGCGTGCTCCAGCGCGACGCCCTCTGCAGCGGTCACACCGCCGAGCACGGCAAAGCGCTTGGCCGCAACCTTGTCGAAGGCAAGATGCGAGGCGGCCGACCCCGATCCGGTGAATGGCACGCCGCGAGTCTCGCACATCACTTGAAGTTCGCCGTTCTCCGCCCGGCCGCCATGGAGACCGAGCACCAGGAGTCTCACCTCGGCTCGGGCACGATCGAGCGCCTCGCCGAGGCTCCCGATGCCGGCGCCGTCGGCGGTGAACGGCTCCTCGAACGGCTTGGCATGCGCAGCCAGCGCCTTGCCGCTCGCCTGATGCACCGTGTCGTCGGCCTCCCAGAACCAGAGGTCCGCCTCGGGCAGCGCCGCATGCAGCGCTTTCGCGCTCGCGACCGAGACGAGTCGTTCCTTGTTGGATCCGCCGAACAGAATCGTGATGCGCATCAATGTCTTCTCGGGTTGATCTCAGACCGGGCGTGGCCGCCCTGCGATGGCAGGCGAAGCGGGCTTATCAGTTCGCCTTGAGTCCAAGGCGTTTGATCTCCCACTGCAATTCGATGCCCGACGTCGCCCTGACCCGCTCGCGCACGGTCTCGCCGAGCATCTCGATGTCATGGGCCGTGGCGTTGCCGGTGTTGATCAGGAAGTTGCAGTGCATCTCGGAGACCTGCGCGCCGCCGACCTTGAGGCCACGGCAGCCGGCGGCATCGACCAGCTTCCAGGCCGAATGTCCCGGCGGGTTCTTGAACGTCGAGCCGCCGGTCTTCTCGCGGATGGGCTGTGCATTTTCCCGATGCGCCTGCACCTCGGCCATGCGCGACCGGATCGCCTCGGGTGCCGACGGCGTGCCGCGAAAGCGCGCCGCGGTGAAGATCAGCGACGGATCGGCACCGCTCGCGCGATAGGTGAACTTCATGTCGGCATTGTTGAAACGATGCGTCTCGCCCCGACGGTCGACCGCAATCGCCTCGATCAGAATATCCTTGGTCTCACCGCCATTGGCGCCGGCATTCATGCGCAGCGCCCCGCCGATCGTTCCGGGGATGCCGAACAGGAATTCGAGCCCGGACAGGTTCGCGGAAGCCGCGACCTCGGCCACGCGCTTGTCCAGCGCGGCGGTGCCGGCGGTGATGATATCACCCTCTGCTTTGACCTCACCGAAGGCACGCGGCGCCAGCCGGATCACGACGCCCGGCACGCCGCCATCGCGCACAATCATATTGGAGCCGACACCAACGACATAGACCGGCAGATCGGTCGGAAGCCGCTGCAGAAAGTAAGCGAGGTCGTCGGCATCTGCGGGGGTAAACAGCACCTGCGCCGGACCGCCGACGCGGAACCAGGTGAGCGGCGCCAGACCCTCATTGGCAAGCAGCCGCCCGCGCAACTCCGGCATCGCGGCTTTGAGATCGGGCGTGAGGTCGGGGAAGCTCACCGCCCTACCCCAGCGCCTTGAGCTCGTTCGGCAGCGCGTACGCCCATTGCGTGATGTTGCCGGCGCCGAGGCAGACGACGAGATCGCCGGATTTGGCGACCCCCTTGACGACGCCGGCGAGATCCGCGGGCTTTAGCAGCGGCACCACTTCGCGATGTCCGTGCGCCCGCAGCCCAAGCACGAAGTGATCGCGGTCGATGCCGTCAATCGGCGCCTCTCCCGCGGCGTAGACGTCGGCGACGATGACGGAGTCAGCGTCGTTGAAGCAGGTGCAGAACTCCTCGAACAGCGACTGCAGGCGAGTGTAGCGATGTGGCTGCACCACGGCGATGATCTTGCCGTTGGTGGATTCACGCGCCGCCTTCAGCACGGCCGCGATCTCGACGGGGTGATGACCGTAATCGTCGATGACGGTGACGCCATTCCACTCGCCGGTGCGGGTAAAGCGGCGCTTGACGCCGCCGAAGCCCGCGATCGCTTTGCGGATCGCCTCGTCGGACAGGCCGAGCTCGCGCGCGACCGCGATGGCCGCCGTTGCGTTCGAGGCGTTGTGCCGGCCGGGCATCGGCAGCGCGATGTCGGAAATCTCGTGCGTCGCGCCGCTCTTGCGGTCGCGGAACACGACCTTGAAGTGTGAGCCGCCGCCCATCGGCGTGAGGTCGACGAGGCGGACATCGGCCTGCGGGTTGACGCCGTAGGTAATGATCCGGCGGTCCTCGATCTTGCCGACCAGCGCCTGCACCACCGGATGATCGATGCACATCACGGCGAAGCCGTAGAACGGCACATTCTCCACGAAGGCGCGGAACGCGTCCTGCACGGCGTCAAAGGTCTTGAAGTGATCGAGATGCTCGGGATCGACATTGGTGACGATGGCCACGTCTGCCGGCAGCTTCAGGAAAGTGCCGTCGCTCTCGTCGGCTTCGACCACCATCCACTCGCCGCCGCCGAGCCGCGCATTGGTGCCATAGGCATTGATGATGCCGCCGTTGATCACGGTGGGATCGAGACCTCCGGCATCGAGCAGCGCGGCAACCATTGACGTTGTTGTCGTCTTGCCGTGGGTGCCGGCAATCGCAACGCAGCTCTTCAGCCGCATCAGCTCGGCCAGCATCTCGGCGCGCCGCACGACGGGAATGCGCTGGGCGCGCGCCGCCATCAGCTCCGGATTGTCGCGCTTGATGGCGGTCGAGACCACGACGACATCCGCACCCGCGACGTTCTCCGCCTTATGGCCGACGCTGACGGTGACGCCCTTCTCGCGCAGGCGCGCGACATTGGCGTTGTCGGAAGCGTCCGAGCCCTGCACCGTGTAGCCGAGATTGCACAGCACCTCGGCGATGCCGCTCATGCCGATGCCGCCGATCCCGACGAAGTGGATGGGTCCGATCTCGCGCGGCAGTCTCATGAGGCATCCCGTCCTTGGTGTCGCGGGACGGCCGGCTCCGGCCCGGCGCGCCCCGAATCATGCGCCCTTCATGCAAGACATGGCAGGCCGGGACAAGCCCGCAAAAGCCGGAAAAACCGCGAAATTTCAGGCGTTCCGGCCGGATTTTGGCCGATTTTTTGCCATTCCTGATCCGCTGGCGAACGATCTCAGAGGCCGGCAGTCCTGATCACCAGGTCCGCCAGCCGCTCCGCCGCATCGAGGCGGCCGGCCGCACGCGCAGCCTGCACCATGGCAGCGAGGCGCGACGGCTCGGCGGCGAGCGCCGAGATCTCCGAGGCCAGCCGGTCGGGCGTGAACTCGGCCTGCACGATCCGGATCGCGGCGTTCGCCTCCGACAGCACGCCGGCATTGGCGAACTGGTCCTGGTCGATGGCGCCCGGCAGCGGCACCAGGATCGCGGGCCGACCGATCGCGGCGAGCTCGGCCACGGTGCCGGCGCCGGAGCGCGAGATCACGAGATGATTGGCCGCGAGCCGCGCCGGCAGGTCGGTAAAGAAGGGCGCAAGCTCGGCATTGATCCTGAGCCGGTCATAGACCGCGCGCACCCGCGCCATGTCCTCCTGGCGAACCTGCTGGGTCAGCACCAGCCGGCCCCACAGCGCCGGCTCGAGCCGCTCGATCGCGCCGGGCACGATGTCGCTCATCACCCGCGCGCCCTGGCTGCCGCCGACCACGAGCAGCCGCAACGGGCCCGAGGTCTCCGGCGGGACATACGGCACGGCCGCCGCTTCGAGAATGGCGGGGCGCATCGGCGTGCCCACCGTCGTGGTCTTGGCCGCCAGCGCAGGATCCCGATCGAGCACGCCGGGCAGCGAGGTCGCGATCGCCTTCACGTGCGCGGACAGGAAACGGTTGGCGCGGCCAAGCACGGCATTGGCGTCGTGGATGAGGCTGGGCACGCCGGCGAGCCGCGCCGCGAGCAGCGGCGGCACGGTCGGATAGCCGCCGAAGCCGATCACCGCCGCGGGCTTCAGCCGTCGCATCAGGTTGAACGCGGCCACTGTGCCGGTGCCGAGCAGCAGCGCGGTGCGGGCCAGCGCCACCGGCGAACGGCTGCGCACCGTCTCGCTCGGCACCACGTCGATCATGTCCTTGGTGAACAGGCCGCTGTAGCGCAGCGCGCGCGCATCGGTGACCAGACGGACGCGATAGCCGCGCCTGATCAGCTCGACGCCCAACGCTTCGGCCGGAAACAGATGGCCGCCGGTGCCACCGGCAGCCAGTAGAATGAGAGGCGCTATGCTGGTCATGCGCGCATGTTTACAGGCAATGTGTCGTCATTGCGAGCGAGGCGACCAGCGTCCGCAATCCCAAGGAATCATCACGCATAGCTACGCAGGGCACCCGCGGCGCCCGTCGCTTCGATCTCGATGCGCGGGCGCTGCCGCGTCAACGCCAGCATCATGCCGACACCATAGGCCAGCGATACGATCGACGAGCCGCCATAGGAGACGAACGGCAAGGTCATGCCCTTGGCCGGGATCAGCTGCAGGTTGACCGAGATGTTGATCGCCGCCTGGATGCCGAACAGGATCGCGAGGCCCGACGCCGCGAAGCGCGAGAAGGCGTCCTCGGTGGCATAGGCGCGCGACAGCGTGCGGATCACGATGAAGGCGAACAGCGTGACCAGCGCGAGGCAAAGGATGATACCGAATTCCTCGGCCGCGACCGCGAACACGAAGTCGGTGTGGCTGTCCGGCAGGCTGCGCTTGGCGATGCCCTCGCCCGGCCCCAAACCGAACCAGCCGCCGTTGGAGAAGGCCTCCATCGCGGTGTCGACCTGGAAGGTGTCGCCGGAAGCCGGATTCATGAAGCGCTTGATGCGCCCGGCAACGTGTGGGACCAGCAGGTAGGCACCGAACAGGCCGGCCGCGGCGGCGCTTGCCAGGCCGGCGACCCAGATCATGCGCATGCCGGCGATGAAGAACAGCGAGCCCCAAACCATCAGGATCAGCATGGTCTGGCCGAAATCCGGCTCCATGACCAGGAGCGACACCAGCATCAACAACAGCGCCAGCGCCATCGTGGTCGCCGGCATGTCGGGTCGCCGCGCCGATTCAGAGAACAGCCAGGCCACGACCACGACGAAGGCCGGCTTGGCCGCTTCGGAGGCCTGGATGTTGACGCCGACCAGCGTGATCCAGCGTCGCGAGCCCTTCACCTCCGGACCGATCGCGAGCGTCAGCACGATCAGCACGATCGCGATCGCGAACACCAGCAGCGCGCTGCGGCGGATCTGGCGCGGCGACAGGAAGGAGACGCCGATCAGCACGATGAAGGATGGCAGCAGGAACAGGACGTGACGGTTGAAGAAGTGAAAGGGATCGAGCCCGATCCGGGTCGCCACCGGCGGGCTGGCCGCCAGCGACAGGATCACGCCGCACAGCATCAAGGCGAGGATGGAGCCGAGCAGCGGCTTGTCGACCGTCCACCACCAGTCGGACAGCGGATTGCGTTCTTCACGGGAGAGCATCGGGCGTCCACCTGAGGCCTTAAGGAATCAGCCCATTGGCGCCCAGGATGGTTATCGAAGAGTTAAGCGAACGCTTACATCTTGGTCGCTGGAACCAGCCGACACGCGTTCGCCCTCAGAGGCATGAGTGGCGACCGCCCATACGTCACACCACGGGCTCAACGCCCGGCAACGCCTGCACCAACTCTCGGAAGCGCGTGCCGCGGATCTCGAAATTGCGGAACTGGTCGAACGAGGCGCAGGCCGGTGACAGCAGGACCACGGCCTCCTTCAGGCCGGAGGCTTCAGCATCTGCAGCCGCCTGCGCCACCGCGATCTCCAGCGTGCCCGACATGTCATGCGGCACCTTGTCACCGAGCGTCCCGGCAAACTCCGCGGCCGCCTCGCCGATCAGATAGGCCTTGCGGATGCGCGGGAAGAAGCCGCTGAGGCTCGTGATGCCGCCAGCCTTGGGCTTGCCGCCGGCGATCCAGAAAATGTCGGCGAAGGACGACAGCGCATGCGCGGTCGCGTCAGCATTGGTGCCCTTGGAATCGTTGACGAACAGCACGCTGCCGCGGCGGCCGACCTGCTCCATGCGATGCGCGAGCCCTGGAAAGCTGCGCAGGCCCTGCTGCAGCACGTCCTCCTTGACGCCTAGCGCGAGCGCAGTCGCCGCCGCGCAGGCCGCGTTCTGCGCATTGTGCTGGCCGCGCAGCGAGCCGATGCCGCCGAGCCGCGCGATCTCGCTGCGCGCCCCGCTCGAGCTGCGCACGATCGTCTCGTGCTCGACATAGAGACCGTCGGCCAGCGGATTCTTTACCGAGATGCGCACGACGCGCTTGCCGGCCTGATCCAACCGGTCGGCAACCGCGCGCGAAAAACCGTCGTCGACACCGACGATCGCGGTGCCCTTGGATTGGACACCCGCCACCAGCCGCTCCTTCACGGCGGCATAGGTCTCGATGGTGCCGTGGCGATCGATGTGGTCCTCGCTGACATTGATCAGGATGCCGACGGTCGGATCGAGCGAGGGCGTGAGGTCGATCTGGTAGGACGACATCTCGATGACGTGGACGCGGCCCATGCGCGCAGGCTCCAGCGACAGGATCGCGGTGCCGATGTTGCCGCCCATCTGGGTGTCGTAGCCGGCGACCCGCATCAGATGCGCAATCAAGGCCGTCGTGGTCGACTTGCCGTTGGTGCCGGTGATGGCGACGAACGGCGCGTCCGGTGCGTGACGCTTGCGCTCGCGGCAGAACAGCTCGATGTCGCCGATCACCTCGACGCCGGCCTCGCGCGCCCTGAGCACGCTCCAATGCGGTACGGGATGCGTCAAGGGCACGCCCGGCGCCAGCACCAGTGCGGCGAAATCAGCCCATGAGACGGTGCGCAGATCGGCGGTCACGAAACCGGCCTTGGCCGCCTCCGCCAACCGTTCGGCTCCGTCGTCACCTGCGACCACCTCGGCACCGCCGGCGCGCAGCGCATGGCAGGAGGCAAGCCCCGATCCGCCGAGGCCGAACACGGCGACCGTCTTGCCGGCGAATGAGGTGACGGGGATCATGTCAGCGCAGCTTCAGCGTCGACAGACCGACCAGCGCCAGCATCACCGAGATAATCCAGAAGCGAATCACGATCTGCGGCTCCGTCCAGCCGAGCTGCTCGAAATGATGATGGATCGGCGCCATCCTGAAGATGCGCTTGCCGGTCAGCTTGAACGACGCGACCTGCACGATCACGGAGACGGCTTCCAGCACGAACAGGCCGCCGATCACCGCGAGCACGATCTCATGCTTCACAGCGATCGCGATCGAGCCGAGCATGCCGCCCAGCGCCAGCGAGCCGGTGTCGCCCATGAAGATCGAGGCCGGCGGCGCATTGAACCAGAGGAAGCCGAGCCCGGCGCCGAGGACCGCGCCGCACAACACGGCGAGCTCGCCGGTGCCCGCGACATAATGGATCTGCAGATAATCGGAGAACACGGCGTTGCCGGCGAGGTAGGCGATCAGGCCGAAGCTCGCGGAGGCGATCATCACCGGCACGATGGCGAGGCCATCGAGCCCGTCGGTGAGGTTGACCGCGTTGCCGGCGCCGACGATGACGAAGGCGCCGAAGAGGACGTAGAGCCAGCCGAACTTGATGACGAGGTCCTTGAAGAAGGGAATCGCGAGCCCGGTCGAGGATGGATCCCGTCCCAGGCGGACCAGCGCATAGCAGGCAACCAGCGCGATCGCAGCCTCGATGAGCAGACGTGCGCGGCCGGCAAAACCCGAATGCGACTGCTTGGTGACCTTCAGATAATCATCGTAGAAGCCGACGAAGCCGAAGCCGAGCGTGACCGCGAGCACGATCCAGACGTAGGGGTTGAGCGGATTGGCCCACAGCACCGTGGAGACGACGAGTCCCGACAGGATCATCAGGCCGCCCATCGTCGGCGTGCCCTTCTTGCTGATGATATGCGATTGCGGGCCGTCTGTCCGGATCGGCTGGCCCTTGCCCTGACGCAAGCGAAGATGATCGATGATCCAGGGGCCGAACAGGAACACGAACAGAGCCCCCGTGACCACGGCGCCGCCGGTCCGGAAGGTGATGTAACGAAACACGTTGAGGAGCCCGCGAAAGATCGACAGGCTCGGAAACGTATTCGTCAGCTCGATCAACCAGTAGAACATCCAACCCGCCTATGCCGCCTCACCGAAATTGAGCCACGCGTCCGCAGATTCTCGCCCCGCGAATCCGGTTCGGCCTTGTTTAACCACGATCGGGGCCGAGGTGCGAATCGTTGCAATCGATGGAGAGCTCTTGCCCGGCATAGCTGCCCAGATGGCCAGAGGAAAGATATCCTGCCGCCGCGCCGCGATATCGCCCGATTTCAATTCGTGCGCTGCAGAGCCGCGGCGAGCTTCGACACGAACTTGTTGACCCAGAAGATCTTCTTGCTGCCCTTGATGACGACCGCATCTCCCGGCGCGAGCAACGCCGCGACCTGCGCGGGATTCAGCGTCACCGGATCCTCGTGCCAGCCGAGTCGCTTCTCCTGCGGCAACCGCTCGAACAAATGGCGCATCAGCGGACCGACGCAATAGACACCGTCGATGCCGGTGAGGTGACCGACCATCCCCTCGTGATAGGCGGGCGCTTCCGCGCCGAGCTCCAGCATGTCGCCGATGACGGCTATCCGCCGCCCACGCACCGGCCGGGCCTGCAGGCTGTCGAGCGCCGCGGCCATGCTGGCCGGATTGCCATTGAAGCTGTCGTCGATCAGAACGACCTCGCCGATGGTCTGCTCGACGCCGCGTCCGGTCATGATGCCGACCTGACCGAGATCCTGCGCCAGCAGCGCCGGATCGAGCCCGGTGGCCGCAACGGAAGCGAGTGCCGCGAGTGCGTTGAGGACCCGGTGCGGGGCGCCGGGCGTCAGCACGAAATCGACCCGGCGGCCACAGACATCGGCCGTCACGTCCCAGTTCTCGCCATCAGGCGTGTGCGCTAGCTCACGCACCTCGGCATCGCCGCCGAAGCGGATCACCTTGCCTCCCCATTCCGGCGCCGCGAGATCAGCCGGAAGCACCAGAATTCCATCCTTGGGCAGCCCCTGCGCGATCGAGACCTTTTCCCGCCTGATGGCTTCCAGGCTGCCGAGCTTCTCCAGATGCACGGGTTGGACATTGACGACAAGGGCGACCGTCGGCTTTGAAAGTTCCGTCAGCCGCGCGATCTCGCCGACCTGATTCATGCCCATCTCGACCACCCAGACCGAGGCATGCGGATCGGCATTGCACAGTGTCAGCGGCACGCCCCAGAAATTGTTGAAGCTCGATGGGCTGGCGGAGGCGCCGGGATAGGCGGCGATGAACTCCTTGGTCGAGGTCTTGCCGGCGCTGCCGGTGAGGCCGATCACCGGACCATGAAAGCGGGCGCGAGCGGCGCGCGCCAGCGCCCACAATCCATCGATCAGCGTGTCCGGCACCACGAGTTGAGGAACCGTGATGCCGTCGATCCTGTGCGGCACGATCATCGCGACGGCGCCGGCCTTCTCGGCATTGGCCGCGAACTCCCAGCCGTCACGATTGGAAGCAAAACTCGACACGAAGCCACCGCTGGGCGTACCGCTCAGCGCGACGAACAGGCTGCCAGGCTTCACAACGCGGCTGTCCTGCGTCACGACATCGATCGGTGTCTCCGGATAGTCGCCGGCGAGGCCGAGCGCGCGCGCCGCCTCGGCCACAGTCCACAGCGCCTTCGTCATGATGTCCTCGATGCCAATGCGTCCGCGACCGCTTCATGGTCGCTGAAATGCAGAACCGTGCTGCCGATGATCTGTCCGGTCTCGTGGCCCTTGCCGGCAATGACCAGCGCGTCACCGGGCTGCAGTTCGCCGATCGCGACCCGTATCGCCTCGGCGCGGTCGCCGATCTCGCGTGCCCCCGGGGCCGCAGCCAGGATCGCGGCACGGATGGCAGCCGGGTCCTCGCTGCGCGGATTGTCGTCGGTGACGATGACGCTGTCGGCTTCTGCGCTGGCGATCGCGCCCATCAACGGCCGCTTGCCGGCATCGCGATCGCCGCCGGCGCCGAACACGACGGCGAGTTTTCGTGCGGCATAGGGCCTAAGCGCCTGCAGCGCCTTGGCGAGCGCGTCCGGCTTGTGGGAGTAATCGATGAAGACAGGAGCGCCATTGTGCTCACCGACCAGTTCGAGCCGCCCCTTGGCGCCCTCGAGCTTCTCCAGCGATTCAAACACAGCTTGCGGGTCGCTGCCGGTGCCGATCGCAAGGCCCGCCGCCACCAGCGCGTTTTCGATCTGGAACGCGCCAACCAACGGCAGCCGGAGCGCATGCATGCGGCCGCAATGCTGGACCTCAAGCTGTTGGGCAAATCCGCTGACGGCCGTTGCGACGAGCCGGATGCCCTCTCCTATGCCGTCGCCTCGTGCCCCGACGGTCATCAGACGAAGCCCGCGCGCCTTCGCCGCGGCGATGACCTCCGCCGAGCAATCATGATCCGCCGAGATCACCGCAGCGCCGCCCGGCGGCACGAGGTCGCGGAACAACCGCAGCTTGGCGTTCAGATAGTGCGCGATGTCCGGATGATAATCCATGTGGTCGCGCGACAGGTTCGTGAACCCGCCGGCCGACACCCGCACGCCGTCGAGCCTGAATTGGTCGAGCCCATGCGACGAGGCCTCGAACGCCAGATGGGTGACGCCATCCTGCGTGATCTCGTCGATCTGCCGATGCAGCGCGATCGGATCCGGCGTCGTCAGCGAGCCGTAGACGGTGCGCTTGTCCGACACCAGCCCGATGGTCCCGATGCTCGCAGAGCTGTGACCGAGCATCTGCCAGATCTGCCGCGTGAAGGCCGCGACCGAGGTCTTGCCGCTGGTGCCGGTGACGGCGGCAATGGTCGCCGGCTGCCGCGGGAAGAAGCGCGATGCGGCGAGGGCCAGCGCGCGCCGCGCATTCGGCAGCACGACAAAGGGGACCGGCAGGTCTGTCGCAGGCGCTGCCGCGCCCGCCACCACAACGGCACCGGCCGCGATCGCCGCTTCGATGAAGCGTGCGCCGTCGGTCCTGGTTCCCGCGAGCGCGAAGAACAGATCGCCCGGCCGGACGGCGCGGCTGTCCACGGCGAGGCCGGAGACTTCGACGGCGGCGATTTGCGGGTCGAGCCCCGCCTCATCGCCGAGGAGGTCGTGAAGTTTCATCCTGGTCCCGTACCGGTCCTGGCCCCGCCCCGGGCGGCGGAGGCTCCAAAGCCTGCGATTCGACGACGGCTTACTGCGTCAGCCGCGATGCCGCAAGAATTTGGCGGTCGGACGGCGGCAGGTCGAAACGCGGCTCGATGCCGAGCAACGGCCCGATCCTGGAGATCACATTGCCGGCGGTCGGCACCGCGTTCCAGCCGGACGTGATGAAGCCGTAGGTCTCCTTCAGGGACTGCGGCTCGTCGAGCATGATCAGGAGCTGGTAGCGCGGCTTGTCGGCCGGGATCACGGCGGTGAAGAGGGTCAGCACCTTCTTCTTGGCGTATCGGCCGTTGATGACCTTCTCCGCGGTGCCGGTCTTGCCGCCGATGTAATAGCCCTTCACGTCGGCCTTGCGCGCCGTGCCGATCTCGGCGTTCAGGCGCATCAGGTAGCGCATCTTCTCCGAGGTTTCCGGCTTGATGACACGCTTGCCGAGCGCCAGCGCCTCCTCCTCGGTCCGCTTCATGAAGGTCGGCGGAATCAGGATACCACCATTGACCAGCGCGCTCACGCCCATCACGCCCTGCAACGGCGCCACCGCCATGCCGTGACCGAACGCGATCGTGATCGTGTTCAACTCGGCCCAGCGCTTGGGCAGGATCGGCGAGGCGCTCTCCGGCAGTTCGGTGCGCAGCCGGTCGAACTGTCCCATCTTGCGCAGGAACGCCTTGTGGCCCTCGACGCCCTGCGTCAGCGCGATCCTGGCAGCGCCGACGTTGGACGAGAAGGTGAACACCTCCTTCGTGTTGAGGAAGCGGCCCTTTGGTTCGTCGTCATGAATAGCGAACTTGCCGTAATGCAGCGGTCCGCGCGCATCCCACAGCGAGTTGAGATCATACTTGCCGCTATCGAGCGCCATCGCCAGGGTGAAGGCCTTGAAGGTCGAGCCCATCTCGTACACGCCGGTGGTCAGGCGGTTGATCCGATCTGGATCGTGCGCTTCCTTCGGATTGTTCGGATCAAAATCTGGCAGCGACACCATGGCGATGATCTCGCCGGTCCTAACGTTGACGACGAGACCGGAGGCTGCCTTGGCCTTGAACTTCTCTTTGGCCTTGAGCAGCTCGTCGCGCAGCGCGTGCTCGACGCGCAGATCGACCGAGAGCTCGATCGGGCGCTGCAGACGATCGGTGGCGAAGCCGGCGCGATGCAGGTCGGCGAGACCCTGATTGTCGAGCCATTTCTCCATGCCGGCGATGCCCTGGTTGTCGATGTTCACCAGGCCGATCAGATGGGCCACCTCGTTGCCGGTCGGATAGACCCGCTTGTTCTCGCGCAGGAAGCCGATGCCCGGCAGGCCAAGGCGATGAATGTCCTGCTGCTGCTTCGGCGTCATCTCGCGCTTCAACCAGACGAAGCCCTTGCGCGACAGCAGCCGGTCGCGGACCTCGCCCGTATCGAGATCCGGCAAGGTCGCCGTCAGAAGCTCGATCGCCTCGTCCTTGTCGATGAGGCGGCGCGGCTCGGCGAACAGGCTCGGCGTCTTCACGTCGGTGGCGAGAACGGCACCGTTGCGGTCGACGATGTCGGGCCGCGCGGTGGCGATGGCGTCCTGCTGCGCGGCACGCCGCGCGCTCGGACCATCCGAGCCGATCGCGAACATCACGAGCCGGCCGCCGATGACCGCGTAGACGGCGGCAAAGGCGACGATCGCCAGACCGATGCGCGCACGCGCCTTCGCGGTGCGATCGACGTTGCGCCCATAGAGCAGCGTGCGCACCAGTCGCTGCCGCCACGGCTCCTGCGGCCTGGCCTGCGGCCCAAGCTGGTCGGTCATTGCTGATCCTCCGGACGCCCCACCGACCCCGTTACAGGGGGCTCCTCGTTGACGGCATCGATCGCGTCGATCATCGACCCGATCGGATCCGGATTGCCCGGCCGGACCAGTCTCGACGGCCGATCCGGCAGATTCTTGAGGCTGTCATATTGGGTGGCGTTGAGCGGCTTCAGCGGCAGGTGCCGTTCGACCAGTCCCTGCAGGCGCAGCGGCGCATCGAGCTTGGCCCATTCCGAGCGCAGGACCGCGATGGCTTCACGCTGCTCGCGGATCTCGGCGCGCAGCTGCAGCACGCGTTCCATGCGCGCGGTGGAGTCCATCTTGATGCGATAGACATAGGCAGCCGCGAAAATCAGCGAGCAGATCACGACGAGATGCAGGAGGCGCATCGGTCACCCTCCCCGCAACACATCGGCCAGCCGCGGCCAGGGTGACGACGATGGCGCGAGGTGTGCCGGCGCAGCCGTGCGCTCTGCCCCCCGCAGCTTGGCGGACCGCGCCCGAGGGTTGGCCTCGATCTCGACCTCCGCGGCCACGACCGGCTTGCGGTTGAGCAGCTCGAAGCTCGGTTTCTGCTGCGCGACCTCGGGCAGATGACGCGAGCCGCCGCCGGTCTTGCTGCGCTCGGCCAGGAACGTCTTGACGATCCGGTCCTCCAGCGAGTGGAACGAGACAACGGCGAGCCGGCCACCGGGCTTCAGCACGCGCTCAGCTGCCGTCAGCGCCTGCTCGAGCTCGTCGAGCTCCTCGTTGACCAGGATGCGCAGAGCCTGGAACGTCCGCGTCGCCGGGTGGATGTCGCCGGGCTTCGATCGCACGACACGGGCGACGATATCGGCGAGCGCGCGCGTGGTCGTGATCGGCTGCTCCTTGCGGGCTGCGACGATGGACCGCGCCACGGCGCGTGAATGCCGCTCCTCGCCGAAGATATAGATCACGTCGGCCAGACTGCGCTCGGAGGCCTGCGCGACGATGTCGGCCGCGGTCGGCCCCACGTTCCCCATCCGCATGTCGAGCGGACCGTCGAACCTGAACGAGAAGCCGCGCGCCGCGGAATCCAGCTGCATCGACGACACGCCGACGTCCATGACGATGCCGTCGACACCTTGCGCCGCGCAGATATCCTCGATCCGGGAGAAGCGGTTTTCGACCAGCGTCAGCCGGCCGCCGGCCTGTTCGACGAGGCCGGCCCCGCCGGCAATCGCAGTGCTGTCGCGATCGATCCCGATCACCCGCGTTCCGGGCGTCGCCAGAATCAGCCGCGTGTAACCGCCGGCACCGAACGTCGCGTCGACATAGGTTCCGCCCTCGCGCGGTGCGAGCATCTCGACCGCCTCCGGACCGAGCACCGGGACGTGCCGCTGGTCAGCCGTGCTCACGCGGCCCCCCGCAAGGATGCCACTGATCCAGACTGACTTTGGTCGGCAGCGAGCCCATCGCGCCTCAGATCCTCGCGCCCCGTCAATTCCCCAAGCCATCCTCCGGGACGGTCGATGCCCCGTCCACCCCATGCGTGATCACCGGCGTGTTGCGGCTGCGCCGGGGAACAGACCCCCGAACCGACAGCAATCGCACGGCGCCAAGCGTTCCCGGCACCGCTCAAGACAGTGATCTCCCGTGCAGGACCTTGCATGGTGGCGGCTTGCCGTCCCGAAAGCCGGCTTGGCTGTTCACCACTTAGTAACGGCGCTTAGCGTTAACAAACCGTTGACGGTCTGTGGCGGATGTTGGGCACTTGAACGGGATCGCGGCAAAGTACGATGCGGGATCGACCGCTCGCCCTCTCCGCTGCAGTCGTTCGACCGAACCGGCGCTTTTGCAGAACGGTCCAATCAATATGATGGGCCTGCATGCGATTTCGATTGCGACGGGGACATGCAAAAGGGTAGTGGCTGCCCATATTCGATTTGAGCCATTGCCGTCGCCGCCGCTTCGAGTCCTTCATGCCGAATCCCACAGACAAGCCCGAATCGAAGCGTCCCCGCGCGCTGCCGATTCTCAAGGGCATTTCGGACCTGCCTGTTTTCACGCCGGACTCGTCGATTGCGTCCGATGTGATCCCGTCGGCGAATCTCGGTGAACGCAAGGGCGGCCGCCAGCCGGACATGGTCATCCTCCACTATACCGGCATGCCCGACGTGGAAGGCGCGATCACCAAGCTGTGCACGGCCGGGACCGAGGTGTCCGCGCATTACATCGTGCTCGAGGACGGGCGCATCGTGCAATGCGTGCCGGAGGCGATGCGCGCCTGGCACGCCGGTCTCTCCTCCTGGGGCGGCGACGAGGACATCAACTCCTGCTCGATCGGCGTCGAAATCGTCAATCGCGGTCACGACTGGGGCTACCCGGATTTCCCTCCGCGCCAGATCGCGGCCGTGATCGCACTGTGCCGGGGCATCATGCTCCGCCGCAATGTCCCGGCCCACCGCGTGCTCGGTCATTCCGACGTCGCACCTTCGCGCAAGAAGGATCCGGGCGAGAAATTCCCCTGGCACTCGCTGGCGAATTCGGGTGTCGGCCACTGGGTGCAGCCGGCCGCGATCACCAAAGGCGAGACGCTGAAGCTCGGCAGCATCGGCGATGACGTCAAGGGCTTGCAGAAGGCGCTCGCCAAATATGGCTACGGCGTGCCGATCACCGGCAAGTTCGACGGCATCACCATGGACGTCGTCACCGCGTTCCAGCGGCACTTCCGCCCCGAACGGATCGACGGCATCGCCGACCGCTCCACCTTGTGGACACTGCATGCGCTGCTGACGAGCCTGCCGGCGGACGAACCGGCACCGCGCGCATGACGCCTCAGGACGCAGCATCGAGTTCGGCGAGCCTGCGGGCATAGAGCCGCTTGAGCGGCACGAGTTGCGTCGCTTCGCTCGCCACGCGATAGGCTGCCCGCGCTTCTTCATGGCGGCCAAGCCGCCGCAACAGATCCGCCCGCACCGCCGGCAACAGGTCGTACTGCTTCAATCCGCCGCGCGCGGCCAGTGCCTCGACCAGCGCAAGTGCCCGCGCCGGACCATCGACCATCGCGATGGCCGCGGCGTGATTGAGCTCGATCACGGGCGACGGCGCGATCCGCAGGAGGACTTCGTAGAGGCCGACGATCTGGCGCCAGTCCGTGTCCTGGTGACTTGGCGCACGGGCGTGAAGTGCGGCAATTGCGGCCTGAACCGTATAGGGCTGCGGCAGCCCTCTCATGCTCAGCGCCTGGTCGACGAGCGCGAGCCCCTCGGCAATCTGCTCACGATTCCATGAGGAACGATCCTGCTCCTCGAGCAGGACGATGTCACCCGACGCGGTGGCGCGTCCGGCACGGCGCGCATCGTGCAGCAGCATCAGCGCGAGCAGGCCTTTGATGTCCCGGGCCTCCGGCATCAGACCGACCAGCAGCCGGCCGAGCCGGATCGCCTCGCGGGCAAGATCGTCCCGCATTGGCTCTGCTCCCGACGTCGCCAGATAGCCTTCCGTAAACACCAGATAGATCACGGCCAGCACGCCCCGGAGGCGCTCGTCGAGCGCTTCGCGTCCCGGCACCTGATAGGGAATGCCGGCAAGGCGGATCTTCTGCTTGGCGCGGACCAGGCGCTGGGACATCGCGTCTTCGCCAACCAGAAAGGCCCGCGCAATTTCCGCCGTGGTCAGGCCGCACACCGTCCGCAGCGTCAGCGCCACCTGGACCTCCGGCGCGAACGACGGATGACAACAGGTGTAGATCAGCCGCAGCATGTCGTCGTCGAGATCTGCCCGCTCCGCGACGTCATCGTCTGCAGCATCGAGCTCGATCGCCCGCACGATCTGGGGCTCCTTGTCGCGGAAGGCGATCTGGCGACGGATCCGATCGATCGCCTTGTTGCGGCCGACATTGACCAGCCACGCGCGCGGATTGGCGGGCAGCTCCGTCTGCCGCCAGGTCGCGAGCGCCGCCGCGAACGCGTCCTGCAGCGCGTCCTCGGCAAGATCGAAGTCGCCGATCAGCCGGATCAGCGTCGCCAGCGCACGACCGGATTCGTCGCGGAACACCTTCTCGACCGCGTCAGGGCTCATCGAAACCCGCCTCGATTGTCCGTGCGGCGAGCCGAGGCTCGCCGCGTGACCGTGATCATGTCCTGCTCACGCGCGGGCATCTGCATCCATCCCGCATCAATGATTGTACTGCCAGACCGGCCGCACCTCGATCGAGCCGACGCGGGCGCCGGGAATCCGCGCGGCTATGCCGATCGCCTCGTCGAGATTCCCGGCCTCGATCATGTAATAGCCGCCGAGCTGTTCACGGGTTTCGGCGAAGGGGCCGTCCGTGGTCAGCATCTTGCCGTCACGAACCCGCACCGTGGTCGCCGTCGTGGTCGGCTGCAGCCGGTCGCCGCCCTTGTAATTGCCGCTCGAGATGATCGACTGGGTGAAGGTCTGGTACTCGGCCAGCATAGCCTGCTCGGTGCTCTTGTCGCGCTTCGCGTATTCGACCTCGTTCTGATAGATCATCAACAGATATTGCATGGGATTTGCTCCTTGCGTGCGGCTGGATTGCCGACATCCAGTCGAACGGCCCGTCAGGGGAACGACACGATCAGCATAATATTTTTCGTGGACTCCTCGATGGCTTGACGCGCGGCGGCGGAAGTCCCATCAAGCGATGTCAGTCGGCCGGACGGCCGCTCCGACAGGTGCCGAAAGGCCGTCGGAGAGGAAAGTCCGGGCTCCATCGACATGCGGTGCCGGATAACGTCCGGCGGGGGTGACCCCAGGGAAAGTGCCACAGAGAACGAACCGCTTCCTCCCGCGAGGGAGGCAAGTAAGGGTGAAAAGGTGCGGTAAGAGCGCACCGCGGGGCCGGCAACGGAACCGGCATGGTAAACCCCACCGGGAGCAAAACCGAATAGGGATGGCCACGCGGAGACAATCGCCAAGGCAGACGATCGCCAAGGCGATGACGTCCGCGGGAGCGATGTCAGGCTCGTCATCCGGGTAGGTTGCCCGAGGTCGCGCGCAAGCGCGATCCCAGAGGAATGGCCGTCACGTATCGTCATGCGCAAGTGTGGCGGTGCCCTACAGAACCCGGCTTACAGGCCGGCTGATATGTTCATGAGGGGCTCGGCGCCAATAGCGCCGGGCCCCTCACCATTTTGACTACCCGGCGGCCGAGAGCTGGCCGAACTCGGTGGCCTGGCGCTCGAACAGGCTGCGATAGAGCCCGCCCGGACGGCCGACCAGGGCGGCATGGCTGCCCTGCTCGACGACGCGGCCGCGGTCGAACACCAGGATGCGGTCGAGGCTGCGCACGGTCGCCAGCCGATGCGCGATCACGATCGCCGTCCTCCCCTTCATCAGCCGCTCCATCGCCTCCTGGATCAGCGCCTCCGATTCCGAATCGAGGCTCGACGTCGCCTCGTCCAGGATCAGCACGCGCGCATCGGCCAGGAACGCCCGCGCCAGCGCCACCCGCTGACGTTCGCCGCCCGACAGCTTGACGCCGCGCTCGCCAACCAGCGTGCCGTAGCCCTTGGGCAGGCGCGTGATGAACTCATGCGCGTTGGCCAGCCGGGCGGCGTGCTCGATCGCTTCCTGGCTGGCACCCGGCCGGCCATAGGCGATGTTCTCCGCCAGCGAGCGGTGGAACAGGATCGGCTCCTGCTGCACGATCGCGATCTGGCTGCGCAGCGAGTCCTGTGTCGCCTGGGCGATGTCCTGGCCGTCGATCAGGATCCGCCCGCCGCTGACGTCATAGAGCCGCTGCACCAGCTTGACGAAGGTCGTCTTGCCGGAGCCTGAGCGTCCCACCAGCCCGATCCGCTCGCCCGGCCGGATGTCAACCGACAGCCGGTCGTAGAGCGGCGTCCGATGGCCGCCATAGTGGAACGTCACCGCGTCGAACACGATGTGCCCGCCGGTGACCGCGATCGGCTTCGCCCCATCAGCATCGACGATGCCGATCGGCTCGCTGTGGATCGCGACCAGCTCGTCCATGTCGTTGACAGCGCGCTGCAGGTTGTTGATGTGCATGCCGACGTCGCGCAAGTACGCGTGGATCACGTAGTAGCTGGTCAGCACATAGGTGACGTCGCCGGGCGAGGCCTTGCCCGCCATCCACAGCAGCACGGCGCCGCCGATCACCGCGGAGCGCAGGCACAGCAGCACGCCGAGCTGGACGGCAGCCGTCGTGTTGTAGCGCAGCCAGGTGCGATTGACGCGCCGCTGCCAGCGGCTGACGACGCGCATCAAGCGGCCGTCCTCGCGCGCCTCCGCGCCGAACGACTTCACCACCGCGTTGCAGCCCAGCGCATCGGCGAGCGTCCCGCCGACCTTGGTGTCCCAGGCATTGGAGATGCGCGCGGCGGGAGCGATGTAGCGGGTCGAGAACGCGACCGTCATCGCGACATAGATCACCGCGCCGATCGCGATCACGCCGCCCAGCGCCCCCCAATGCAGGCCGAGCAGCACCATCGAGCCCAGCAGCACCGACAAGGATGGCAGCAGCGCCAGCAGGATGGTGTCGTTGTAGAGATCGAGCGCCCACATGCCGCGGGTGATCTTGCGCACGGTCGATCCGGCGAAGCTGTTGGCGTGCCAGTCGGTCGAGAAGCGCTGCACGCGCACGAAGGCATCGCGCGCCACATCGGACATGATGCGGAGCGTGAACGGCACGATCAGCTGCAGCCCTGACAGCCGCAGCACGATCGAGGCGAAGCCGAGCGCGACGATGCAGCCGAACGCGACCAGCGCGGTGTGCCGTGCATCCACATTGCCGGGGCCGAGCGTCAACGCATCGACCAGCCGACCGGAGAACAGCGGCATGAACAGGTCGGCGGCGGTGGCGCCGAGCAGCGCCACGGCAATGCCGAGCGTCATCCGCGGCTGCTTCAGCCAGTGGCGGAACACGAACGGCATCACGACGCGGATGGCGGCAGGCCGTTTGTCGGCCTTCAGGCTGGTGACGTCGACGGTCATGGCATCATCCGGCCGCGCTCGTCGCGCCGGGCCGGCTCCAAATGAAGCAGACGCGACAGGCGCGCGGTCTGCGAATGACTAATCAGGCTTTGGGAAGTTGAACGGTGGCGCTCAGAGCGATCGGCCAAACACCAGGACAGGCATCGATCGGGTGCATGCGATCTGCAGATGCGATGTGGTCATGCAAATCTCCCCGGTTCGAGCGACAATGCGAGCCTTATACCTGCAATGGTATGATTTGGCAACCCGCGCGCATTGCGCGGCCGCGATCGTTACGAAGCCTGCCTCAATGCGCGTCGCCGCCGCCGGCCATCGGCGAGCTCGGCTTCTTCAGCAGCATCACCGTGAAGCTGAGCGCGAGGTAGAAACAGGTCAGCATGAAGAAGGCGTCGCCATAGCCCATCACGACGGCCTGGCGATGCACGATCTGCGACAGCTGCTTCATCGCCATCAAGGCGGCATCGCCCATGCCCTGCAGCTTCTGCTGCAGCATGTTGAGGGTCTCGACCGCGGTCGCATTGCCCCAGTTCACGCGCTCGTGCAGGCGCGCGATGTGCAGGTCGGTGCGGTCGTTGAGCACCTGGTTGATCACGGCAAGCCCGACGGCACCGCCGAGATTGCGCATCAGGTTGAACAGCCCCGAGGCGTTCTTGACCCGGTCGGGCGCCAAGGTACCGAGCGCGATGTTGTTGGTCGGGACCATGGCGAACATCATCCCGACGCCGCGCAGCACCTGCGGCACGAACAGCTCCCAGAAGTCGTAGTCGCGGGTGATGCCCGTCATCTGGTAGGAGCCGATCGCGAAGATGACCAGTCCGAACGCGATGATGTAGCGCATGTCGATCTTCAGCATCATGCGGCCGACCACCGGCGCCATCAGGAACATGGTGACGCCGGACACGAACATCGTCTCGCCGATCATCATCGCGCTGTAGCCGCGCACTTCGGCAAGGTAGCGCGGATAGATGTAGGTCAGGCCGTAGAGGCCGATGCCGATGCAGAATTGCAGCAGGCAGCCGACCGCGAAATTGCGATTGCCGAACGCCCTGAGGTCGACGATCGGCTCGTCCGCCGTCAGCACGCGCCAGAAGAAGGCGACCGCGGAGACAGCGCAAACGGCCGCGCAGATCGCGACGCTGGTGTCCTGGATCCACTCATATTGCGGGCCTTCCTCGAGCACATATTCGAGCGCGCCGAGGAAGCCGGCCATGAAGATCAGGCCCCACCAGTCGAACCGGTCGAGCAGCTCGAAATGCGGCTCGTCGAAATCGACCAGCGCCAGCACGCCGATCGTGATCAGGATGCCCGGCGGGACGTTGACGAAGAACAGCCAGTGCCACGACATGGCATCGGTGATGTAGCCGCCGACGGTCGGGCCCACGGTGGGCGCGAGCGTCGCGACCAGGCCGATGATGGGACCGACGATGTGAAACTTGGAGCGCGGAAACACCGTGTAGGCCGAGGCGAACACGGTCGGGATCATGCCGGCGCCGAGGAAGCCCTGGATCGCGCGCCACAGGATCATCTGCTCGATCGAGGAGGCGAAGCCGCACAGGAAGCTGGAGAGGGTGAAGCCGGCAGCGGAGATCGCGAACAACAGCCGTGTGCCGAGCGCGCGCGACAGGAAGCCGGACAGCGGAATCGCGATCACTTCGGCGATCAGATAGGCGGTCTGCACCCAGGAGACTTCGCTGGAGCTCGCCGACAGGCCGGCCTGGATCTCGGTCAGCGAGGCCGACACGATCTGGATGTCCAGGATCGACATGAACATGCCGAACACCATGATCAGGAACGCGATCAGCCGGCGCGGCGCGATGCGCTCGGCCGGTGCGGCCGGCGCGCTCATAGTGGGATCGGCTGTGGTCGCGTTGGCCATGGTGTCGTTCGGATCCTGCTAGCGGCAAGGACGGTGTGCTGCCTCTCCCATCGGGAGAGGGCTGGGGCGAGGGGCTACGGTCTCACAGCAGATAAGAGCCCCCTCACCCGGATTGCATCCTCGATGCAATCCGACCTCTCCCCGATGGGGAGAGGTGAACTCCGACCGTGGGGAGCGTGCAGACCTCATCGTCCAATCTGATCGCTATTGCGGATGGATCATCATCGGCGCGTCGAGGTCGCCGTCATTGTCGGCATCCTTGGCGCCTTCGGTGGTGTCGATGGTGACGTAGACCGACATGCCGGCGCGCAGCAGGTTCTGCCGCGCGACGTCCTTGGGCACACGGATGCGCACCGGCAGCCGCTGCACGATCTTGGTGAAGTTGCCGGTCGCATTATCAGGCGGCAGCAGCGTGAAGACGGAGCCTGCAGCCGGCGCGATGCTGTCGACCGCGCCCATGAACTTACGGGCGCCGTAGGCGTCGACCTTGATGGTCACCGGCTGGCCCGGGCGAATGCGATTGAGCTGGGTTTCCTTGAAGTTGGCGTCGATGAAGACGTCGTCGAGCGGCACGACGTTGCCGAGCCGCTGACCGACGGCGACGAAGTCGCCGGTGTTGACCAGCCTGTTGGAAAAGGTGCCGTCGACCGGCGCTCGCACCGTGGCGAAATCGAGATCGCGCTCGGCCTTGGCGAGCGACGTCTTCAGCTCGGCAAGCTGCGCCTGGGCCTCGGCCTGCTGCGCCTTGGTGACCTCGACATTGTCGCGCGCCGCGTCGAAGGCTGCGCGTCCCGCGCGGACCGCAGCCATGCCCTGGTCACGCGCGGCTTCCGATTGCTCGAAGGTCGCATGCGACGCGAAGCCTTTGGTGCTCAGCGCCTGCTGGCGCTCATAGTCCAGTCCCGCCCGCTTCATCGAGGCTTCGGCCGAGGCGAGGTTCGCCTCCGCCTGCTCGACGGCGCTCTGCTGCGCGGCAACCTGGCGGCCGATGCGCGAGATCGTCGCCTCCTGGGTCGCGATCCTGGTGCGCGCGGCGTCGACGGCGATCTTGTAGTCGCCGTCATCGATGCGGAAGATCACGTCGCCCTTGCGGACGATCGAATTGTCGCGCGGCACGATCTCCTGGATGTGGCCGGAGACACGCGCGCCCAGCATGGTGTTGTTGGCGCGGACATAGGAATCGTCAGTCGAGACCATGAAGCGGCCGACCAGGAAATAATGCGTCGCATAGCCGGCGGCGGCCAGCGCCAGTAGCAGGCCGACGCCTGCGAGCACGCGCTTGCGCTTGCCGGATTTCGGCGGAGTCGCGGTCACCGTTTTCGACTGGCCGTGGCCGGGAGCCGCGGCTGGAGCAGCGGGCGGCAAATCGAGCGGCGCCTCGGTGGTGACGTCTGCCTTCGGATCGGCCGCCTTGTTTTGAACCGCGTCGTTCGCCCGCGGACGGGCTGCCTCAGGCTTGGCCGGTCCCGGCGCTTCCTCAGCATCCGGACGGCGCGCCCGCACAGCCTGTTCTCTCGCAGCGGCCATAAGAGACTCCCACCATGAAACCGGGGCCGCCCTGACCCCGTTCATCCCAACCGAACCGTTCGGTCAATTCGATATCTAGCATTGACCGAACGGTTCGGTCAATATACTCTTCGCTGCGCAACATAGCTGCTCACGGTCTTGTGTGACGTTGCCACGCTCGAATTCTTCGGGAACAACCTAAACCAATGATTGAGGCGGATCAAAACACCACCCGGACGGCTCCGGACGAGGACTCCTCCAAACGGCGGCAGATTCTCGACGGCGCCCGCAAGGTCTTCATGGACCTGGGATTCGACGGCGCCAGCATGGGCGAGATCGCGCGCGCGGCCGGCGTCTCCAAGGGCACGCTGTACGTCTACTTCACCGATAAATTCCGCCTGTTCGAAGCGATCGTCGAAGAGGAGAGCGTGCATCGGGGCGCCTCGAACTTCAGCTTCGATCCCGATCGCGATGCCGCGACCGTCCTCGGCGAGTTCGGCAAGGCCTGGATCGCGGTGGTCTGCCGGCCCGGCGGCGGATCGGCGATCCGCACCGTGATGGCGATCGCCGAGCGGATGCCGGACGTCGGCCGCCGCTACTACGAATGCGTGCTCAACGCCACGATCAGCCGGTTGGCGGCCTATCTGCAGGCCCGCGTCAATGCCGGCGAGCTCGCCATCGACGACTGTCATCTGGCGGCCTCGCAGTTTCAGCAGATGTGCCAGGCCACGCTGTTCCTGCCCTTCATCTTCCAGGCCGAGCCGGCCCCCTCGCACGACCGCGTTCACGAGGTCATCGGCAGCGCCGTGGGCATGTTCCTCGCCCACTATGGCGTCAAGAACTGACCGGTTGATGCGCGCCAACGCATCTGCGGCAAACCATCTGACCGACATCGGACATGCGCTCTCCTTCTCGCGACGGGTGACGCCCGAGCTTTGCGATCGGATCACCCTTCGATCGATCGGAGGGTGCAGGGAAGGCCGGGCGCTGGCCGCGCCCGTGGCCCGCCTGCGGAAAAAAATGCAGGCGGCAGGTACCACAGGTTCAGCCGAGATCACCCGGCCCTCCCTGCGCGATGGGCTTACGATTTATACGTACTCTCCCCGGTGTCCGGGCTTGTTAGCCACCGTCGTCCGCGCAGATGCGCGAGCATCTGCCGCGAACTTGACGCCAGCATCGGGGCGCCAGGACCATACGACTTCACCGTCCTGCCGGTCGCGTTCGTCCGCTCGCGATAAGCGCGCTGCGCGCCGACAGGCCACCGCTCCCCGCCTCCAACGCTCGTGACGACCGCGAAACGTCCCTCTTCGATCGAGGCGGGATGGCGCTAGACAATCACATTTTCCGAAAAAACGAAAGTGAAATATTTTTCGCGCAGGGACTGGACAGGGCAAATCAGCTTGATCGGGCAAACGAAATCAGATTTAGCGCGCAGGCGGTTTTCGTGACGCGTGATCGGCGCAGCGGAGCGTCATCGCGAGCGAAGCGACGCGATCCACGGCCGCCCCAAGAGTCTGGACTGCTTCCGCCTCCGACCGATCGGCTTCGGCGGACACGTGGGCGTAAGGGCGCCTCGCAATGACGTGGATGATGCAAGGCGCAAGGGTCGGCAAAGGCGCCATGCTCCGCTGCAGCCGCGGTGACGATGCAACGGCGCCGTGCCCACCATTCCAGATCGATGCACCTGCCTAAGCCGGCCAGCCGGCCGGAGCCTAGAGTCGGAGAAGTGCCAGTTCCGGACATGGCGTCCAGCGAAGTGCAGACATTTCTGCTAATCTTCAATCCGGCGGGCAGCTAACGCGAGAGCGGGAGAGCCAGATGACAGAAGAACAGGCAATGATGGTAGGGGCGGCAACTGTATTTGTCGTCAGCAACATAGCCAAGAGCATTGAGCATTACCGCGACGCACTCGGCTTCACCATCACTCTTCAATACGGAGCCCCCACATTCTATGTATGCTTGTGCCGTGACGAAGTTTCTTTGCACCTACTCGCGGCTCACGAGACCAAACGATTGCCGGGTAATGGCGGCATTTGTGTATTCGTGAAAGATGTCGACCGTGTGCACGCCGACCTGACTTTGCGCGGAGCAAAGGTGCTCAAGCCACCGCAAGATTACGACTACGGTATGCGCGACTTTGACGTTGTTGATCTTGATGGCAATCAACTTACGTTCGGAATGGGGACAAGCCATCAGGGCTGAGGTCCGAGTTGGGTCAACAGGAGACACACTCGAATGGAAGTAGGTCACCACGGATTAAGGCGGCCTCAACAATCATCCGCAGACCATTTGGGAATTGCCTGATGTATCCCGAGTGCCCGTCGCAAAGCACCCGCGCTTCGGCCGATACTTCAGTGTACTGTTCAGGGCACTGGCGGGTCGTGACTTGATGACATCATTCGACCTGCCACGCACGAATTCTTCATCCGCACTCGCACCGACACTGTTAGCCGCAAGTAAAACTGCAGCAATTCCAAAAGACGCAAACATCGATTTAGCTCTCATCGTTGAATCTCCGTTCGATCGCGCCCCTGAAAACTATCATGCTGGAGGCGAAATTAGAACAGCGAGTCCCGCTAATTGATGTTCGCTTCGGGTCAAAGGCGGCTGCGGCCGGTCGGCTGTAATCCGCCCTGCGAGCTGACGAAATTGGATTTTGCGCGCAGGCGGTTTTCACGGCGCGCGACGGCAGCAGCGCGGCGCCATCGTGAGCGAAGCGACGCGATCCAGGGGGGCCGCGCCAAGAGTCTGGATTGCTTCCGCCTCCGCCCGATCGGCTTCGGCGGACACGTCGGCGCAAGGGCGCCTCGCAATGACGTGAACGATGCAAGGCGCGGTGGTGGGCAAAGGAGCCTTGCTCCGCTGCAGCCGCGGGTGACGATGCAACGGCGCCGTGCCCACCATTCCCAACCGATGCACCTTCCTAAACTGGACATCCGGGCGGAGCCTGAGTCCGAGAAGGGCCATGAACGGGAAGTCGACGACCTAATCTTAAGATCTACCATAGCTCCGTTTCGCAACGTTGCCACGTATCACTCCCGTCATACTCTCGTCGTGCTGTGTTCACTTCATGCTGCCGGCACGCTTAAACTCGTCACTCCTTCCGAAACATGTGCCATCATGTTCTTGCGACGCCAGTCCCCCGAACGCGATGCCGGTATCGCCCCTGACACAGTTTTCAACTAAGGCTGCGATATGGACCAACGAACATTCTTCGATCGCCCCGCGGGTTTGACTGTGGCCGAGATCATCGTGCTGACGGGCGCCGAATGCCACGATGCTGCGCGACTTTCGCACGTGATTACAGATGTTGCGCCACTTGAACTTGCCGGGCCGAATGACCTCACCTTCATCGAAAGCAACAAATACGTCGACGCCTTGGCGACGACGCGCGCTGCAGCCTGCCTGATGCTTCAGCGCTTCGAAAGTCACGCGCCAAGCACCCTCATCTTGCTGCCCACGCGCCAGCCATATCGCGCCTTTGTCAACGTCCATAGTGAACTTTACCCTCAGTCCTTGCGGCCGACCTCCCCGTTCGAGACCAACGACATCGCGCAGGGCTCGACCATCCATCCGACTGCGCGCCTTGGGAGCGGAATAACGGTTGATCCAGGAGCTGTGATCGGGCCTCGGGCTGAGATCGGAGCGGGAAGCATCATCGCCGCGACGGCCGTGATCGGTCCGGACGTCGTGATCGGCCGCGATTGCTCAATCGGCGCGGGGTGTTCAATCACGCATACGCTCATCGGCGAGCGCGTGGTGATCCATCCCGGATGCCGCATCGGGCAGGACGGCTTTGGTTACATCGGTGCCACGCAGCAGAAAGTTCCGCAAACGGGACGCGTGATCATCCAGGACGACGTCGAGATCGGCGCCGGGACGACGATTGATCGTGGCGGCATAAGGGACACGATCATCGGAGAGGCGACGAAAATCGACAATCTCTGTCAGATCGGCCACAACGTCGTCATTGGTCGCCATTGTGTCATCGTCGCACAGTCGGGTCTCAGTGGCAGCGTGACGCTTGAGGATTTTGTCGTCCTTGGTGGCAGGGTTGCGATTGCGTCCCACGTTACGATCGGCAGGGGTGGGCGCGTGGCCGGGGGCTCGGGCGTCATGAATGACGTTCCGCCGGGAACGACCTGGGGTGGCTATCCGGCCCGGCCGAGAATGCAATGGCTGCGGCAACTGGTGACATTGGCTCGACTGACCAAAGCCGGCGATGCAACTGAGGCGCCTTCAACACTTTCCGATCAGAGTTGAAATCCAATCGATGATCTTTCCACCAGGACTCCGCCCTCAATAATAGCGCGTAGGGCGGATCAGCGAGGCGTGATCCGCCACTGCTTCCTTCGTTGCCTTAAGATGGCGGATTACGCTTCGCTGATCCGCCCTACGAGTTGCAGCCGCGGGTGACGATGCAACGGCGCCGTACCCACCGCTCCAAACCGATGCACCTGCCTAAACCGGACAGCCGGCCGGAGCCTAGAGTCCGAGAAGTGCCCTAAGCGGTCATCCCCTACAGGGTGCGGAAATACTGGCGATCGAGCGCGAGAGCGAGGACAGCCCCCACGGCTTCAACCAGAGTAGCAGGCTTGGATGGACGCTCATTGGGGTCGAACGCCAGCCCAATGACGGCCCACTGTCCCGTAGGCGTCGACACGGGCCAGAAGTCGAAGCGAGATGTGTCGAACGGATAAACCCCTGCACGGACCGATCGACAAGTCGTCAGTGAAGACCGCGCAGCCTCCATTTCCACATCGAGGGGCTCGATTTCGCCGCGCCTCTCGATGAACGTTACTACAGTCTCCGACATAAGCATTATGACAACAGGAACGTGGAAGAGCGCTTCAAGGGTAGTGGCGGCGAGAGAGACTATCTTCTTTGCATCGTCGGCACCGACGACATCGTGACTATAGAGCTGCAGAATTGTTGCTTGCCGCATTAGGAGCGCCGCGTCGTCCGCCCTGCTCCTGGCGATCGAGGCCACGCCGCTCGCAATACATCCGACAACGAAAAGTAGCCCAATAGCCCAAACGTTGGCCGGATCATCGACCATGAGCGTATAGCGCGGCTCGGTAAAAAAGAAATTGTACGCGAGCGCTCCGAGGACTGCTGAGCAAAGGGATGGTCCCAACCCGAAGGCGGCGGCAGCGACGACGACGGGTATGACATAGACGAGAGAAAGATTCGGTATGGTTACCCTGCTGTCCAACCCGACGGCGATTACTGTTGCAAAGCCCGTCATGACAACTGCAGCAAGATATCGCACCGCGATTGGAGCGCTTGAAAGTCGCAAAATTTGAAAGGGATCGGAATCTGCGAGCTGGCTTGCCTCGTTTGGCAACGTTGCTTTCGGAGTGGTCATGGCGATTGGCCTTTTGGAAGGCGGGCGCTCGCTGATATGGTCCTCGTTTATATGGTCATGGACCAAGGAGTGTCGAGCACCAAGGACCTCCGATAGTGCACAACGTGCATATGTTTTCAAGACACTCGCGCCAGCAACATTATAGGAATTTCACAGTTGCAGCGCGATGTTCGATCTCCCGCTGCGGAACAACAGACTGATGTCCGATCCGAGTCAAAACACGAGTTGGGGTCTACGTCGGCTCTCGAACAGGGCTGGACGTTCTGAACAAGTGACCACCGGCAGCACGACGGCGGATTCGCTATTGGGTTAAACTAACTCGCTTCTGCTCGTAGGACGCAGCAGCGGCGGAATGTTTCCGTCGTGAATGCAACAGGTGACGCGTTTCAGGATTGAACCTGGATCGGCGTCTGCCAAAGGACCTGCGGCGTCTCGCACCATCGTCATCAGCGGCACGAGCGACGGCATCGGCGCCGTCGATGCCCGATCGGATCGACTGGGCGTCATGGCCGTCGAGACCTATGACGAGCGCGCCCCTGTCATCACAGCCGCATGACGCCATATGATGATGGACGGGCCCCTGACGCGGCGGCGGAACGCTGCCGTCGCGGATGCAACAGGTGACGCGTTTCAGGAGTGAACCTGCCATGGCATCTGCCAACGGAACTGCGGTGTCCCGAACCATCGTCGTCACCGGCGCCAGCGATGGCATCGGCGCGGCGGCCGCGCGGAAGCTCCACCAGGACGGCCATGAGGTCGTCGTGGTCGGGCGCTCGCCGCAGAAGACCGCGGCGGTCGCGCGCGACATCGGCGCCCGGCATTTCGTCGCCGATTTCGCCCGTCTCGATGACGTCCGCCGGCTCGCGGCCGATCTCGACAGGGAATATCCCCGCATCGACGTGCTCGCCAACAACGCCGGCGGCATTTTCGGCGACCGCGCCAAGACCGTCGACGGCTTCGAGTTGACCTTCCAGGTCAATCATCTGGCGCCATTCCTGCTGACACGGCTGCTGCTGGACAAACTGATCGCGAGCCGCGCCGCCATCATCCAGACCTCCAGCAGTGCAGCGTGGTTCGGCCGGCTCGATCTCGCCGACCTGGACCTCGACAAGAATTTCAGCGCCATGCGCGCCTACTGCGCCTCCAAGCTCGAGAACGTGCTGTTCACCCGCGAGCTGCATCGCCGCTATCATGCCCGAGGTATCTCAGCGGCCGCGTTCCATCCCGGCGTCATCGCCTCGAATTTCGCCGCGGACAGCGACAGCTTCATCCGGATCCTCACCCAATGGGGCCGGATGTTCCTGCGGAGTCCCGCGCAAGGAGCCGATCAACTGGTCTGGCTCGCCGAGTCGGCGCCGGGCGAAGGGTGGACGTCCGGCACCTTCTATGCCAAGCGCAAGGTGTTCAGCCGACGGCATTCGCAGGCGCATGACGGCGCGTTGGCCCGCCGGCTCTGGGACCGTTCGGAGCAGTTGCTCGACCCAGTCCCGACCGCGGCACGCGCGGCCCTGCGGGCGGTCTGATGGTGGCCCGAGACATCGCCGGCAGTTCGTCGTTCGTAGGGTGGGCAAAGCAGCCGCCCGCAGGGCGGTCGCATGCCCACCATCGCTCCGCGCATTGGAAAGCGGAATGGTGGGCACGGCGCGCGAGAGAGCACAGCATGAGGCTCGCACCGTTGCATGCGCGCCTTTGCCCACCCTACGCGTCCCTTACCCCAAGGCGCGTCTGGGGATCACGGCGGGATCGCGGTCTATGCTGCCTACAACCTCCATTGTCATCGCCCGGCTCGACCGGGCGATCCAGTATTCCGCGGCGGATGTGATCACACGCGACGTCGCGGCGTACTGGATGCCCGCCTGCGCGGGCATGACGGCAGAGGATTTGGCCGGCAGCGTGCCCTATCGCTTTCCGCCCTACTTCTTCCCGCCCTTCGACGTGTGGGAATGCGAATGGCTGTGACTATGCGAGTGGCTATGCGCATGCCCATGATCGTGCGACGGCTCGACCGGCATCATCGCGACGTGGCCGTGGCGAACGCCGCGCTCGGCGATGACGTGGTCGGCGAACGCCTTGACCTCGCGGCGTTCGCCCTTGAGCACGGTGACCTCGAGGCAGCTTTCCTGGTCGATGTGGACGTGCAGCGTCGCCTGGGCAAGGCCGGAATGATCGTGCGCCTCCTGGGTCAGCCGCTTCGGCAGCTCGCGCGCGGCGTGGTCGTAGACGTAGCTGAGAGTCGCGATGCAGTGGCGGCTGTCGCCGGCCGCCCCGTCGGCCGTTTCCAGGCCGCTGCGCAGCAGATCGCGAAACGCCTCCGAGCGGTTGTCGTAGCCGCGCCGCGCCATGAAGGCGTCGACCTCGGCCAGCAGATCGTCGTCGATCGTGATCGTCAGGCGCTGCATCTGTCGTCTCCCGGCGGCAACAGTGTCATTCGAGTATGATGTTTACACGTTGACATCATACCGGTGTCACCTTAGCGTTCTTTAACACTCGACAGTGGGGCGATCCAAGCGAGCGTGCCGCAAGCCCGTGGGCTCGCGACAGTCGATGACGCATGCCCCGACGGCGAGATCGAGGGGCGTGACGACGATGACGATGGGGTGGCGTGGGGCAAGCGTGATCGTGTTGATGGCGGCGCTGGTGCAACAGGCCAACGCGCATCCCGAGCGCGTCCCCGCCGAGCTGCCCACCGTCGACGTCGATGCGCCCAGGCGCACAGCCAAGCCGAAGCCGAAGCTCAGGCGCGAGGCGCAGCGGCCGAAGCCCGGCGCGCCGCGCCCGGTTGCGAACGTTGTCCCAGCGGCAACGGCCGCAGCTGCGCCGTCCGGCGCCCCCAATGTCGGGTCCGGTCCGGCGCGCCCGCAGGGCATGGCGAGCGAGGTCGTGATCTCCGGCGAGGAGATCAATGCCCGCCCGGCCACGCGGCCCGGCGAGGCGCTGGAGGCCGTGCCCGGACTGATCGTCACGCAGCACTCCGGCGAGGGCAAAGCCAACCAGTATTTTCTGCGCGGCTACAATCTCGACCATGGCACCGACCTCGCGCTCGATGTCGACGACGTGCCGGTCAACATGGGCACCCACGCCCATGGCCAGGGCTATGCCGATCTCAACTGGCTGATGCCGGAGACGATCGGCCGTGTCGACGTGCGCAAGGGACCTTATTTTGCCGACGAAGGCGACTTCGCATCAGTCGGCAGCGTGCATATCGGCCTGATCGACAGCGTGCCCAAAGCGATCGCGCAGGTCACGGCCGGCAGCTTCGGCTATCGCCGCTTCTTCGGCATGGACTCGTTCCATGTCGGCGACGGCCACCTGCTGATATCAGGCGAGGCCGGCCGCTATGACGGGCCGTGGACCACGCCTGACGATGCGCAGAAGCTCAACAGCCTGGTGCGCTACAGCCAGGGCACCGCGACCGACGGCTTCTCCGTCACCGGCATGGCCTATGCCAATCGCTGGTCCTCGACCGACCAGGTGCCGGAGCGCGCCATCACCTCCGGCCTGCTCGGCCGTTATGATGCGATCGATCCGACCGACGGCGGCAAGACCAACCGCTTCGCGCTATCCGGCCGCATCGCCGGCACCGACGATGCCGGCTCCTGGAAGGCCAATGCCTATGTGGTGAAGAGCCAGCTCGATCTCTACAACAACTTCACCTATGCGCTGCGCGACCCGGTCAATGGCGACCAGTTCCACCAGCACGACGACCGGCTGATGCTCGGCGCCAACGCGTCGCGGACATTCGACGGCAGCTTTGCCGAACGGCCGATGGAGACGACCGTCGGCCTCCAGACGCGCTATGACGACATCGCGCTGGCGCTCAGCTACACCGCGCAGCGCAACTATCTGAGCTCCGTCCGCAGCGACAAGGTCGGCGAAGGCAGCGTCGGGCTCTATGTCGAGAACACGGTGCGCTGGACCGACTGGCTGCGCACCACCCTCGGCTATCGCGGCGATTATTACCAGACCCACGTGTATTCGCTCATCAACGGCAACAACACCGGCGACGCCGCGGCCAGCCTCGGCAGCCCGAAATTCCGCATGGTGATCGGCCCCTTCAACAGCACCGAGTTCTTCCTCGGCGCCGGCTACGGCATGCACAGCAACGACGCGCGCGGCGCCACCACCACGGACGATCCCAACGCGCCGGGCAACCGGATCGAGTCGTCGCCGCTGCTGGTGCGCACCAAGGGCGCCGAGGTCGGCGTGCGCACGCGGATCATCCCCGGGCTCGACTCATCGCTCAGCTTCTTCATGCTCAATCAGGATTCGGAGATCCTGTTCTCCGGTGATGCCGGCGACACCGAAGCGAGCCGGCCGAGCCGGCGCTACGGCTTCGAGCTCACCAATCACTACCGGCCGGCATCGTGGATCGACATCGATACCGATCTTGCCATGACGCATGCGCGCTTCGTCGGCTTCGACAATGGCCAGGCCGAGGCCTACAATCAGCTCGTCGACGCCCGTGCGCCCGCCGAGGTGCTGCGCGGCAACGCGCCCGGCAACTCCATCCCCAACGCGCCGTCGATGATCGCTTCGGCCGGCATCACGCTCGGAGAGAAGACCGGCTGGTTCGGCGGCTTGCGCTGGCGCTATCTCGGCGCGACGCCGCTGACCGAGGACAATTATTTCCGCTCGACCGCGACCAGCGTGTTCAACGGCCGCATCGGCTTCCGCGACGCCAATGGCTGGCGCATCCAGCTCGACGTGCTCAACCTGCTCAACACCAAGGCCAACCAGATCTCCTACGGCTACGGCTCGCTGCTGCCGACCGACCAGCTCTACAAGGATTGCTACGGTTCGCCCACGACGACGGTGCCGGCGCAGGTCTGCCAGACCGGCGTGATGGACCGCGTGCTGCACCCGATCGAGCCGCTGACGTTCCGGGTGACGGTGGCCGGGACGTTCTAGGGGTACGGTCGCCGTGCTACGATCGGCGCCCCCATGTCGCACAGAGCCCCGACAGCATGACCGACCGCAGCACCCATTGGCAGACCGTCTACACCACCAAGGCCGAGACCGAGGTCAGCTGGTACCAGGACGACCCGGCGACGTCGCTGCGGCTGATCCGCGAGGCCGGTGCGACGCCGACATCGCGGATCATCGACATTGGCGGCGGCGCCTCGCGGCTGGTCGATGCGCTGCTCGCGGCCGGCTACAGCGCACTCGCCGTGCTCGACATCTCCGACGCGGCGCTGGCAACGGCGCGCGGCAGGCTCGGCGCGGCAGCGGCCGGGGTCACGTGGATCGCTTCCGACGTCACCGCTTGGACGCCGGACGCGCGCTACGACGTCTGGCACGACCGGGCCGCCTTCCATTTCCTCACCGCGCCGGAGGATCGCGCCGCCTATGTCGAGCGGCTGCGCGCGGCGGTGGTGCCCGGTGGGGCCGTCATCATCGGCACCTTCGCGGCCGATGGTCCGGAGAAGTGCAGCGGGCTGCCGGTCGTCCGTTACGATCCACAGAGCCTCGCCACAACGCTGGGTGCCGCCTTCACGCTGGAGGACAGCTGCACCGAAGCACACCGCACACCGTGGGGCTCGGTCCAGCAGTTCCAGTTCTGCCGCTTCCGCGCCGGTTAGTCAGCAGCACAACGGCGGACCATCCGACACGACGAGAACCTCGAGATCCGCCTCGTCGCGGCGTGTAGCATCGTCCGCTTCAACCGCTGCAATGTCACTCTCCGGCGGCGTGCGCCACGGAATCGGCTTTGGCGGCATCCGCTCCAGCCGCTGGGCATCGGCGACGGCGCGGCGGGCGATCTTCAGCGAGCGGCAGACCAGCACCGGCTGCCCGTCGATGCCGACCTCGAAGCCCGAGCCAATCGCCTTGATGCGATACGATGCCATCTTCGCCTCTCCCAACCCGGCAGCAACCAGAACCCCGCGCGCCTTGTTCCTGGCGACTGTGGCAGGTCTAGTGTCGGCCAATGGCGGACGGCGAAACTGGTCAACGGGCTCCTAACGCGCAAAGCGCGCTGGCTGCATTTGCGTTCCGGAGCGGGACAGGCAACGCTCGGCGGCGCATCCTGGGGGAGAGAAATCCACAGGCGCACACAGGCGCGAGCGAATAGCGAATAGCGAATAGATCGTAGCGCCACCCCTATTCGCTACTCGCCATTCGCCCTTCCCTCAATAATCCCGGAATTCGTCTTCCTCGTTGATCATCTGTCCGATGCTGCGCGGCTGCTTGCGCGACGGGATCGCGCTGGTCACGTCCGGCTCGCGCTGGCCGTAGCCGTAGCGCCGCTGCTGCGCGCGCGACGCCACCGTCTCGCCGGACTGTGCCGCGGGCTGGCAGATCAGGCGGCGGCTGGCGCGGCGCATCAGGTCCACATGGATATGGTCGTAGTGATAGACGTTGGAGCCCGGCGCCAGCACCGTGGTGAACTGCTGGCAGGCGCCGCCCTGCACGTCGCGCAGAAAGCCTTGCTCCTCCGGCAGCCCGATCCAGCCCTCTTTCACGCTGATGCGGCGGCCGTCCGCAAGCACGAAGGCGGCGATGTCGAGCGCGTTGCCGAAGGCATGCTCGGAAATATGCGCGCTCGGATTGCCGTTCATGCCGCGGCAGGAATAGGCCGAGATCTGCTTGATCTCGACCACGCGGGCGCCGAACCAGCGCATCGCCGCCGGCTGCACGGATTCCGCGATCCAGCGGTCCAGCGCCGAGACGATCGGACAGGCGAGCGTCGCCGTGGGCTTCACCGCGACCGGACCGACGGCGCCGACCACATCGCCGCGCGACGGCCCGAGCCGCGACGGCGCGTCCGGCGGCTGCTGCGGATAGGCGGCGCGCGGCGCGGCGGGCTGCGTGCGATAGGGCGAAGCGGGATAGGACGCGGACGGAGACCCGTCCGGCGGCAGATCGATGTCGTCCTCGCCTGGGGTCGCGCCCCGCGGATCGAGCTGCAGCGGCGCCCCGGCCGGCGCGTCATAGGCCGGCGGACGCGACGGTGCGCCGGGATAGCCGGCGCTCGACGGCGGATAGGCCGGCTGTGGCGCGGCTTGCGGCTGATAGGTCGCGGGCGGCGGATAGGCCTGCGGCGGCTGGTTGATCGGCCAGCGCGGCTGCCCGCCGATCGCGGCCGGCGGACGCAGGCTTTCGTCGGCGAAGCCGTAGCTCGCATTGGCCTCGCCGAGCGCCGCCACCTTCAGCGGATAGTCGGCACCGCACATGCCGGGGCCGGAGATCGGCTCGATGCGGACGATGTCCGCGCCCTCCTTCACCGCGCCCGATTTCAGGCAGGCGATCTCGGCCTCGGCCCGCCACGGCTCGCGCTCCTGGAAAAATCCACGACCGCAACCCGCAAGCGAAACAAGGACGATGGAGCCGACGAGATACAAACGAACTCCGCGCGTCATATGCAGAGGTTTGCGGCAATTTGCTTAAGGACCTGTCAATGCCGTCCGTTGACCGCGCGCAAACCATCGATACGCGGAAGCCGCCATTTCACGGGGAAGCGACAGCCGCGCTGTCTTTTTTGCCGATGCCGATCGGATATGTCCTGCGCGCGCCGTTCGAGGCGCGGGAGCGAGCGCAGCTTCAGCTCCACACGTGACGCGAACGAGTGGCGCGAAAACAGGAGCCTTGCCATGACCCTGACCGGTCGGTTGAACATGGTGGTCACCTATGTCGTGTTTGCCTTCGTCGGTGCGATCGTGCTCGGCCTGGTCTGAAACAGCGACGTTTCACACGCGAACTTGATCGGCTGCGGTCGGCGCGCGCGGGCGGGTGACACGTCTTCCTCGTATGACCGTGACGCGCATCACAGAACGCGCCTCTGCATGGGCCTAGCTTTCCCTCAGTTCACGACGCGCCCGAGGGAGCTCCATCCATGAAGACCGTCTATCTGGCCGCAGCAGCGCTTCTGATGGCGAGCAGCGCCGCCCATGCCGGCAGCTCGATCGCCTTCAATTTCGACGGACACAAGGTCCGCCTCACCGTGCCCCGCAATTGTCAGTCGCTGTCGTGCCTGCAGGTGTCCGGCATCGATCTCAGCGGGCTGAAATCAGCCAGGCTCGACGATGACGATACGTCGGTGAGCAGCGCGCCCGCAGCGTCAGCGCCGGCTGCGGCAGCCCCTGCCGCCGTGGCGCCGATCGCGGCTCCGCCTGTCGTCAACGCACCCGCGCCCGTCGCCGCCGCACCGGCCGTCATCCCGCCGGCCGCGTCCGCTCCGATCGCGCCGTCCACGACGGTGCAGATGCCGGTGCCGCCAGCGCCGGTCGCCTCGACCGCAACCGCGCCTGTAGCGCCGCCGCCTGCAGCTCCAGCCCCTGCTCCGGCGCCGGCCACGACCACCCTTGCCGCAGCGCCTGTGGCGTCTCAGCGGGCTCCGGCCGCGGCGCCCGATCCGAATTCGCCGCTCGGCCTGTGGGCGACCGAGGGCAACAAGGGCAACGTCGTGATCGAGCCGTGCGGCGCCAACATCTGCGGCTTTGCCGAGAAGACGCGCGAGAAGATCCTGATCAACATGAAGCCGAAGGACAGCAAATGGGTCGGCCGCATCCATGATCCGGACGGCGGCGGCAACTACGACTCCACCGTCGTCCTCAGGAACCCGACCACCTTGCGGGTCCAGGGCTGCGCCTTCGGCGGCCTGTTCTGCGGCGGCCAGACCTGGAAGCGCGTCGGCTGATCGCCACGGACGACAGCTTTCCGAAAAGCGATGTCCCGAACCGCATTCATCCGACGTTCAGCAGATCATCGCTGATATCGGCGGCGCCGCATCCCGTCCCCGCCGCTCGGACTTGCATCGTGACATCGCTCCGGCCTGCCTTCGCCGCCTCGCTGCTGCTCGCCCTCGCCGTGGTCTCGAGCCAGACGGCGGAGGCGGCCGCGCCCCTGCCGCTGGAGCGCCCGTCGGCCACGAACTTGGTGCAGCTCGCGCAGGCACAGCCGGCCCCTGATGCAGCCCCGCCTACACCTGCCACAGACGCCACGCCGGCCGCCAGCGCGGCCGAGCCGATCGGCAACGTCGTGGCGATCACCGGCACCCTGACGGTGATCCGCAACAAGAACTCGCAGCCGCTCAAATTGCGCGACGACATCTATCTCAACGACATCGTGCAGACCTCGACGGCGGCCTCGCTCGGCATCACCTTCGACGACGGCACCACCTTTCGTCTGTCGGCCAACGCGAAGATCACGATCGACAGCTACGTCTATGAGGACGGCGGCAAGCAGAACTCGGCGATCTTCAACATCGCCCGCGGCACGGTCGGCTTCGTCGCCGCCGCCGTGGCCAAGACCGGCGACATGAAGATCGACACGCCGACGGTCACGCTCGGCATTCGCGGCACCACCGGTGTCATCGAGGTCCCCGATGACGCCACGGCCGCGGGCACAGCCGCAGCCACCCGCAACGTCGCCGTCAAGCTCTATCCGGATGCCGACGGGCGCGTCGGCCACATCGAGGTCAATGACCGCCAGGGCGTGCGGCTCGGCGCGCTGACGCAAGGCGCGAGCGGCTTCGCGATCCGGCCGGGCGTGGCTGGCGGCGCGGCGCGCTTCGCCGCGGTGCCGCTGGTGATCGCCGCGCGGGACGTCCAGCGCGACCGCGGCTTCGTGCGCGAGCTGCATACCTCCCAGACGCTCGGCCGCCGCATCGTGACCGAGCAGCGCGCGGTCCGCCGCGCCAATCCCGGCCTCGCACCGAACCGCGGCAGCCCGCTGCGCCCGAACGGCGCACCGGCTCAACCGCAGGCGCCGCGCAATCCGCAGCCATCGCCGCCGACCGGCCGCCAGGGCCTGCAGCAGCCGGGGGCAAGGCCGCGGCCTGGGTCGCCTCTGCCGGCCAACCGACCGGCCCAGCCGCCGCAGCGGCCGGAGCGTCAGGGCCAGCAGCAGCAGGCACCGTCGCCGCAGCCGAATCTGGCGCGGCCCGCCGAGACGCCGCGCCTGACGCCCAACGCGCCACAGCTTCGTCCAGGGGACCAGCGCGAAGCCGCGCCGCGGCTGCAACGTCCGGGTCTGCCGCTCAGGCCGGTGCCGCCGCGCGGACGCCAGGCGCCGCGCGGTAACGGCAAGCAGCAGCCGCAACTCCGCTAGGACATCTGCACAGAGGTTTTGACAGGTTGGCAGGGCTGCATTCCAGGATCCCAGCCATGTCTGGGTTCAGTCGGGCCAATCCGCTTTCAATTGACCGCGCAGGCCACGCCCGCCGTTATTTGATGGCCGGTGTCCCCCCAGATAAATACCGACTTGATGCGGCACCGTAAGGCGACGGCTGTGGGCCAACAACGCGCCTCTCATCATAGACCGGGGATGACCCTTACCGGCGAAAAGGCGACATGATCAACCGGAGAGTCAAAGCACATCGATATAGCGATGGCGTTATGGCTTCGCGGACTATAAGCAGCCCCCCGAATATCTTCTCGAAGTTCTCCTTGACTTGCACACAGTCATTGTTCGAGCCACAAAAGCATTGGAGGTTCGCGAGTGCTGCTCGAAACCGGGCTCCGCGGCGGCGCATTGGCGCTGCTCGGCATACTTGCGATCATTGGTCTCCCCGGCACGCTCCGGTCGCCGATCGGTCGCGCCAGACTGCTCTTCGACCTCTGCGCAATAGCGTTTCTTATCGAAACGGCTCCCGGAATACACGAAAGTCTCGCCTGGTGGATCGTTCCGCTGCGAATCCTGAGCAACTCAATCGCAGGCGTGTTCGTTGCGTGGACCGAGACAGTCTTTGGTGAAGCCTCCCGATCGACGCGATGGCGGTGGGCGGTCTTTGTTGCTCTCCTGCCGCTCGCAGGCGCGGCAACTCTATCCGGCTCGACCTTGGCGTGGAATGCGACGCATGCTGCGACGCTGATCGTGGTCGTCATCGAGACCGTTCGGGTGCTTGCGGGACGCAAGGCAGACTTGGTCGAGGGGCGACGGCGCTTCAGGATCATTTTCGCCTGCGCTGTAGGTCTCGTCATCCTTGGCACAACGGTGCTGGATGCTGCCGGCGTCCGCTGGCTGCCCGGTCTTTCGGCCGTGCTTGGCTTGGCCATGGTTGCCGCTCTGATACGTCTGCGCGCTGTCGGGCCTGAGCCACCGCTCGAACCGGCGCCGGTCGTGCGCGAGACGCTGACCATCCCTGGCGCAACAACGGAGATCAGCGCCGAGGAGCGCCAACTGGCGGAGCGGCTGCGGCGGGCAATGGAGCACGACCGCGCCTACCGCGACCCGGACCTTTCGGTGGATCGGCTGGCCGAGCAGTTGGGAGTGCCCGAATATCGACTTCGGCGACTGATCAACCAGCGGCTCGGCCATCGGAACTTCACAGCTTTCGTGAACGAGCACAGGTTGAATGAGGCGCAGGTGGCGCTGTCTGACCCTGCGCAATCTCGCGTCCCCGTGCTGACCATCGCGCTTGATGCCGGTTGGGGATCGATCGGTCCGTTCAATCGCGCCTTCAAGGCTCAAACCGGGCAGACGCCCACCGAGTTCCGCCGTCGGGCACTGGCCGATTTCACAATCGGCCAGTCCTCGCCAGATTCAGCCAAGCCGGAGTCGACTTCTGGCAAGACGTCGACCTCGGCATAGGGCCTGTTCCGGGCGCGCCCGGAGGACAGGAACATGCCCAGAGAGATGCCAAGCCACCGCCTTTTATATATCGACAACCTGCGCTGGTCAGCGATCAGCATGGTCGTCATCATGCACGCGGCCGTGACCTACTCACCTTTCGGAGAGTGGTACTACCGTGAGCATCCCGAACTGAGTATCGGAGCGAAGGTTGCCTTTGCCGCCTATCAATCCTTTCAGCACGCGGTGGCCATGGGATTGCTTTTCGGCATCGCCGGCTTCTTTGCGGCCGGCGCCGTTGCACGCAAGGGCGTCGGCGGCTTCATCCGCGAGCGGTTGCGGAGGCTTGGCCTGCCGTTGCTGATCTATATGACCTTGATCGGTCCGCTGACCGAATATTTCGTAGCAGGGTCGTGGCGGTCGAACCCGCCGCGCACATTCATCGAGGACTGGTGGCTACACCTCAGGTCGGGGGAACTTCTGAACGGCTCGGGTCCCCTTTGGTTCTGCCTTGTACTTCTCTTGTTCTCCGCTGCCTACGCCGTGCTGTACCAGGCGCGCCCTGTCCAGCTCGTCCCGCGGCACCCCCCTGCGGCCGTGGCGGTGTTGGGCTACGCGGCCCTGATTGCCACCGTGACTTTTGCGGTCGGCGCTACTTTTCCGAATGCAAAGACTGTTCTCAACGTCGATGTGCACGACTTTCCGCAATACCCGCTGATGTATGCCGCCGGAATTGCCGCATGGAAGGGTGACTGGTTGCGGCAGATACCATCACGCGTCGGGAGGCGTTGGTTGTGGGGAGGCGTTGTGGCCGGTGGTGCGCTGTGGATCGTGTTGGTCGTTGCGGGCGGCGCCATGACCGGAGACGTGTCCCCCTATGGCGGCGGCTGGCACTGGCAGGCTGCCGGCATGGACGTCTGGCGCTCATTCACATGTCTTGCGCTCTCGCTAGGCTTGATCGTCCTCTACCGAGATCGCTTTGACAGCCAAGGCCCGGTGGCTCGCTTCCTCACGCGCAATGCATTCGGCGTCTATGTCTTGCACGCGCCGATCCTGGTCGCGATTACGCGTTTGCTGCACTTGTTACCAGCTTCCATCGGCATCAAATTCGCGCTCGCCAGTCTTGGCGGCATCTTGGCAAGCTTTCTCCTTGTCGGCTTTGTAGCCCGGCGAACGCCTGGTCTGCGCGCCATCCTCTGAACGGTGACGCTGCCAGTGTTCTGAACAGCGGCCCGTCGGCTGTGAGCTGAATGCGGAAGCCGGTAACGCGGTTGCAGTGGTCTGCCTTGGGTCACGGGCCGCCTTCCCGAATACGTCAGCGCGACGGCCGCTCTACTCCATATAGATAGCTGCCGATCTGCTGCGCGGCGCGAGTTGGTGAACTCGGGCCAAACCCGGTTTTGCGCTCCGGCGCGTCATTTCGGCTGACAGATGCGAGGCAGTCCGTTCAGATAACCTGTCAAACACGCTGTGCAGAGACTCCGGCTGATGGTGAGCCAGCCGCATTGATGTTGACGCGTCCGTTTCGAACCTCCGGCGTCAGGCCACCTTGGCCGGTATCGCCACCGGCACCGCCGCATGCAGCGGCAGCGACAACCGCACCCGCAGGCCGTGCGGCTGGTTCGGCATCAGCGCGATGCCGCCGTCATGCTTCTTCATGATCTCCTGCGCGATCGACAGGCCGAGGCCGAAGCCGCCGGCCGCGCGGGCCTGGTCGAGCTTGACGAACGGCTCGAGCGCACGCGCCTGCAGCGCCTGCGGAATGCCCGGGCCATCGTCGGCGACATCGATGGCGATCATGCCGTCCGCCACGGCCAAAAGGCTGACCACGACCTCGCTGCCGTGCTTGACCGCGTTCTCGACCACATTGGTGACGGCGCGCGACAGCGCCCGCGGCCGGCCCTCGCAGACCAGCCGCGACGGTCCGTCATAGCTGACGGCGTGGCCGACATCGGCGAAGTCGCAGCAGATCGTCTCCAGCAGACTCGACAGCTCGATGCGCGCCGGCTGCTCCGCCTTGGTGTCGTCCCGCATGTAGTCGAGCGTCTCGTCGAGCATGCGGCTGACCTGGTCGATGTCGCGCAGCATGGCGCTGCGCATGTCGACCTGTCCGATCCGCTCCGAGCGCAGCCTGAGCCGCGTCAGCGGCGTACGCAGATCGTGGCTGATCGCGGCCAGCATCCGCGTGCGGTCGTCGAGCAGCGTGCGGATGCGCGCCCGCATGTCGTTGAGCGCCTCGGCCACCTGGGTGATCTCCTTGGGACCGCGCCCGCTCAGGGCTTCGTGCGCGTCGGGCGAGCGGCCGAACGCGGCGGCCGCGCGCGCCATCTCCGACAGCGGCCGGATGATCGCGCGCGCCACGTAGATCGACAGCAGCACGCCCAGGAGCAGGATGATGATCAGGAACACCACGGTCGGCTTCAGCACCGCCGGCCAGAAATTCAGCCGCGGCACGTCGTCGAACACCAGCGCCCGCTCGGCATCGACCTGCACGATGATCTGGGTCGGCGGCGCGGCGCCATAGCTGAAGCCGTTGAGCACCTTGACGTTGCGCAGCACGCTGAGCTGGCGCCGCGCCAGCTGCGACGTCCATGGCATCTTCTGGTTCGGCTTGCTCGACAGCGCAAGCGCCGTCAGCGGCACCAGCTCGACCTGGATGCCGGAGCTGCGAATCCCCGACAGCACGCTTTCGACGGAGGCGGGATCGTTCGTGGCCCGGACGAAATGCATCGCCTCCGCCACCCGTGCGATGCCATAGGCCGGCGACTCGGTCTCGTCGGGCGGATCGAGCAGCAGCAGCGCCGCCGCGATCATCAGGACGACCCCGAGGAGCACCGATAGTGACGCGAGCGCCACGATCTGTGCGGTGATGCCGAGCCGCGTCCGCATCTTCTGACTATCCTTCATCGATGATCTCGACTCGTGGCGTGAAGACGTAGCCGCCGAGGCGCACGGTCTTGATCATGGTCCAGCTTTTGGCGCCGGGCTCGATCTTCTGCCTGATGCGGCTGATGTGAACGTCGATGCTGCGCTCGACCGGTCCGGCCTGCCCGCCATGCGCCAGCTCGATCAGCTGCTCGCGCGACAGCACGCGGCCGGCGTTGCGACAGAACGCCAGGAGGATGTCGAACTCGGCGCTGGTCAGTGTGATCTTGACCCGGTCGGGATCGAACAGCGTGCGCGTCGCCGGCTCGATGCGCCAACCGTCGAAGGTCATCGGCGCCTGGCGCGCGCCGACGGCAGCCGGATGCAGCTGCGAACGGCGCAAGAGCGCGCGGATGCGCGCCACCAGCTCGCGCGGATTGAACGGCTTGACGACGTAGTCGTCGGCGCCGAGCTCGAGTCCGAGGATGCGGTCGATGTCCTCGCCCTTGGCCGTCACCATGATGATCGGCACGGTGGAGATCTGGCGCAGGCGACGGCAGATGCTCATGCCGTCCTCGTCGGGCAGCATGACGTCGAGCATGATCAGATCGACCTGCTCGCGCTGCAGGACATCGTTCATGGCCGCGGCCGACGCCACGAAGCGCGGCGCGAAGCCGTGCTCCTGCAGCAGCTCGGTGAGCAGCGCCGCAATGTCCCGGTCATCTTCGACGCACAGGATGCGGGCGGCTGCCGATATGTTGGCGTCTGTGGCCACGGCGGTATTGTGTGACGACATCATGCGCGGAACATGGTCGATTTGAGCCGAAAAGAACAGCTCGAACCGGCGCCGATCGTGGCGAAAGTAAGCTATATTATTAAGGCGGAAACATTTCTTCACGCGACTTAACCCTGCGCAATTCCGATCCTACCTAGGTTGAGACCATCAAATGACATCAACAGGGAAGTCCTGCGGCGTGGCTCGCTCGCCAACGCGGCCCTCCTCCGAACCGCGATAGTCTCAGCCACCGTGAAGTCCGCCCTGCTCGCACTCTGCCTCGCAACGCCGCTGCTCGCCGGCTGCGCCGTCGGCCCCGACTACATCACTCCGGATTTCGGCGTGCCCCAAAGCTGGAGCAGCGACCGCAATCGGCCGGCGCAGGCGCTGAAGCTCGCGCACTGGTGGCGCAACCTCAACGATAGCCTGCTCGATCAGCTGATCGGCGAAGCGGTTGGCGGCAATCTCGACGTCGCCGCCGCGAAGGCGCGTATCCGCGAGGCGCGCGCGACGCAGCGCCAGGCGGTCGGCGCGCTGTTTCCCTCGGTGAGCGGCACCGGCACGGCGACGGAGACCCGCAGCGCCGGCAGCTCGACGAGCGGCATCGCGATCTCCCCGACCACTTACAGCCAGTACCAGGCCGGCTTCGATTCCAGCTGGGAGCTGGATTTGTTCGGCGCCAACCGCCGTGCCGTCGAAGCCGCGGCCTACGGCGTCGACGCCGCCGAGGACGATCTGCGCGCGACCTTGCTGACCTTGATCGGCGACGTCGCATCGAACTACGTCGATGCCCGCGCCTATCAGGCGCGCGCGGCGCTGGCCCGGCGCACCGCGGCGTCGCAGCGGGAGACGGCGGCACTGACCGAACGCAAGCAGAATGCCGGCTCGGCCTCCGCCGTCGACACCGCCAAGGCGAACGCGCTCGCCGCCAGCACCGAAGCCACCATTCCGACCTATGAGAGCAGCTATCAGCAGGCCGTGCACCGGCTCGGCGTGCTGCTCGGCCGCGACCCCACCGCGCTGAGCCTTCGCCTGTCGCGGGCGACGCCGATCCCTTCGCCGCGCCTGCCGCTGCCGAAGGGCATTCCCGCCGACGTGCTGACCATGCGACCCGACGTGCGCAAGGCCGAACGGCGGCTCGCGCAGTACACCGCCAAAATCGGACAGGCGACCGCTGCGCTGTACCCGGATGTCAGCCTCACCGGCACCGTATCGACGACGGCGCTCAAGCTCGGCGATCTCGGCAAGAGCTCCACGATCGGCTGGTCGATCGGACCGAGCCTGTCGGTGCCGATCTTCAATGGCGGCAAGCTGCAGGCGGCCGTCGAGATCGCCGAGGCCCAACGCGACGAATACCACGTGGCCTGGCGCAGCGCCGTGCTGAGCGCGCTCGAAGACGTCGAGAACGCCATCGTCGGCCTCGGCCAGGAACGCATTCGCATCCGCAGCCTGAGCGAGTCGGCCCGACGCTATGGCGAGGCCGCGCGGCTGTCGCGCTCGCTCTACCAGACCGGCTCCAGCACCTTCCTCGACGTGCTCGATGCCGAGCGCTCGCAGTTCACCGCCGAGGACAGCCTGCTCGCGAGCCGCGCCACGCTCGCGAAGAACTACGTGGCGCTCGCCAAGGCGCTCGGCGGCGGCTGGACCGGCGCAGTCGACAGTTCGATGCCCGAGATCGTCGACAGCGGCACCGGTCCGCATCTGCTGCAGACCGTCGACACCAAGTGAATCCCCAAGCGATCCCGAAGTGATCCCAAAGTGATCCGATGAACGCACCCTTAGCCCACCTCCCCCGGCCGACCGCGACGGAGGACAGCATCTCGCAAGCGCCCAAGCCGAAGCGGCCGCGCCGCCGGCCGGTGCTGATCATCGGGCTGCTCGTGGCGCTCGCGGCGACCGTCCTGCTCGTCACCCGGTTCACGAGCAATCCCAACGCCAATCTGGCGACGGCGCCGGTCACGATCGGCGATATCGAGCAGACCGTACTCGCCACCGGCACGTTGAAGCCGGTCAAGCTGGTGGCGGTCGGCGCCCAGGCGTCGGGACGGCTGGTCGCGCTCAACGTCAAGCTGGGACAGAAGGTCAAGGCCGGCGATCTCATCGCCGAGATCGACTCGCTGACGCAACAGAACACGTTGCGCACCAACGAGGCGAGCCTACGGAGCGTGCGGGCGCAGCGTGACGAGAAGGTCGCCACCTTGGCGCTGGCGGAGGCGAACCTGGCGCGGCAGCAGGTCACGCTGGCGCAGAAGGCGTCGTCGCGCGCCGACTACGACAGCGCCGAGGCGACCGTCAAGCAGACCCAGGCCCAGATCGCGCAGCTCGATGCGCAGATCGTCGAGGCCGAGGTCGCGATCGAGACCGCGCGCGTCAATCTCGGCTACACGAAGATCACCGCGCCCATCGACGGCACCGTGCTGTCGATCGTCACCCAGCAGGGCCAGACCGTGAATGCGGTGCAGTCGGCACCGACCATCGTCGTGCTCGGCCAGGTCGAGACGATGACCGTGCGCGTCGAAATCTCCGAGGCCGACGTCGTCAGGGTCAGGCCCGGGCAGAACATCTACTTCACCATCCTCGGCGATGCCGACCGCCGCTACCAGGCCACGCTCGGCTATATCGAGCCGGCGCCGGAATCGATCAAGAGCGATTCCAGCTTCTCGTCGAGCTCGACCACGACATCGAGCAGCAGCACCTCTTCGTCCTCGACGTCGTCGGCGATCTACTACAACGGTGTGTTCGACGTCGCCAATCCGGACGGGCGGCTGATGACCTACATGACCGCCGAGGTCCACATCCTGCTCGGCGAAGCGCGGAAGGTGCTGACGATCGCCTCGTCATCCCTGAGCAGCGAGAATGCGGACGGCAGCTATAACGTCCGCGTGCTCAATGGTGCGGGCACGGCGGAGAAGCGCGCGGTGCGCATCGGCCTCAACAACAAGATCAGGGCCGAGGTGCAGTCCGGCCTGCGCGAAGGCGAGCGGGTCGTGATCTCCGCGCCCGAGGAGAGCGCGAAGCGAACCGTGATGCCGCCGCCGTCCTCCGCCGGAGGTCCGTGATGACGGAGGTGCTGATCGACCTGCAGAAGGTCGGACGGCGCTACGCGTCCGGCGAAGGCACGGTCCATGCGTTGCGCGCGGTCGACATCCAGATCGCGCGCGGCGAGATGGTCGCGATCATCGGTCAGTCGGGCTCCGGCAAGTCGACCCTCATGAACATCCTCGGCTGTCTGGACCGTCCGACCTCCGGCAGCTACCGGATCGCCGGCCGTGAGATGAACTCGCTCGATCCGGACGAACTGGCAGCGCTGCGGCGCGAGCATTTCGGCTTCATCTTCCAGCGCTACCATCTGCTCGGCGAGCTCACCGCCACGCAGAATGCCGAGGTGCCCGCCATCTATGCGGGACTTGGCCCGGCGGCGCGGCGCCTCAAGGCCGAGGCGCTGCTGCAGCGGCTCGGCATGGGCGGCCGCACCGATCACAGGCCGGGGCAACTCTCGGGCGGCCAGCAGCAGCGGGTCTCGATCGCCCGCGCGCTGGTCAACGATCCCGATGTGATCCTGGCCGACGAGCCGACCGGCGCGCTCGACCGCGCAAGCGGCGAGGAGGTTCTGCGCATCCTCGACGAGATCAGCGCCTCCGGGCGCACGGTGATCATCGTCACGCATGATTCCGGCGTCGCGCAGCGCGCGCGCCGCATCATCGAGCTCGAAGACGGCAACGTCATTTCGGACAGGCTCAATCCGCGCGCGCCCGGCGCTGCGGCCACCACCGCGACCGACAACGCCGCAGCACCGGCGCCGTCGTGGTGGCGCAGTCATCTCGACCGCTTCCGCGAGGCAGCACGGATGGCGCTGCTCGCCATGAATGCGCACCGGCTGCGCGCCTTCCTCACCATGCTCGGCATCATCATCGGCGTCGCCTCCGTCGTCATGGTGCTGGCGCTCGGCCGCGGCTCGCAGGCGCGGGTGCTGGAGAACATCAACCGGCTCGGCACCAACACGCTGGAGTTCTTTCCCGGCAAGGATTTCGGCGACACCCGGTCCAGCAAGATCAGGACGCTGGTGCTCGCGGATGCCAAGGTCATGGCCCAACAGCCTTATGTCGATGCGATCTCGCCGACGGTCTCGACCACCAGCACCCTGCGGTTCGGCGCGATCGAGGTCAGCGCCCAGATCTCGGGCGTCGGCGAGCAGTATTTCCGCGTCAAGAACACCGAGCTCGCCGAAGGCAGCTATCTCGATGCCGATACCGTGCGCTCCTACGCCCAGGACGCCGTGATCGACGACAATGCGCGCAAGGCCCTGTTTCCCGATTCCGACGTCAGCCCGCTCGGCAGCGTGATCCTGATCGGCAAGGTGCCCTGCCGCGTCATCGGTGTCACCAAGCAGCAGCAGGCCGGGTTCGGCTCCAGCTCCACGCCGATCGTCTATCTGCCCTACACCACCGTGCAGGCCCGCTTCCTCGGCAACCAGGTCCTGCGCAGCATCAGCGTTCGCGTCGACGAGGCGACGCCGATGGCGGCGGCCGAGCGCGCCGCGACGGCGCTGCTGACCGAGCGGCACAACACCAAGGACTTCTTCGTGCTCAATACCGATGACATCCGCAAGACCGTCGAGAGCACGACCCAGGTGCTGACCCTGCTGGTCGCGGCCATCGCGGTCATCTCGCTACTGGTCGGCGGCATCGGCGTCATGAACATCATGCTGGTGTCGGTGTCCGAGCGCGTCGGCGAGATCGGCGTGCGCATGGCGGTCGGCGCACGGCGCAGCGACATCCTGATGCAGTTCCTGATCGAGGCCGTGCTGATCTGCATGCTCGGCGGAGCACTCGGGCTTGCGCTGGCGGTCGGATTCGGCACCGTCTTCAACGCCCTCGATATGGGCTTCCAACTGATCTATTCGCCGCTCGCGATGGCCGGCGCCGCCATCACGTCGATGGCGATCGGCATCGGCTTCGGCTACATGCCCGCCCGCAGCGCCTCGCGGCTCGATCCGGCGATCGCGCTGGCGCGGGAGTAGCGGACATCTCGTCCCTGCCAGGGCTTATCCCAGGCTTCCACGTGCCTGCTCGACGAACTGAGACGGACGTCGGAGTCGGGGCACGTGCCAGTCGCACGCTAGAGTCCTCCAAGAACCATACGATTGAGGACGCAAATGACCCAGACCAGGCCTCGGTCCGACGCGCGCGTAGCGCCCGCCGCCTGACCGAGATCTTCGCACGTGCTCAATCCGGGAAACGCGATAGCTTCTCTCTGGCCGGCGCTCGGGCGGCGTTCAGTACCATCGCTATGAACGTGTAATAGCCACTGATCGACGTGAGATCGAGGACGCCCTTGTCGCCGAAGCGGGACTTGGCCCGCTCATAGGTCGCGTCCGACACGCGTTTGTTGCGGAGAAGCTCGATCGAGAAGTCGTAACAAATCTCCTCGTCGGCGCTCATGCCCTGGGGGCGACGACCGTCTGCGATCGCGTCCACGGTCGCCTTGGCGATACCGGCTTCCAGGGCAATCGGAGCATGCGAACTCCATTCGAAATCCTGTGACCATTCGCGGGCGGTCACGAGGATCACGAGTTCGCTCAAGGTCGTGCCGATAGCCGACTTGCGGCGCAGATAACTGCCCATCTCCCGGGCGGCGACCATTACTTCGGGGCTGTACATCAACTTCTCGAAGGGTCCGTATGGCGGCCTCTTGATGGCCGCCTCGAACTCCGCGGCAGCCTTCTTCTGCGCATCGTCGTAGCTCGCAGGTGGAATTGCCGGTAGACGCGGCGATTGCGCCAAAGCGGGTACTGCCAAGCACGAAACCAGAGTGGCGAGCGCGGCGATGCGACCCCTCATGCCAATCCTCCTGAGAAAAAGCCGCGGCCGGTTTACAGCATGCATTGAATGCGCGGTAGCGTATCTTGCTCAATCCTCTTCGGGTGTCTATTCTGCCTTGCTACGCCGGACACTGACGCGCAAGTCAGCCGCGATATGTGCAAGTGGCCCATTCAATTTGGCCGAAGCTCACGACGACTACCGTTTCGCCATCTGCGCGCTGGCCTGCGCATCCTGCGGAGCAGCGCCGTTGTCGACCCATTCCGGCGGAGCGCCGAGCCGGTTGGCGACCATGCCGACTAGTCCGGGATCCCTGCCGAACGCCTCGCACGCGGCGTTTTTTGGCTTGCCGCCGAGGGCAGCGCCGATCCGCTCGATCGACGGCAGCTTCGGCGCCTTGCCGAACGGCGTCTCGCCCGTCACCAGCATCTGGCCGAAATCGGCACTGAAGGAACTGGCGAGATCGTAGGCGTCACCGGCTTGCGACAGCACCGGCGAGTTCGTGAACGAGTTGGCGCCGCGCGCCCACACCATCGCGGCCTGCTGCCGGCCCTTGCGATCGAGCGCTTCGGCTTCGATGCTGAGACTGCCGAGCCCGATCGGCAGCCGCGGCACCGGGACGGGAACACCAAGCGCGCCGGGCACCGCCGACACGACCTTGGACGCGCCGGCGGCAATCGGATCGGTCGGCGTCGCCTGGGTGATGAAGGTGCGCGTCGTCAGGTCGGCCCGTTCATTGGGCGCCACGACCGCGAAGCGTTCGCTCAGATTGAGACACAGCGCGCGATCGACGGCATTTGCGACCAGCCTGCGCTGGGGCTCCGACAGAACCGCCCCCGCATCACCGGAAAAGGATGTCGGCATGATCCGCACCGTCTGCGCCGCGAGCACGGTGTCCTTGTCGACGTTGAGCAGCGACTTGGCGAGCACGCCATTCGACGGCGACAATGTCTGATACGACGCGAGCGCTCCGCTCTGCGTCATCGGCGCCGTCGCGCAGCCGGACAAGCCGAGCGCCGCGCAGAGCATGGCCAAACGGGTGATGGCGACCGGAGTGCATGATCTCATGAAAGCCGCGATGTCGATTTCGACCATGCCCGGACCGCCTCACGCCGACCAATCTGCGCCCCCTCGCGGGCGGCGCCATGCTTCTCCTAGGAAAATCCGGACAGCGTGGGGCGGAAGCATGGAGAGATGTTACGCAACGGCGCCAACCAAGGAGAGAGTGCGGCAAGCGCGTCCGCGGTCCGGCACCTGCGCGGCAGACTCAAAATCCGCTGGTGATGGCGACGACGCCCGACACGGCCAGGACGGCGCCCAGCCAGGCAGTTGGCGCGGGCCTGAGCCCGGTGCTCCACCACAGCAGCGGCAGGATCATGACGGGAGTCGTCGACGACAGGCCGGAAACGATCCCGACGGGCCGACTCGCGAGTGCAAACAGGACGAGTGTCATGCCGACGCCCATCCCGAGCACGCCGCTCAGCGCGGATCGCACGACGACCGATCGATCCACCGGCAACGTGCTGCGGAAGCCCGGCATGGCGGACAAGGCGAGCAAAGCTGCCAATCCGATCGCGGCGCGAATGGACGTGGCCAATGCCGGATCCAGACCCGCAGCCATCACGGGCCGCGCCGTCAGGACAGCGGCCGCCGCGAACAACGCGGCCGCCAGACCGAACAGGATGCCGGCTCCGACCGACCCGTGCGTCTCCTGAGAGATCGCGCCGGGCTGTCTGAAAATGATCGCGACGCAGACGCCACCCACGATACAACCCACGCCAACGATCTTGATCGCCGACAGCGTCTCACCGAGCAGGAGATAGCCGAGCACGGCCGCGAATGCGGCCCAGCTGGCATAGACCACGGCGGTCAGGCGCGGCCCCAGCCGGGCCAGCGCAGCATAGAAACAGGAGTCCGCGACAACGACGCCGAGCAGGCTCGATGCTGCCAGCATCAGCATCTGATCACCGGACGGCTGCGCCCAGCGGCCTCTCAGCGCGACAACAGCCAGCATCGTCAGAAGCGCCGCCCCGAGGCGTATCGCGTTGAACACGACCGGACCAAGCTGGCGCACCGCCGACGGCGCGATGAAGTTGCTGACAGCGATGGCGAGCGCGGCCGCCAGTGCAGCCAGATCGTGAAGCATCATAGGTGGCAGGCCCGTCCGCCGGACGTCTTACGCGGCACGGCCGAGCCAGGCTCGCATCTTCTGGGCCAAGGTGAGGCGAGGCTCCCCCGCCGATGCTCCGTTGCCGTCCGAATCGTCGGCAGCCTCGCGATCCGTATCGGAAGGCTCCGGCACAGAGCTGCCGGTCTCTCGTGTCGGCACGGCGTCCGTCGGCACGGCGCCGGCTGCTCCGCCGCTCGACGCCGGACGATCGGGAACGAGCGATTTGATCGCGGCCACGACAGCTTCCACCCGCTCGACATCCTCCGGCACGCGCTCCGCTTCGGCGGACTGCGGCGCGACCGTCGCACCGGCCTCGGACGGCGCCGGCGCCTCGGTATCGGACCGGGCCGGCCGGGCCTCCGACTCCGCCGTGGCGGTCGCGGCCGGTACCGGCCCGACCTCGGGCGCCGGCGCGTCGGGCTTGGCTGCGGTGACGACGGCAATCTCGGCAGGCGACGCAGGCACAGGCGGCTCCGTGACGCGGTTGCGGCGCTTCTTCGCCGCCGCAGGCTTTTCGGCAACAGCTTCCTTCGCTGCCACGAGCTCTTCGGCCGCCGCCTTGTCCACGGTCTTTTCCGCCGCCCTGGCCAGCTCCGGCGTCGGCTTCGCCCTGGTCTTGCGGATCAGTCCGGCCAGCGCATAAGGCCCGACCGTCTCCAGGAACGTCCTTTCATGATCGCGCGACAGCCGCGCGACCGCGGCATCGAGCGGCAACCAGTCGACGGCACGGACGTCGTCCATCAGCGGCCCCGACGGTTCAGCAGCCGCTTCCATGCGCCAGTAATGCACGACCTTGGAGCGCGTGCCGGTGTCGTAGACCAAGGTGCCGAGGAACTCGTGCACGGTGACCTTGTGGCCGGTTTCCTCCAGCACCTCGCGCTTGGCCGCCTCGCGCGGCGTCTCGCCGTCGTCGAGCTTGCCCTTGGGCAGCACCCATTCGTCGCGCTTGCGCAGGCGCACCACCGCGATCCGCGGCGGTTGCTCCCGCCGCAGCACGATGCCACCTGCCGCCATGATCGGCGCTCTCGCCATCGCCTCTCCCGAGCCAGAGACCGCAACTCCAGCGGTCCGATTCGCCAGTTGAACGCACCGATATAGGCATTCGCAACGACGAAATCGAGATTCCGCCGGGACGCGCCCTACATTCCGTCCGCGGCGACGCGCCTGCGCCACAGTGGCAGGCCGGCGCGGATTCGCGCGCCCTCCGCGACGCTGGGGCAGAAGGCGAAGTCGCCGGGCGCGAGCAGGATGATGGTCGAGCCGTGCTCGAACCAGCCGAGCTCGTCGCCCTTGCGCACATTGTTGTTACAGACGTAGGCGAGCGGCCGCTCGGTCTGCGCGTTCAATACGCGGTCGAGCGCGTGCAGGCGGATGCTCGCCACCAGGATCGCCGCGACCGGCACGATCGTGAACGGCTCGCCGGATGACAGATGCGTCCGGATCACGGCGCGCTCGTTCTTGCAGAACAGCCGCTCGACGCGCTTCAGCGCGATCGGGTTGACGTTCCAGGTGTCGCCATGGATCAGGCTGACATGCTCGAGCGTCATGTCCGCCGGCGCATGGAAGCGGTGATACATGCTCGAGGTCAGCCGCAACGTGATGAAGCAGCCGTTGCGATGGGTCTCGGCGACGGCGGGATCGGCGACCAGATCGCGCAGCGAATAAGGCGCGCCCTTGATCTGATAGAGCTCGCCGTCCTTGATCACGCCGTGGGCGCCGATGATGCCGTCCGACGGGCTGGTCACGATGTCAGGATCGGGATCGAACGGCCGCAGGCCCGGCTTGAGCTCGCGCGTGAAACAGGCGTGCAGGCTCTTGAAGCGGGTCTCGCTGGCCTCGGAGAGGTCGAGGTCCGAGAACAGCTTCCACAGCGCGATCGAGGCGTCCGCGACCAGCGGGTTCTCGATCTTGGAGAACCAGCCCATGAAGCGGGTCAGCGCGGCGCGCGGCACGCGGTTGGTGAGCAGGAAGTTGAGGTCTTCCTGTTGGGTGAAGGAGGCGATCAGGCTTTTGACTGTCATGAATCTGTCAGCAGGAGGGATTAGCGCTTGTGGACATGATGGAAACCTCGATTCCTTATGTAACGCTCGCCGTTGGCGCCGCCGTGACGGCAGCCGTCGCCCCGAAGGTCAAGGCCCGCATCGAACTGTCGCGCGCCAAGCACCGCTCGCTCGCGGGCCATTCCAAGATGTCGCGCCGGATCTCCAAGCTGATCCCACGCTACGAGTTCGAGATCGACGAGTTCTTCCGCTCCGACGGCGCGCCGCAGGACGTCGCGACCAGGCGGCAGGACGGCTTCTTCCGGCTCGGTGGACTGTTCCAGGAGAAGTTCGCCAAGAGCCGCGCGCTGACCGCGGAAGCCGCGAGCCGTATCTCCGACCTGCAGTTCACGCAGAGCTATCGCGTGCCGTTCCAGTACAGCCGCCTCGTCAAGGAGCAGCTCGGCGCCGGCTCGTTCATGCAGGCCTCGTCGGGCGTGACCCTGACCGATCTCGACGGCAACCGGTTCTACGACCTCACCGGCTCCTACGGCGTCAACATCTTCGGCACCGATTTCTACAAGGAGTGCATCGCGGCAGGAGAACGGCGCGCAAGTGCGCTCGGCCCGGTGCTCGGCCTCTACCACCCCGTGGTGGCCGACAACGTCAAGCGCCTGACCGAGCTGTCCGGCATGGACGAGGTCTCGTTCCACATGTCCGGCACCGAAGCGGTGATGCAGGCGGTGCGGCTCGCCCGCTACCACACCGGCAAGAGCCATCTGGTGCGCTTCGCCGGCGCCTATCACGGCTGGTGGGGCGACGTGCAGCCCGGCGTCGGCAACCCGATCGCCCCGCACGAGACCTACACGCTGGCCGAGATGTCCGAGCGCACCTTGCACGTCCTGCGCACGCGGCGCGACATCGCCTGCGTGCTGGTCAACCCGCTGCAGGCGCTGCATCCGAACGGTAATGCGCCCGGCGATTCCGCGCTGGTCGATTCCTCGCGCAAGGGTGGCTACGATCGCGCGGCCTACACCGCGTGGCTGAAGCAGCTGCGCGAGGTCTGCAGCGAGCGCGGCCTCGTGCTGCTGTTCGACGAGGTGTTCCTCGGCTTCCGGCTCGCGCCGGGCGGCGCCCAGGAGTACTTTGGCGTCAAGGCCGACATGGTGACCTACGGCAAGAGCCTCGGCGGCGGCCTGCCGATCGGCGTGGTCTGCGGCAAGGCGGAATTCATGCGCCGCTTCCGCGACGACCGGCCGGCCGACGTCTGCTTCGCCCGCGGCACCTTCAACTCGCATCCCTACGTGATGACGGCGATGGACGAATTCCTGAGCCGGCTCGAGAGTCCGAATTTCACAGCGATCTATGACGGCGTCGACGAGACCTGGAACGGCCGCGCCGGCGAACTCAACGCCATGCTGACCGAGCGCGACCTGCCGGTACGCGTGTCCAATCTGCAGTCGATCTGGATGGTCGAGTACACCGTGCCCTCGCGCTACAACTGGATGCTGCAGTACTACCTGCGCGCCGAGGGACTGGCGCTGAGCTGGGTCGGCACCGGCCGCTTCATCTTCAGCCTCAACTACACCGATGCCGATTTCGTCGAGGTGACCAAGCGCTTCGTCACGGCCGCTGACAAGATGAAGCAGGACGGCTGGTGGTGGAACGACGGCACGCTGACCAACAAGGCGATCAAGCGCCAGATCCTGAAAGAGATGCTTCGCACCAAGTTCGGGCGCGCATGAGGTGACCACCTCCCCCGCTCGCGGGGGAGGTCGGCGGGCTCGCAGAGCCCGACGGGTGGGGGTCATGGCAGCGCGGAGCGTCACCGCCACAAGCGGAGCAAGCCGCCCCCCTCCCCGGCCCTCCCCCACAAGCGCAGGGCTATCGCATATGAAGATCTGAGTCGTTTCGCTACGCTGCCTCCACGTCGTCATGCCCGGGCTCCGTCCCGGGCATCCACGTCCTTCCCAGGATGCCGAACGACGTGGATGGCCGGGACGGAGCCCGGCCATGACGGTGTGGAGGGAGCCGAACTCAAAGTTGGATCGTCATATGCAATAGCCCTGCCCACAAGCGGGAGAGCGAGCGCACGGCCGCTGCGGCAATCGCCTGCGTTTGACATCGACGAGTTCCCCGCAAACACCGATGCCCGGGACCAGCCCGGGCATCGCACAAAGTCTGACTTTATCGTCCGGCTCAGGCGTGCTGTTCCTCGAGGCTCTCGCCCATCAGGTGCAGGCCGGGATCGATCAGCTCGCCGCGGAGCAGCGCGAGCGGCGCCGCGCGGTACTGCATGAAGTCGTTGAACGGGTCGGTGAGGATCTTGGTCATCCAGACGAGGCCGGTCTCGACGTCGCGGATGAAGAACAGCTGCACGGTCCGGAACACGAGTCCGCCGATGCCGATCACGAGCCACAGCTTGGCGGTCTCGCGGACGAAATCCATCACGGACGTCCACGGCGTCAGCAGACCGAAGACGGTCGGCTGCAGATAGAGCACGACGGGCGCCGCGGCCCAGATCGACATCAGCACGACCTTGCGCTGCAGGTTGTAGCCGACCTTGATCTCTTCCTTGTGCTCATGCGTCGCATGGTTGACGTGATCGTAGCCCTTCGGCTCGAAGAAGAAGTGCCCGGCCTGGCGCGAGGTCATCGAGACCAGCCAGCCGATCAGCGCCGAGATCAGCGGATCGAACACCATCATCGCATAGGCGATCATGAAGCTGAGCGCGCTGACGAAATGGAGGCTCTGGTTGATGCGGCTGTGGTGATAGTAGCGGTGGTCGTCCCAGCGCTGGATACGCAGCTGCTCCAGGAAATGTTTCATCATGGTTGCTCCGAGGAATGGGTTGCAAGGCGTGTACAGGGACTAGATGTAGATCGTGTGACATCATCAAGATGTCACACGATCGGACGCGAAACATTGGAAACTACGGGGAAGGCCGCAGCAGCGGCAGGGAGGGCGGCAGCCGCGGCTTCAAGCCGCGGCTGCACGCTCCAGCTTGCGGAACCGGACCAGCGAGAAATGTCCCAGCGGCGGGATCAGCCGGCGCTCGGCGAGCTGCATCGTATGCGCGCCCGCGAGCCAGCGCAGATAGCGCGACCAGCCGAACTCGGCGGTGCGGAAGCCGAGCCGGCGCACCACCGGCTGCAGCGCCTGCTCGATGACGCGGCGCAGGCCGTCGTCGGCGCTGACGCGGGTCAGGATGATCAGCTCGCCGCCGGGGCGCAGCACGCGGGCGAACTCGTCGAGCGCGACCTCCGGGTTCGGCACGGCGGTGACGACATATTGCGCCATCACGACATCGAACGAATCGTCGGGGAATTCGAGATTCTCGGCGTCCATCACCGCAAGGCCCTCGACGTTCTTCAGCCGCTGGTCGGCGACGCGCCGCATCGCCTTGCCGAGCATCGCTTCGGAGATGTCGGTGCCGAACACCCGGACGTGCGGCGCATAGAGCGGCAGCGAGATGCCGGTGCCGACGCCGACCTCGAGCACGCGCCCACCGAGCTTGTTGGTGGCGCTGATCGCGGCCTGACGGCCCTTCTCGAACACGCCGCCAAACACCAGGTCGTAGATCGGGGCCCAGCGGTCATACGCCTGCTCGACCTGCTCGCGGTCGAAATCGAGCTCCCGCGCACCGTCGAGCTTCATGGTTTCTGCCATCGTTACATCTCACTTTGCTTTGGAATTGATGTGGTGACGCGAAGTCAGCCGTCAGCCGCGCACCGCGCTCCGACCGGCCAGCACCGGCGTGGGACGCATGACACGAGACGGCTGCAGCACGGCGAGGTTGCCGATAAACTGGCGCGCGCTGTTCTCCCAGGAGCGGTCGAGCGCGAACGTCCGGCAGGTCTCGCGCGACATCGTCAGCGCCTTGAGGCACGCCGCGCGCAGATCCCAGTCGATCGCGCCGATCGGATGATCGGCGATGACGTCGAGCGGCCCGGTGACCGGAAACGCCGCGACGGGCGTGCCGCAGGCGAGCGACTCCAGCTGCACCACGCCGAAGGTGTCGGTCAGGCTCGGAAACACGAAGACGTCGGCCGCGGCCATGTGCGCGGTCAGGTCCCTGCCCGTCTTCTCGCCGAGAAAATGCGCAGCCGGAAAGCGGCGCTCCAGCTCGGCCTTCTGCGGACCATTGCCGACCACGACCTTCGAACCCGGCAGATCGAGCGACAGAAACGCTTCGAGGTTCTTCTCGACCGCCACGCGGCCGACCGTCATGAACACCGGGCGCGGCAGATCCAGCGCAGCCGGCTCGTCCGGATTGAACAGCTGGGTGTCGACGCCACGGGTCCAGAAGCCGAGCCGCTTGAAGCCGCGGCGACCAAGCTCCTGCTTCAACGAATTGGTCGCGACCATGGTCATCGCCGCCGCATCGTGGAAGCGGCGCATCACCCAGTAGCCGACCGCATCGGGAATGCCGGTGCGCACCGAGACATATTCCGGAAAGCGCGTCGTGTAGGACGTCGTGAACGGAAGGCCATGGCGCAGGCAGTAGCGCCGCACCGCCCAGCCGATCGTGCCTTCGGTCGCGATGTGGATCGCATCGGGCGCCGCCGCCTCGATGCGGCGCGCGATCTCGGAGCCGTTGGTGATCGCGAGCCGCAGGCCCGGATAGGTCGGCACCGCGAACGACGGGAAGCCTTCCGGCGTGAGGAAGGTGATCTCGGCGCCGAGCGTAGACGCAGCTCGGGCCAGCGAGGTGAGCGTGCGCACCACGCCGTTGACCTGCGGGTGCCAGGCGTCAGTTGCGATTAAGATCCGCATAAGGCGATCCGGAAAGTTGAAGCGATTCTGAACGCCTGCAAATTCCGACATTGATATTTCAGGCGTGTGACGTCATCGAACTGTCGAAGGCTCTTTTTGTCCCTCGCCGCCGTTTTCCCCGCGATCTGTCGCCGTCCGGCGCGTGGAGTGTCGTGAAACCGTCATGAAACAAACGGTTAAGCCGACGAAACCGTTTTGCCTGCAGCGCGCAAACGCAACGAAACTTTTCTCCCTTATGAGTTGCAGCATCAGGCGCGGGTCGAAGCGCCAAAGACAATGATGACAGGCGACTGATTTCAAGCTCGCTGGCCGAAACAACGGCAGCGGCAGACGAGCGATCAAGCAAGGGGACGTCCATGTTCACGTCAGGCCGAGTCCGTTCACGCTCCAATATTGTCCTCGGCGCGCTGGTTGTCAGCGCGGTCATGGCTGCAACGCCGACACAGGCGGCTTCCCCGGCGCCGCTGCCCTTCCCGTTCCTGCTACCGCCGATCGCAACCTATGAGCCGCCGGCATCGGCGCCGCAGATGATCAATCCGCGCGAGGACGAGGCGAGCGCCTATGAGTTGCCCGCGCGCCTGCGCCGCCAGGTCGTGAGCTACGCGACCCGCGAAGCGCCCGGCACGGTCGTGATCGACACACCCAACAAGTATTTGTACTACGTGCTCGGCAGCGGCCAGGCGATGCGCTACGGCATCGGCGTCGGCCGCGACGGCTTCACCTGGTCGGGCACGCAGTCGGTCACCAAGAAGGCCGAGTGGCCGGACTGGACGCCGCCGCCGGAGATGATCGCGCGGCAGCCCTATCTGCCGCGCCACATGGCCGGCGGCCCCGGCAATCCGCTCGGCGCCCGCGCGATGTATCTCGGCGGCACCGTCTATCGCATTCACGGCACCAACGCGCCCGAGACGATCGGCACGCATGTGTCGTCGGGCTGCATCCGCCTGACCAATCAGGACGTGATCGACCTCTATTCCCGCGTCAACGTCGGCGCCAAGGTGATCGTGCTGCCGATGGAGCGCCGCGCCGATCTCGGCCGCGTGACGCGCTGACCGGCGCATCGCTGCCACCCCTGCTCCTTCCCGTTCCTCCCTAACTTGACCGCCGCGGCCACCAGTCCGGCGGTCACTTCTTTGCGCGCGTTCGGCTGTTCACCATCACGGCCGATTGAAGGCCGGCGGTTGAGCCGGCCGCCCTGGCGCGCCACCGTCCGGCCCTGTAAACTCGGCAATCTTGTATTAACCGCGATCGCCGCTGCCGGAGTGAGCCGGCATCGCGGCAGCTGGAGTCCGTGGACCCGACATGAAGCTTCCGACGCCGCGACCAGACTGGCAGAGCAAGCCGCATCCGCTCGCTCCGAAATCGCAGCGACCACCGCGGCCGTCACCGCTCCGGCTCCGGATGATCCTGATCGGCGCCACCGGATTGGCAGCCCTCGTCCTCGTCGGCGTCATTGCCGCGGAACTGTTTCTCTTCACCGGCAAGACGCCGGCGCCGCCGCTCGCTCAGTTGACCCCGCTGCCCCCGGCGACGCGCAATTCGATCATCATGGCGCCGGTCTCGATCTCGCTCGGCGCGATCCGCGACGCTGCTGAAAAGGCCACGCCGCGCAACTTCTCCGGCAAGGCCGACAATCCGGCCGCGCAAGTGCTGCAGAACGCCGACATCGGCTGGACCGTCTCGCGCGGCGCCATCGCCGCGACCGGCGCGCAGGACACGCTGTCGCTGGCGACGCCGATCTCGGGCCGGCTGAACGTCACCGGCTCGCTGTCGGCGAAGGCGACCGGCGCCCTCGGCGACGCCATCGGCGGCCTGCTCGGATCGGATGCCGCCAAGCAGATCGGCGGCATCAACATCAAGAACCTGAACGCCACGGCCGACATCAAGGGCAACATCGTCATCGCGATGCGGCCCCGTCTGGCGGCATCCTGGTATCTCGAGCCGAACTTTGCCGCCCAGGTCAACCTCGGCGACACCGCGTTGACGGTGGCCGGGGCCCGGGTCAACGTGCCCGCGCAGATGAAGCCCGTCATCGACAAGACGGTCGGCGACCAGTTGAACGCGCTGAGCGACAGGCTTCGCAAGGACCCCACCCTGAGGCGCAACGCGCAGGCGCAATGGGCCCGCGCCTGCCGCTCGGTGCCGCTGCAGGGCACCGCCCCGGGGCTGCCGGCCGTGTGGCTCGAGATGAAGCCGACCCGAGCGCTGGCGGCGCAGCCTGTGATCGACGCCAATACAGCGACGGTGACGGTCGGCATCGAGGCGGAGACCCGGGTCACGCCGGCAGAGACCAAGCCGGAATGCCCCTTCCCCGAGAAGATCACGATCGTCCCGCCCACCGCGGGCGGCATCAGCGTCGCGGTTCCGATCGATATCCCCTTCACCGAGCTCAACAAGCTCGTCGACTCGCAGCTCGCAGGGCGGACCTTCCCGGAGGATGGCTCCGGCCCGGTCGCGGTCACCGTCAAGCATGCCACCGTCGTCCCCTCGGGCAACCGGCTGCTGATCTCGCTGCAGGTCAAAGGCAAGGAGAAGGAAAGCTTCTTCGGCCTCGGCGCCGAGGCGACCGTGCACATCTGGGGACGCCCCGTGGTCGACCAGGCGCAGCAGATTTTACGCCTTGCCGATCTGCAGCTCGCGGTCGAATCGGACGCGGCCTTCGGCCTGCTCGGCGCCGCTGCCCGCGCCGCGGTGCCGCATCTGCAGCGCGCACTGCTGGAGCGGTCGGTGATCGACCTCAAGCCGTTCTCCGACAATGTGCGCGAGAAGATCGCCGCCGCGATCGCCGAGCTGCAGAAGAACGAGAACGGCATCCGCGTCGATACCGACGTCAACAACCTGACCCTGACCGACATCGCCTTCGACGCCAGCGTGCTGCGCGTGATCGCCTCGGCCGAGGGCACCATGACGGTCAGGGTCAACACGCTGCCGGGCCTGTAATCCGCCGCTGTGCAACCGTCCCATGCGCCGTCCCGCTTTGCAGGATGCGCAAGGGTGGATAGAACTGCCCACACCAACGACAACAATCTCGGGTGAGAAACATGAGACCTTCGGCGCAAGCCCTCGCTGCAGCAATTGCGCTCGCGGCCATCGGCGGAACCGCTCAGGCGCAGACGATTTCCGATGACGTCGTCAAGATCGGCGTGCTGACCGACATGTCCAGCCTCTATGCGGATGCCACCGGAAAGGGCTCGCTGGTGGCCGTGCAGATGGCGGTCGAGGATTACGGCGGCAAAGTCAAGGACAAGAAGGTCGAGGTGGTCTCGGCCGACCACCAGAACAAGCCCGACGTCGGGGTCAACATCGCGCGCAACTGGTACGACAACGAGAAGGTCGATGCGATCTTCGACGTGCCGACCTCATCGGTGGCGCTGCCGATTTCGGCGCTGACGCGCGAGAAGAACAGGATCCACATCAATTCCGGAGGCGGCTCCTCGGACATCACCGGCGCGCAATGCTCGCCCAACACGGTGCACTGGACCTACGACACCTACGCGCTGTCCAACGTCGCCGGCAAGGCGATGGTGAAGCGCGGCGAAGACACCTGGTTCTTCATCACGGCGGACTACGCGTTCGGCCAGGCGTTGCAGCGCGACGCCGCCAATGTCGTGAAGGAGAGCGGCGGCAAGGTACTCGGCGAGGTGCGCCACCCGCTGAACTCCTCGGACTTCTCGTCCTTCGTGCTGCAGGCGCAGGCCTCGAAAGCCAAGGTCGTCGGCCTCGCCAATGCGGGCGGCGACACCCAGAACGCGCTCAAGCAGGCCGCCGAATTCGGCCTCGCCCAGAGCGGCCAGAAGATGATCGCGCTGCTGATGGAGATCACCGACGTGCATTCGCTCGGCATCAAGTCGACCTCCGGCCTGACCGTCACCGACGCGTTCTATTGGGACATGAACGACGAGACCCGCGCCTTCTCCAAGCGCTTCAACGAGAAGGTCGGGCACATGCCCACCATGATCCAGGCCGGGCTCTACTCCGCGACCATGCATTACCTGAAGGCGATCGAGGCCATCGGCACCGACGAGGCCCCCAAGGTGATGGAGCAGATGCGCGCGACACCGGTCAACGACTTCTTCGCCAAGAACGGCAAGATCCGGATCGACGGCCGCATGGTGCACGACATGTATCTGTTCGAGGTCAAGAAGCCCGAGGAATCGAAAGGCGATTGGGACCTCTACAAGCTGATCGCCACCGTGCCGGGCGACGAGGCCTTCCGTCCGCTCGACAAGGGCGGCTGCCCGCTGGTCAAGTCGAACTGAGCCTCGGCGCGCTTTCATTTGCCGCAGCAAGACTGCCCGATACAGTGCCCTCTCCCCTTGCGGGAGAGGGCATCGCCAGCCCATCCGCTTGCTCGCTCCGGTGAGGGGTATCTCTCCGCGGACCACGCTCGTGGAGAGATACCCCTCACCCAAGCGAGTATGCCGCTCGGTCCTTCATGCCCTCTCCCGCAAGGGGAGAGGGCGCACTCACGACCAGTGTCGTGCGACAAAACCGGTAGTGCCTAGGTAGTCTGGTGTAGGCGAAGCCGAGGTCGCCTCTCCCTCCGTCCGCGTCAGGCTTGACGCGCCCACACGAAAGCCGCAACACGTGCCTAGACGGTTTCCAGGCCTTCCCGGACGTTGCCGGCAGGAAACATTCAGTAACAAAATTCTTCGCAAAACGCCGCGATTCTAGGTCACTTGTCGGTATGGCCCAGACACAACCACACATCCTTGTCGTCGAGGACGACCGCGAAACGCGGACGCTCATCGCGAAATATCTGCGCAACAATGCCTGCAACGTAACCACCGCGACCGATGGCCGCGAGATGACCCGCATCATGGGCGATCACCGCGTCGATCTCCTGATCCTCGACGTGATGCTGCCCGGCGAAGACGGGCTGACGCTGTGCCGCAAGCTGCGTGCGGAATCGCAGGTGCCCATCATCATGCTGACCGCGCGCGGCGAGGACGTCGACCGTATTCTCGGGCTTGAGATGGGCGCCGACGACTATCTGCCGAAGCCGTTCAATCCGCGCGAGCTTCTTGCGCGCATCAATGCGGTGCTACGCCGGCAGGCCGCGGCGATGACCGCCAGCGCAACGGAGGGTGCGTCCGCGCTGTCCTTCCTCGGCTGGAAGATCGATTTCCGGCAGCGCGAATTACGCAATCCCGAAGGCGCGCGCGTCGCGATGACCAGCGCCGAGTTCGATCTGCTGCGCACCTTCTGCGAGCGGCCCGGTCGTGTGCTGTCGCGCGACAGCCTGCTCGACCTCACGCAGGGGCGAAGCGCCGGCTCGTTCGAGCGCTCCATCGACGTCCTGGTGAGCCGCATCCGCCGCAAGATCGAGCCGGATCTGCAGGAGGCCACGATCATCAAGACGGTGCGTTCCGGCGGCTACATGTTCACGCCTGTCGTCGAGGTGGTGACCGGCCCGCAGGGCCATTGACCGGTCGGATCGGGTGGCTGCGTCATGACGTCGTTCGGCTTTCTCAACCTGAAAGGAATCCGCGGCCAGATCACGGCGCTGGTGGCCATTTCCATCGTCGCACTTCATGCCATCATCACCGCGACGTTCCTGATCCATCGTGCCGAGCAGCCGGCGGGCGAGAACGAGGCAGGTCCGTTCCAGCTCGCAACGGTCGTCCACGTCCTCGGACGCGCGGCTTCGGACGACCGGCCGCACCTGATGGCCGACATCGGGCGCGCCTACCCCGAGTTCGACATCAAGCCTCATTCCGGGCCGCTGCCCGCTGAAGCGGAACGGCCTCCTCCGCAGCCGGGTGCCCAGGCGGGTGCCGAAGCCGGGCTCAGCGCGGACGAGCAGGACTTCAGGTCTCGTGGCGCTAACGAGATAGCGCCCCCCGGGCCTGGCGGCTATCGCGGCCTCGGCCCCGGCTATCGGATCCTCATGCCACCGCCGGGATCGGGGGCGCGTCGGATCATTTTCGTGCTGCCTGATGGCGACATAATCTCGGCCAGAGCGCCTGACCGGCCGCACCGGCCGCCGTTCTGGGGCGCCCCCTGGCTGACGACGATCATGTTCGCACTGATCAGCACGACGTTGCTCGGCCTGTGGGCCGCACGCGCGCTGACATCGCCATTGTCGAGCTTTGCAAAGGCGGCCGAGAGCTTCAGCCTCGACGGCGAGGGGCCCGCCCTCCCCGAGCGCGGGCCCGAGGAGATCCGCTCACTGGCGCGCGCCCTCAACCGGATGCACCAGCGCATCACGGCCTTGATCAACGACCGGACCAAGATGCTGGCGGCCATCAGCCACGACCTGCGCACGCCACTCACGCGCATGCGGCTGCGCTGCGAGTTCGTGGAGGACGAACTGCAGCGCAGCCGCATGCTCGCCGACCTCGACCAGATGCATACGATGCTGGGCTCGGTGCTGTCGTTCCTGCGCAACGGCCGCAAGCTCGAGCCGATGACGCTCGTCGACATCGCCAGCATCCTGCAGCTCGTCGCCGATCAGTTCTCCGATGTCGGTCACAACGTCACCTATGTCGGCCCGGCGCATGCGATGACGACCGCGCGGCCCGAAGACCTGATGCGCTCGCTCACAAATCTGGTCGAGAACGCGGTGAAATACGGCACCGAAACCGTGGTCCGGCTGACCCTATCGACGAGGCGGCTGACGATCGACGTCGAGGATAACGGACCGGGCATCGCCGACGCACTCAAGCCCGACATGCTTGAGCCATTCGTGCGAGGTGACCACGCCCGCAACATGGACGAGGCGACCGGCTTCGGACTCGGACTGTCGATTGCGAAGGCGATCGTTCAGGCCCACGGCGGCGAGCTATCTTTGCACGATCGCAAGCCGTGCGGTCTCGTCGCGCGGATCGAGCTGCCCCTGATCCAGAGAAGCCTGCGCCCGGCGGCGTGACGCGCGAACGCGCCCGGTCAAACCGGGCGCGCCGCGATGACATCGATCAGTTGGCGATCAGTCGCGTATTACTCCGAATATTTGAACTCGGGCATGGACTTCAGCTGATCCTTGCTGGCGTTGATCATGGCGTGGTCGGGATACCAGCGGTTCGTCGAGGAGCTCATCGACGACGAGGTGCCCGTCGCAGCACCGGTCGTGGTCGGGGCCGGCGGAGTGGTTGACGAGGTCGTGCCCGTAGCCGGAGCGTTCGAGGCGGTGTTCGACGGCACCGGCTGATCCGAGAACTTGATCTGATCGAACGACACGGCCACGAGGTGCTCGCCCATTCCGAGGAAGCCGCCGACGCCGATCACGATACCCTTGACAGCACCGCTCTTGTCGACCAGCAGATCGTCGATCGAGCCGACATTCTCGTTGTTGTTGTTGTAGACCTTCACGCCAACCAGCTTCGAGCTGCGCCAGTCACCCTTATAGGACGCCGCCGTGGTGTCGGCACGGGTCGTGGTGCTGGTGGTCGTGGTGGTGCTCTCCGCAGCAAACGCCGCGGTCGCGAGCAGCAGGGAACCGGCGAGGCCGGCCGCAACAGTCTTCATCAACATGGGGTGTCTCCTCTCAGTGAATGGTGACGAGAGAACTGCAATGGCCAGTCAGTGTTCCGCAGGAACCTGCGATTTCCGTCTGTTGCGCGACAAGCTGCCCCGGTGCGGTGCGATACTGTTACCGTGTGACAGTTCCGAGTGCGTATGTCCGGTACGGCCATTACAGCCTCAAGCTCAACCGGGAGAGCGCAACCTCACAGAGGAATTGCCGAGCAGGTATTGTCCATTGAGCCATGCGCGCTTAAGCACGACTCCTACGGCTCGCTCAGTGTTCACCTCTCCCCGCTTGCGGCACGGCGATCGCATATGATCGCGATGGGGCGGTCGCGGCGACCAAGCCTACCAATTAGTTACCGCGTCATGCCCGGGCTTGACCCGGGCACCCACGACTTCCTTTCTCGATCAAACAAAGACGTGGATGGCCGGGACAAGCCCGGCCATGACGGCGCGAAGAGAGCTGGACGCAAAACCTAGATCGTCATATGCGATCGCCGTGCCGCTCGCGGGGAGAGGTCGGATTGCATCGCCAGATGCAATCCGGGTGGAGGGGGTACAGGTCTAACCCCTGACACCGATCGCGCGTCTGCCCCTCCAACCCCCTCACGGCGCGAGCGAAGCTCGTCGCGGCCCCGTAAGAACGGGCAGAGGGAGCCTACCGTCACCGCCGCAACAGTTCGCATCGATCTGCGAGAAATCCGTGCTCTCGTCAGCTTATCGGGGGAAGCGGCGGGCTTGTACTACCCCAACGCATCAACTACGCGGCCAGCGCATCGTCGCGATCGATGGGCTCGGCATAGAAAGCGATGGTCTCGAATCGATAGTCGCACATGCGACAGTGCCACAAGTAGGACTTCCGCCGTTCGCCGGCCTCGACCCATGCCGGCAACGCGATCGCCTCGCCGCATTGGGCGCAGGGATTGTTGCGCGGCAGGTCCAGCACGCGAACCGAAGCCTGTACCGTGTCGTCGGCCGTGTCGTTGACGGCAGATAGAATGTCGGTTGCCTTCGAGGCCATGACGCGCTCCCTCTCCGTTCGTTTTTTGAATGAGTCAGGCATGCTGTCGAACTGACAGTTGCGATCATAGCTGCATGGCGACGCGTTTGCACGCGCCGCGTTGTCACGTGCGACACGACGTGCGCAGTCCGAGCGCTTCGAGATAAAAATGAGTGTCACTTGAGGCGCCCCGGGGAGCGGGTGGGCGCTCGGCAACTTTGAGTTAATTGCTGCGAGGATCCAACGCCGGTTCCGTCGTATGGCCGGCACCGGTCTTGCGCAGATGGATCGTGGCGATGTCGTCCGAATAGACCTTCTGCCAGCCGTCGATATGATCGAGCAGCTTGGTGGCCGCGCTCTGCGTCCGCAGCAGTGTCGCCTCGATGTCATAGTCCTTCAGAAGCTGGAACAGATTGTCGGGCTCCATCAGCCCCGACGCGGCGTTGTGGTCGACGAAGAACTTCTCGCCATAGAGCTCGGTGCGGCCGTCGATGAACGGCGCCACACCGGTCGAGATCAGGTAGCCGCCGAAATCATAGTCATTGAGGACGCGCGTCAGGTTGAGCTTCTTGAGCTCGGTCACGGCCGCCACCGGCGTGCCGCGCAGGTTCGGCGCGAAGTTGAGGAGCGACACCGATGCGAGCGTGCCGGCGCCGAGCGCCAGCACGACAGCCGATATCATCAATGCGCGGAAGGTGCCGGCCGCAGGATCCACCGGCTGCGTGCCGATCTGCCGCCCCAGGGGCGCGGCGATCACCAGCGGACCGACCAGCGCGAGGATCTCGGCGGCCCGCGCCTGCGCCAGCGCCATGTGCAGGAGGCCAAGCAGCATCAGGATGCGCACCGGCGGCAGCCTGATGCCGTGGAACAGCGCAAAGCCGATCGCGAGCAGCAGGCAGATCTCGAACGGGCCGAGGCTCTGGAAGTCGGCCGCCTTCCATTCGACGATCAGCGGCAGCGCCTGCCCCAGCGACAGGATCTTCTGCGAGGCGAGCAGCGCGTTCCAGCCATAGGGCGTACAGCAGCTGGCAAGCAGCGCGAGACCGGCGAACATCGCCCAGCGCAGCGCCAGGACGCGGCGTGCCGACGGCTCGGCATTCACCAGCGCATCGAGCGCCGCCGGCGCGATAAAGAACAGGCCGAACACGAAACCGCCGTGCAGATTGGCCCACAATGAGACCAGCAGCACGAGCGCAGGCCGCGGCGCGTCCTTGCGATCGGCGGCATCGATCAGCCCCGCGATCCAGGCCACCAGGACCGGGAAGGCCAGCGCGTGCGGCCGCGCCAGCAGATGCGGCAGGCAAAGCAGGAATGCCGCGACCACGAACACCAGCGTCGTACTGTCGCGCAGGTGCCGGCCGAACAGCCGCGCGAACAGCGCGAAGGCCAGCGCGATCGCAGACGCCGCCAGCACCACCGGTCCGGTCCAGCCAGCCAGCGCATGGGCCCCGGCATAGGCGACCTGGGCAAGCCACTGCGTCGACATCCACGGCGCACCGCGCATCGTGAACGAATAGACGTCGACCTCCGGCACCGCGCGGTGATCGATGATCCATTGCCCCACCGTGATCTGCCACAGCGTGTCGGGATCGTTGAGCAGCCGGTTGCCGGCGATCAGCAGCAGCGCATAGACGCCGGCACCGACCCACAGCGGCAGCAACCCGTGCGCCGGCCGGGCGCTCACTTCGGTGTGGGTGACGGAGAGCGTCATCGCGGCATGGACCTGACTGGAGACCTCGGCCAGCCAATCATGCCCGGTATAATTCGGGGTAAACCGATGCCCTACCCGTGGTCGCACGGCGTCCGTCGCCCCATTTCCGCCATATTATCGCCCGGCGTTTGCACCAATTACGGTGCGTAAACTGTGAACGCATGCCGGGGGGCTGCTTGGCATGCGCGCGTGGTTCCCGGGGGATCCTGACACATGAGACGTCTTGTGCTGACGGCCTGCATCGCAGGCCTTGCGATGACCGGCCACCTGCCGCTCGCCATGGGAGCTGAGGATCCCGGCACGGCATCGGAGAGCGCGGCGGCCAAGACGAAATCCGGCAAATCGGCCGCAAAGCCCGGTCCTGCCCTGAAGCTCGCCCATGTCCATAGTGACACCGTCAAGGAATTCGCCGCCCGCAGCGCCGTCACCAAGGCTGCGCGCGAGGCCGAGGCGATCGAGGCCGTGAGCGGCGCCGACCCCTCGCGGCCCGTGGATGCGAATGCCACCGCGCAGCCGGCGGACATCGAGGCGGCGCCGAGCGATGCGCCCGCCGCCGACACCCACGACGGCGAGCGACGAGCGGCCGAGGCCAAGCCGAAGCACATGAACACCGGCCATCCGCACATCGATGCGCTGGTCGCGGTCCACGCCGCCGCCAACAACATTCCGGAATCGCTGATCCACCGCGTGATCGTGCGCGAGAGCAAATATCAGAAGGACCTCGTCGGCAGCTGCGGCTGCATCGGGCTGATGCAGATCAAGCTCGGCACCGCGCGCGGCCTCGGCTACACCGGCGACGCACAGGGCCTGCACGACCCCAACACCAACCTCACCTATGGCGTGCGCTATCTCGCCGGCGCCTACCGGGCCGCCCACGGCGACCACGATCGCACCGTGCACTATTTCGCCAGGGGGTATTACGAGGAGACCAAGCGGCAGCGGCTCGCCGACGCGCGGCCCGTCGGCCGGGCCGACCGGGCGAACGCCCCGCTCGACATCACGCCGAAGATTGCAACCGGCCGCCACGCGCGGGCGCACTGACGCCAATTGGTTCCCAGGGTCATCGGCATTGTCTTTCCGTGACACTCCGTTGACACCGGGGCATATCGGTCTATTTTAAGAGCGTTCCGAGGGGAGCTCCGAGGGGAGCTGAGATACCGCAGCGATGTGCGGTGACCCTTTGAACCTGATCCGGGTCATGCCGGCGAAGGGACAGGGATGCAGCAGACAACCACGAATCGCGGGGATCGCCCCGTATCCATCATCGGCGCCGGCATTGCCGGGGCCTGGCAGGCCTTGCTGTTCGCGCGGGCCGGCCATGCCGTGACCCTGCACGAGCGCAGCGACGCCGATCTCATTCTCTCCACCAGCCATTGGGCCGGCGGCATGCTGGCGCCCTATTGCGAGAGCGAGGTCGCCGAGCCCGTCATCAGCCGGCTTGGGCTGGCCTCGCTCGAGATCTGGCGCCGCGAGCTGCCGGACACGCCGTTCAACGGCTCGCTGGTGATCGCGCATGCGCGCGACCGCGCCGACTACGATCGGTTCGCACGGCGGACCTCCGACTATCAGCGGCTCGATGCGGCCGCGCTCGCCGCGCTCGAGCCGTCGCTGGAAGGACGTTTCCGCGAGGGCCTGTTCTATCCGGCCGAGGGCCATGTCGAGCCGCGCCGCGTGCTGCCGAAGCTGCATCAGCGCATCATCGAGGCCGGCGGCCGCGTGCTGTTCAACAGCGACGTGAAGGCTTCGGATCTCGACGGCCTCGTGATCGACTGCCGCGGGCTCGAGGCGCGCGACGTCGAGCCCAGCTTGCGCGGCGTCAAGGGCGAGATGATCCTGATCGAGACATCGGAAGTCAGCCTCGCCCGCCCCGTCCGCCTGATGCATCCGCGCTGGCCGCTGTATCTGATCCCCCGCGCCGACAATCTGTTCATGCTGGGCGCGACCTCGCTCGAGGCCGAGGACACCGGCATCAGCTTGCGCTCGGCGCTTGAGCTGTTGGGCGCCGCCTATTCGGTGCATCCGGCGTTCGGCGAGGCCCGCATCCTCGAATTCGGCTCCGGCCTGCGGCCGGCCTATCCCGACAATCTGCCCCGCATCACCGTTGCCGGCGAGCACGAGATCCGCGTCAACGGCCTCTATCGCCACGGCTTCCTGATCGCCCCCAGCCTGGCGCAGGCGACGCTGAACTACGTAGAGCGCGGCCAGATCGACAACGAGGTGATGCGATGCGCGTGACCGTCAATGGCGAGGCCCGCGACATCAGCGCGACCAGCGTCGCCGCGCTGCTGTCGGAGCTCGACTATGAGGGCACGCATTTTGCGATCGCGCTGAACTACGACGTTGTGCCGAAGAGCCGCTGGTCCGAGACCGCGCTGAACGCCGGCGACGAGATCGAGATCATCACCCCCCGGCAGGGAGGGTGATGATGCGGTCGCTGTTGATGGTCATGAGACCCTCGCTCCCACCTCACACTCAGCTGTCGTCCCGGCGCACGCCGGGACCCATAGCCACCGGCTGTTGTAATGAAACGCGGTCTCTCCCGCCGTGCCGCCCCGCGAGATCACGCGGTATGGGTCCCGGCGTTCGCCGGGACGACGATGGGAAACGGCGAGCACGACAAACACAGCTGTCATCGCCCGACTTGATCGGGCGATCCAGTACGCCGCGGCCCATGCGCTTGACCGAACCTTCTCTGGAATACTGGATCCCCGCCTGCGCGGGGATGACAGCTCCATTTGCGGCGAACACCGTCCGCAATGACGGAGACAAATGATGCCCACTTTCTACGACAAGACCTTCACCTCGCGCCTCTTGATCGGCACCGCGCTGTATCCCTCGCCCGCGATCATGCAGGATGCGATCCGCGCCTCCGGCTCCGAGATCGTCACCGTGTCGCTGCGGCGTGAGGCCGCGGGCGGCAAGTCGGGCGACGCGTTCTGGACGCTGATCCGCGAGCTCGGGGCGACGGTGCTGCCGAACACCGCCGGCTGCCGCAGCGTGCGCGAGGCGGTCACCACCGCGAAGCTCGCGCGCGAACTGTTCGGCACCAGCTGGATCAAGCTCGAAGTGATCGCCGACAACGACACCCTGCAGCCGGACGTCGTCGGTCTCGTCGAGGCGGCGACCATCCTGATCAAGGACGGCTTCGAGGTGTTTCCGTATTGTACCGAGGATCTCTCGGTGGCGACGCGCCTGGTCGACGCCGGCTGCAAGGTCGTGATGCCCTGGGCGGCGCCGATCGGCTCAGCCAAAGGCATCATCAACCGCGATGCCTTGAGGCTGCTGCGCGACCGCCTGCCCGACGTCACGCTGGTGGTCGATGCCGGCCTGGGCGCGCCCTCTCACGCGGCCGAAGCGCTGGAGCTCGGCTACGACGCGGTGCTGCTCAACACCGCCGTGGCCAAGGCCGCCGATCCCGTCGCGATGGCGCGCGCCTTCAGGCTCGGCTGCGAGGCCGGCCGCACCGCCTACGAGGCCGGGCTGATGGACGCCCGCGATTTCGCCTCGCCCTCCACCCCTGTCGTTGGGACACCGTTCTGGCATGCCGTATCCTGATCGCTTCTATCCGGTCGTCGACACCCTCGCCTGGGTCGAGCGCCTCACCAAGCTCGGTGTCGGCACGGTGCAGCTGCGCGCCAAGGATCTCAACGACGGCGAGGCGCTGCAGATCGTCACCGACGCGCTTGAAATCACCAAGGGCACGACGACGAAGCTGATCGTCAACGACTACTGGCGCGCGGCGATCGTCGCCGGCGCCCAGCATGTCCATCTCGGCCAGGAGGATCTCGCCGAGGCCGACATCGCCGCGATCAAGGAAGCCGGCCTCACGCTCGGCCTCTCCACCCATGACGATGCCGAGCTGGAAACCGCGCTCGCCGCCAAGCCCGACTATGTTGCGCTCGGCCCGATCTTCCCGACCACGTTGAAGGCGATGCGCTTCGCCCCGCAGGGAATCGCGAAGATCGGTGAATGGAAAAAGCGCGCCGGCCACATTCCGCTGGTCGCGATCGGCGGCATCAAGCTGGAGCAGGCCGCCGAAATCTTTGCCGCCGGCGCCGATTCCATCGCCGTGGTCAGCGACGTCACCCAGAACGCCGACCCCGACGCGCGCGTCCGCGCCTGGCTCGACGCGACCAGGGAGATGGCGTGATGCCCGGCTCTCTCTCCGTCATTGCGAGCGCAGCGAAGCAATCCAGGGATCTGTCTGCGGAAGCAGTCTGGATTGCTTCGTCGCAAGTGCTCCTCGCAATGACGATCCCCATTCACTCCCACAACAACAATTGACGAGGAGGACCCCATGAACATCCGTTCCAATCCCGACACCACGCTGCCCGCCGTCACCACCGGGCCGCTGCCCTCCTCGCGCAAGATCCACGCTGTGCCCGACGCTGCACCCGATCTGCGCGTGCCCTTGCGCGAGATCATCCTCTCCGAAGGTGCCGGCGAGCCCAATCTGCCGGTCTACGACACCTCCGGCCCCTACACCGATCCGACCGTGACGATCGACGTCAACGCCGGCCTGTCGCGCGCCCGCACCGCCTGGGTGCGCGAGCGTGGCGGTGTCGAGGAGTATGTCGGCCGCGACATCAAGCCGGAGGACAACGGCAATGTCGGCGCCGACAAGGCCGCAAAGGCTTTCACCGCGCATCACAAGCCGCTGCGCGGCCTCGACGGCCACAAGATCACCCAGCTCGAATTCGCCCGCGCCGGCATCATCACCAAGGAGATGATCTACGTCGCCGAGCGCGAGAATCTCGGCCGCAAAGTCCAGCTCGAGCGCGCCGAGGCCGCGCTCGCCGACGGCGAAAGTTTTGGCGCCGAGGTCCCCGCCTTCATCACCCCGGAATTCGTCCGCTCGGAGATCGCGCGCGGCCGCGCCATCATCCCCTGCAACATCAACCATGCCGAGCTGGAGCCGATGATCATCGGCCGCAACTTCCTGACCAAGATCAACGCCAATATCGGCAACTCGGCGGTGACCTCGTCGGTCGAGGAGGAAGTCGACAAGATGGTGTGGGCGATCCGCTGGGGCGCCGACACCGTGATGGACCTCTCGACGGGACGGAACATCCACACCACCCGCGAATGGATCCTGCGCAACTCGCCGGTGCCGATCGGCACCGTGCCGATCTACCAGGCGCTGGAGAAGTGCAACGGCGATCCGGTCGCGCTGACCTGGGAGCTCTACCGCGACACCCTGATCGAGCAGTGCGAGCAGGGCGTCGACTACTTCACCATCCATGCCGGCGTGCGCCTCGCCTACATCCACCTCACCGCGAGCCGCGTCACCGGCATCGTGTCGCGCGGCGGCTCGATCATGGCCAAGTGGTGCCTCGCGCATCACAAGGAGAGCTTCCTCTATACGCATTTCGAGGAGATCTGCGACATCATGCGCAAGTATGATGTCTCGTTCTCGCTCGGCGACGGCCTGCGCCCGGGCTCGATCGCGGATGCCAACGACCGCGCGCAATTCGCGGAGCTGGAGACGCTCGGCGAGCTGACCAAGATCGCGTGGGCTAGGGGATGCCAGGTCATGATCGAGGGCCCCGGCCACGTGCCGATGCACAAGATCAAGATCAACATGGACAAACAGCTCAAGGAATGCGGCGAGGCGCCGTTCTACACCTTGGGGCCGCTGACCACCGACATCGCGCCGGGCTACGACCACATCACCTCGGGCATCGGCGCCGCCATGATCGGCTGGTTCGGCTGCGCGATGCTGTGCTACGTGACGCCGAAGGAGCATCTGGGTCTCCCGGATCGCAACGACGTCAAGGTGGGCGTCATCACCTACAAGATCGCCGCGCACGCCTCCGATCTCGCCAAGGGCCACCCCGCCGCCCAGCTGCGCGACGACGCGCTGTCCCGCGCCCGCTTCGACTTCCGCTGGACCGACCAGTTCAACCTCGGCCTCGACCCGGAAACCGCAAAGCACTTCCACGACGAGACGCTGCCGAAGGAAGCCCACAAGGTCGCGCATTTCTGCTCGATGTGCGGCCCAAAGTTCTGCTCGATGAAGATCACCCAGGACGTCCGCGACTACGCCGCGACCTTGAACGATCCGGCGACGGTCGGCATGACCATCTCCGGCACCATCGAGGACGGCATGGCCCAGATGAGCGCCAAGTTCAAGGAGATGGGATCGAGCGTGTATCTCGATGCTGACAAGGTGAAGGAGAGCAACAGGGCGTTGTGAGGCGCCCTGCTCAACTCTCTCCACCGTCATGGCCGGGCTTGACCCGGCCATCCATTAAAGCCGGGCGAAAGCCCGGCTTTTTTGTTTGATCACCTTGGCTGTTTGCTCCACAACTTCACATCGCCGCAGACCCGCTTCAGCTTGCTTTGAACGAAGCCCTCGACGGAAGCTCCATGCCCATCCACCACATCCCCGCGCCACCCCACATCAACGCCCCGCCGCTGTCATTCGGCACCCGTGTCGGCGATCTCCTCTTCGTCTCCGGCATCCCCGGATTCGACGCACACGGCAACCTGCCCGACGATTTCGAGGCGCAGTTCGCCAACGTCGTCACCAACTTCACCCGCGTGCTGACCGAAGGCGGCGCGGCCTTGCGTGATCTCGTCAAGGTCAACGTGCTGCTGACGCGCGCCTCGGACGTGGCGACTATGAACCGGCTCTATGCCGCTTCGTTCGGGCCGGCGCCCTACCCGGCGCGGACCACCTGCGTCGTGGTCGCGCTGCCCGATCCGACAATGCTGATCGAGATCGAGGGTGTCGCCACGATCGTGAATCCGTAGGGTGGGCAAAGCGTCCGTCCGCGCTCGAAGAGCCGCGGCGGAAGCGTGCCCACCGCGGTGGACATGGTGGGCACGCTTCTTCCCTCGTGTGTCGAGACAGCGGAGCAAGACGTCGCTTTGCCCACCCTACAATCTCCCCTACGACCAACACCTGCGTGGTATCAGCGCTGCCCTATTCGAAGATGCTGATCGAGATCGAGGGCCTCGCTGCGATCGTCGGATAAGGTCCGCATCCGACGCTGTGGCTGGCGCCGTCATTGCGAGGAGCGAAGCGACGAAGCAATCCGGCGCATGGCTGAATCTCCGGATTGCGTCCGCCGTCAGCCTTTCGGCCATGGCGGACAAGTCGCTTCGCTCGAATGACGCAGCTGTACGGTGCCGGCGCTCCCGTTCTCGATCGCGCCTGGTCGGAACGCTAGTTTCCGATCAGGCTCTGATAGCGGGCCAGACACAGCGAGATGAAGCGCTGGTTGACGTCTCGAGTCTGCTCGACGAAGCTCCGATGCCGTCCGAGGAACAGCTCGCGGGTCTGGTCGGTCGGCTCATCCAGCAACGCCGTAGCCGCCTCCTTCATCGCGATCATGGGCGGCCAGAACCGCTCGAACAGATCGCGCACCTCGAATTCCTGCGCCGGACCGAACAGTGCAACCAGCGCGGTCTCGTCGGCAAAGCCTTCCTTGGTCGCCTCGGCGTGAACGCGGTCGAGGTCCCGCAGCAGCTGGCGGATGGCGATCCCGCTGCTGGCCCTGAGCGCCTGACCGATCTTGTCCGGGCCGTACCTCGACTCCGGCTCGAGAAACAAGAACCGGTATTTCGAGGCGAGCATGATCGCCGCCGTCATCAGCGAGGTCTCCCTGTTGCCCTCTCCGGACATCGGCCGCAGCGTCTCGACCAGGTTGATGACGAATTCCCGTTTGCCGTTGCCATACAGCCGGTGCATGACCAGCAGGATCCGGTAGCTCTTGCCGTCCGGTGCCAGGAAAGAGTGATCGTTGAGGGCTTCGGAATTGTTTGGCAGCGCCGAGACGATGACGTCGGTGATCATGGCCGGAAAGGTCAACGCGCCGGTCTGCTGCCGCACGATGTCCTCGAACTCCTTCCAACTCTTGGCGACGCTGGCCTGCTCTCTCGGCACGCTGTATTTGAGCACGCCGCAGGTGGTGGCCTCCAGCACGACGATGGCCTGCGCGGGTATCGTGGGATTGCCTTTCTCCCAGAACGGCGACGCATCGGTGCGCACCTCGATCCGCTTCTGCGGAAACCAGGTCGATTTGACGCGCTCCTGCAGCGTGTTGAAATAGCCGTCGGTGACGCTCCTGGTGCTCGTTTCCGCCCATTTGCGCGCGTCCTCGAAATAGCGCCCCGGACGCTCCGGCGGGAATCTGCGGCCGACCTCCTCACTCAATTCGCAGAAGAACGCGTAAAGATGGGAGTCCTCGATTGCACAGATCTCGTCGCCGAGTTCGGAGCGGTGCTTCTCCTCGAGCGGGACGACACGAACATTCTTGTAGCGGTGGAAGAGGTCGGGAATGTCGCTATTGTAGATCGCCAGGACGCGTCGGCTCTTGCCGCGTCTGGTTGCGAGGAAATAGCCGAGCTCCATGCCGCACCAGGAGAAATTCCCGCGGCTCGCGCCGGGTCCAATGCCGATGAAGTAGTCGGTGCGTTCCAGGGCGCTCTCGATCGTCCCGGTCAGATCGCCGCCCTCGTCGATGCGTGAGCTGTCCAGAAAGATGTCGAACTTGTCGCGATCGAAACTGCGCAGCGCGTCCTCGATCTCCTGCGCGATCCTGTGATTTTCAGTGGGATAGCTGATGAAGACGGCGAGCTTTTCGCCAATCGCGCGGGCGACGATCCGATCCGAAACGTCCGGCTGAACTTCCACTAATCCGTTCGCCATGAAACTCTCCCTTACAACACTACATGAGCACCATGAACTCCCCTTGCATATCGGCCCCCGCCTAACAGTAGCGAACAGCATGGGAACACCCGAGCGAGCGGCTGGAATGTGAAGCAATTCACACATTCAGGAAATATTTGCGCGAGCGCCGAAGCGGGGCGATGCGCGACCTCGTCAAGGTCAACGTGCTGCTGGTCGGCGCTACGGATCGCGGCCATGAACCGGCTCCATGCCGAGACGTTCGGTCCGACGCCGTATCCGGCCCGGACCACCTGCGTGGTGGTCGCGCTGCTCGATCCGAAGATGCTGATCGAAATCGAGGGCGTGGCGGCGGTCGTCGCTGCGTAGGGTGGGCAAAGGCGCAGCACAACTGTCTCCAGGCGCGGGATCGCGGTGGCGCCGTGCCCACCGTCTCACCGACGAGTTCGCTGCTTGATGGTGGGCACGCTGCCGCCCTGCGGGCGGCTGCTTTGCCCACCCTACGGCCTCTGAGCGACATCAGCTGCCGAGCTCCTCTTGTCATCGCGATGTACCTCATGATTGAATATTGCCCGGTGGGGGCAATCGTTCGATGTTGGTAGCTTGTTTCAAAACGGCGTTGGGGCGGACTCTGTCCTTGCAACTTGCAGGCGCAGCGATCGCGCTGACGGCCGGGTGCTCATCGGTCCCTGTTCAGACCGAGGCGGCCAAGCCGCCGGAGGCGCCACGGCCCGGCTATGCGACGCTGCATGTCGGGCGCCCGACGGGATTCAACGTCAGCATCTTCCCGATCACGATCGACATCGATGGCAAGACCGTCGCCTCGCTCGCGCCCGGGCGCTACATCACGGTCGAGCTGGCTCCCGGCAAGCACGTCATGGAGGTGCCGAACAATGCGTGGAGCCGCGCGATCAACGGGATTCCGCATCAGGTCGAATTCACCACCACGGCTGGAAAAACCTATTACGCGTTGCCGACCGACTGGTATTCCGGCAGCACGCAACGCGTCACCATGGTCGGCTCGGCGGTCGTCGTCGACCGCGTTGCCGATCATCAGACCGCCTTTGCGGTGCAGGAGGCGGCAGCCCCTCCCGCGGAGTTCGCCAGCCTGAGCCACACGCCGTCGCCCTAGCGCAGGGCGCCGCAAGGTCGGTCAATCGTTTTTCGAACGTTGAGTCACCCAGACATCCGGCATCCGATGCCCGTCCGCTTCGACATCCTGCCTGGCCTGCCAGCCTATGGGCCGCCCGCGATCTCGTTCCCCAAGAGCGACGTCCCGACATTTCGCGAAGGCCTCGTGGTACGCTTCCAGCCGGAGCAGTCTGAGCCAGGAGGCGATCCTTGGGTCGGCAACTTTCTCCGCGGTTCGACGGATTACGATCGCGTGCTCGCCCATCCCAACGGTCGCGAGGCCATCGTCGTCTCGGGCGGTCAAGGCAACATCGTCGACGCCGAGACCAGGTCCGTCACCGCGTCGCTGGGTGACCTGACACAGCTCGTGCCGCTGGACGCCCTTGGGCTGGTGCTGGTTCAGGGGCTCACCGACTTCATGGCCATCGGCGCCGAAGGCGTGCGCTGGCAAAGTCCGCGCATCTCATGGGACGGCTTTCGCAAGGTCAGCGTCGAAGACCATCGGCTGTTCGGCGAAGCCTATTCGGCGGCCGGCGACGATTGGTTCCCATTCACGCTCGACCTTGCGACCGGCGCCTGCACCGATGGCGTCTATCAGCACGACATCGCGCGCGCCGTGTCGATATCGGCCGGCACGCCGCGCTCACGCCGATCCCTGCCTCGTAGCGTCCCGCCATGCCCCCACGGCAACGCAGACCTGATCGCGCGGATTTGTCGCACGGACTGAATATCCCTGCCTTCAAATTGATCGACACGGCACCGACAAGGCCCGCACGGCTGGGGCCAGTTTGTTGCCGGAGTTTGTCGATGTCTCGGTTCACCACAATGTGTATTGCCGCGGGCCTTGCCGCCGCCGCGCTCGTGACCGCCGTGCCGGCACGCGCCGGCTACTACATCATCCGCTGGGACAACACCGGGGTCTGCCAAGTCTGGAGCGAAGCGTTCGCCTTCAAGCCTATACAGTGGCCGTCGGGCTACAAGGTCGTCAGTCATCCGGTGCCGACGTTCAACGATGCCTTCACGCTTCAGGTCCGGCTGCGCCAGCAGGGCCGCTGCACGCTGTGAGCACCGGCATCCCCGGACCGGACCATATGACGACAGCATGTCGTCATCCACGTCCGGACATCGCTGTGAACGACGGCACGTGCGCCTTGCTTTGCGCGCGCTTTTGTCGCACGACTTGGGTCGTAATCCGGCCGCGGGGCCGGAAGGCCCGCGTCCGCGGGCCAGTTTCGTTGTTTCGTTTGAGGAGATTGATGATGCGTCGCATGACCACTCTCGCGGCTGCCGCCGCGCTTGCAGCGGCCTCGATCGCTGCGCCCGCCGTCGCCGCGCCGGCCGCCAAGAGCGGCTACTACGTGATCCGCTGGGACAACACCGGCATCTGCCAGATCTGGAACACCGAGCTGCAGTCGAAACCGATGGAGTGGCCGTCGAGCTACAAGATCGTCTCCAAGCCGGTGCCGACCTTCGTCGAGGCGACCACCATCCAGCTCAAGCTGCGCGACGAACGCCGCTGCTTCCTGTAAGGCGGCATCCAGGCCGGGGCGGCCCCGCGGAAATCGCTCAAGGCCTCATGGTTCTCAAGGCGATGCGAGAGTATCGCCTGAACGCGCCGCAAGCGGCGCTCCTCACCATGAGGATCTAGCTGCAGCCCCAACCTCAGACCTCGTCCTGAGGAGCACGCCGCAGGCGTGCGTCTCGAAGGACGGCTGCCGGGCGTTTTACATCCTCATCGTTGTCCATCAGCGATCGCACTGCCGGCGACCGGGCTCGCCGGCATCGGCACGAAGCCGGGCAGATCAGCGATCCGCGCCAGCCACGCCCTCACGTTCGGATAGGGCGCGAGCGACACGCCACCCTCGGGCGCATGCGCGGTGTAGGTGTAGAGCGCGATGTCGGCGATGGTCGGCTCGTTCCCGGCAAGGAATGGCCGGCCGCCCAGCTCGCGCTCCATCACCGTGAACAGGTCGCACGCGAGCTGCCGTGCCTTCGCGATGTCGAGCGGCATGCCGAACAGCGTCGCCACCCGCGCCGCCGCCGGACCGAACGCGAGCGGGCCGGCCGCGACAGACAGCCAGCGCTGGACCTGCGCCTGCCGTTGCGGATCGCGCGGCAGCCAGCGCCCCGACTCGTCGTAGCGGCCGGCGAGATAGACCAGGATCGCATTGGAGTCGGGGATCACGGCGTCGCCGTCAACCAGCACCGGGACCTGGCCGAACGGATTGAGCGCCAAGAATTCCGGCTGCTTGTGCGCGCCGCCCTTGAGGTCGACGTCGACGAGCTCGCAAGGCAACCCGAGCAGGCTCAGCATCAACCGCGCGCGATGCGAATGGCCCGACAAGGCGAACTGGTAGAGGCGGCGTTGCGACATGCTGTGCTCCCGTTGTGTCACCGCGACCTGTAGACCATGGGCGGGCCATCAACAACGCCGCGCGGCATCAACGGCTTGTTGCGGATAGCGCAATAATGCGACAACGCCCGCATGGACCGCCTGCCCGACCAGCTTCAGCCCGGCCTGCGCCTCGTCTTCGTCGGCACCGCCGCGAGCGAGCGGTCGGCGGCGACCGGGCATTACTATGCGCATCCCGGCAACCGCTTCTGGCCCACGCTGCACGCCGTCGGCCTAACGCCGCGGCTGTATCAGCCGCCGGAATTCCCGGCGCTGCTGGCGCTCGGCATCGGCTTCACCGACCTCTGCAAGCAGGGCGCGGGCATGGACCATGTCGCGCTGAAGGCCGGCGTCGACGTCGCTGGTCTTGTTGCCAAGATCCGGCGCCATCGGCCGGCGACGGTCGCCTTCACCAGCAAGAAGGCGGCGAGCCTGTTCTACGGCCGGCCGACCACCGCGATTCCGCTCGGCCGCCAGCCGCCGCAGGATGATTTCCCGATCGTGTTCGTGCTCGCCTCGCCCTCCGGCGCCGCATCCGGCGCCTGGACGCTGCAGCCGTGGCGCGCGCTTGCGGCGCATGTGGCCGAGGGTTGACACGTTGCGCGTCTGAAAGAAGCAATTGCCGCTTTGCGCGCGATGATGACCGGCAGGGTGGGCAAAGCAGCCGCCCGCAGGGCAGTCGCGTGCCCACCGTCGATCCGCGCACGCGACAGCAGAGTGGTGGGCACGGCGCGCGATCGAGCACAGCACTTTGCAGCGAACGTCACGGGCGCGCCTTTGCCCACCCTACGCGCCCTCTCGACATCGTCATGGCCGGGCTCGTCCCGGCCATGACGGGTAACTCATCATCACCACCCGCGCAGAAGCGGCAGGACGTGACCGATGAATTCAGAAAGATGCAAGCACGCTCATCTCTGCCCGACGGGCAATCCGCGCATGCGCGCCGTGCGCAAACTGCCCGTCGTGTTAGTTTGTCGCAGGCATCAGCGCTTGCCATGTCGGGCAAATCAGGACGATCGTCTCGGCCAACCCGCCTCATGCAGAGGGACGTACGCGTCGTCACGATACGTGGAGGTGGGCCGCGGTGGACGTGATGGCTGCGCCGGACGAGCGCTGGCGGTCACGTACGGTGAAGTCGTGATGTCCTGATACCCCGATGCTGGTATCACGCCCGTGGCAATGCTTTGCATGGCATGGGCAATGGTGGCCAACAAGCCCGGTGCACCAGGGAGACCACGTATAAGCCGTCAAACCATGCGCGCAGGGAAGGCCGGGATGTCTCCGCCGAACCTGTGGTTCTGCCGCGTGCTTTTTGTTGCACGCGGACCATGGGAGCGGCGAGCTCCCGGCCTTCCCTGCCCCTCTCGGATTTCAAGGGGCGCTCACGATGCATCCCTCGCGCACGACGTGCGGCGAGAACGCGAACTTATAAGCAGGAGATCGACGATGTCGGCTGCACGCCACGGCAATCTCAGCTGTCATCGCCCGGTCAAGCCGGGCGATGACGACTGTTGTTAGTTGATCGGCAGCGATCAACAATGACGACGCTACCTGATCGTGATCGCGAGGCCCGACAGATCGACATTGGCGAGCAGGCCGATCTGCTCGCCGGAGAGCTCGAGCACCGCGCCCTTCTGGTTGGTCAGCACGATGCCGCGCACGCCGCGGCCGACCGCGAGGCCCGCACCGGCGGCGCCATAGACGCCCTCGACATCGGACGGACGCCAGATGTTGCTGACGCGGCCGCGCAGCACGGTGCGCGAGCCGCCGAACACCAGGCCCCAGTCGAGGCCGCCGGTCGACAGCGGATAGGCGCGGCCGTGGAAGCTCAACATTCCGCTGCCGCCGGAGCCGCCGATGATCCATCCCGCCTTGTAGATGGTCAGCGTGATGAAGCCGCCATCCGCATGTGCCGTGGCCGGCAGAACGGCGCCGGCTGCGGCCGTCAGCGCCACCAGCAGACCGCGAAGCAAGGATGCAATTTTCATGGATGAAGTCTCCAGCGAATTGAACTTGAGGATAGTGAAGTAGGGAATTTCGATGGCCACGCGTGACGATCAGGCCCCACCAAGCGAATCGATCGGGCCGAATTTAGCCCTTTGCGCGGCACCCCGCATGCGGCGCGGCTTGTGTGTTCGAAATGCCGCCCTCGCCGCAAGCGCCGAACCACCAGGCTGAACCGGTTCCATGATAGCCGCCATCAAAGGTGTGACCTGGCTCAGGGCCTGCGTCGTCCCGTCAGCGCACGGCCGGCCCGCCGCCAAATGGGTCGAGACCCGCGCAGAACCAAGGCGTTTTCGCGGTATTTGGTGCCTGCGGCGCCGCCGGGGACCGGCGTTAAGGCCCCATTAACCTTGTCGGACCACGGTGATTTACGGGCTGGATGTTTAGTTGGTCTCGATGTTTTCGCGCGGCTCTCAGTGCCGGCGCGGGCGTTGATCGGGAGGAGTTATGTCGCAAGAATTGTCATCCGATGCCGCAAGTCCGTCACTTGTCCCGCTTGCCGTGCCGCCGTCGCGCGCTGCGACGGAGGTTCTGCCGCTGTTGATCGGCACGCCCCTGTCCGAGATCGAGCGCGAGCTCATCGTCCAGACCTTGGCGCGCTGCAACGGCAACCGTACCCACGCCGCAAAGCTGCTCGGTATGCCCGTCCGCACCTTGCGCAACAAGATCCGGTGCTACACGGCCGACGGCATCGCCGTGCCGGCCTACGGTGCCTGACACGAACGCTGACCACGCGATATCCCATCGCGTGGAACTCATTACGACGCGAGGCCGATTGATGTTGATCAATCGGCCTCGTAGCGCTGCTGCAATTGCTGCCGTGATCGCGGCTCTGTTACGCTTCGCTCCGAATCAGATGTTGGTAGCGGAGTTGCGGTAGTGGCAAGACATCCGGCCGGACGCGGCCTGCAGGGCCCCGCGGGTCCACGTGGACCACAGGGGCAGCCGGGGCGACGCGGACCGGATGGTCAGCGCGGCAAACCGGGTCCCGACGGCAAGCCGGGAGCCCAGGGCAAGCCCGGCCCGCAAGGCCCCCGCGGCGAGGCCGGTGTCCCCGGCAAGCCGGGTCCGCAGGGATCCCAAGGTCCGCAAGGCCCTCGCGGCGAGCAGGGACCGCCGGGCACGCTGCCGACGATCGACCAGCTGATGCCTTGGCTGGAGCAGATCTTCGCGGCCTATGACGACTACAAGCGCAACCGGGATCGCGAGGCGCACGAGCGCGAGGCGGCGCAGATGGCGATACGCGACATCTTCGCCGCCACCGAGCACGACGAGGCCCTCGAGGAGGCGTTCGAAGACGACGATCCGCACGCGATCGACGTGCCCACCAAGAAGAAAAAGAAGCACAAGAAAAACAAGAAGCACAAGAAGCATCCTCACGACGAGGACTTCTGAGCTTCCGTTCTCGCCGGCCGGGGCCGGCCGGCCTCAGCGCTTGCCGAACCTGACGGCCGAACGTTCGCGGGCCTTGGCCGCCTCGATCTCGCGGTCCTTGGGCGGCGACTGGGTCTGCAGCGAGGCCAGGAGACGCCGCGCGGCATCCGCCACCTCCTCCACCGCGCATGCGAAGGCGGCCTCGTTGGCCTGCGACGGCGCGGTGAAGCCCGACAGCTTGCGCACGAATTGCAGCGCCGAGGCCTGGATCTCCGCCTCCGTCGCCGGCGGCTCGAAATTGAACAGCGTCCTGATGTTGCGGCACATGACGGGTCTCATCAATCCGGTGCTGAACCAAGTCGTGGAACGTGCTATCATGGCATAGATGCGGCCGGAAGAGCCGCGCATTTTACAGGGGGAAACAGATGCTTCGACCGCTTGCCGCCGCCTTTGCTGCCGTCGTGTTTTTTTGTGCGCCGGCCCGCGCCGCCGATTATCCCGCCCCCAAGCAGGGCGACGTGGTCATCAAGGATTTCAAGTTCCACACCGGCGAGACCATGCCGGAGCTGAAGCTGCACTACATGACGGTCGGTGAGCCGAGCGGGCAGCCCGTGCTGGTGCTGCATGGCACCGGCGGCTCGGGCGCCAGCATGCTGGTGCCGCCGTTCGCCGGCGAATTGTTCGGCAAGGACCAGCCGCTCGATGCGACCAAATACTACATCATCATTCCCGACAGCATCGGCCACGGCAAATCGTCGAAGCCGTCAGACGGGCTGAAGTCGAAATTCCCCGCCTACGACTATACCGACATGGTCGATGCGCAATACCGGCTTCTGACCGAGGGTCTCGGGGTCAAGCACCTGCGCCTCGTCATCGGCAATTCGATGGGCGGCATGCACAGCTGGGTGTGGGCCACGCGCTATCCGGACTACATGGACGTCGCCGTGCCGATGGCCTCGCAGCCGACCGAGATGGCCGCGCGCAACTGGATGCTGCGCCGGATCATGCTGGAGACGATCCGCAACGATCCCGACTACAACGGCGGCAACTACACCACCCAGCCGCGCATGATGAAATACGCGGTCACGGCCTATGCGACGGCGACCGCCGGCGGCACCATCGCCTATCAGCTCGCGGCGCCGACCGCGGCGAAGGCGGACAAGATGGTCGAGGAGCGGCTGGCCGCGCCGGTGCCGGCCGACGCCAATGACTTCATCTATCAGTGGGATTCCTCGCACGACTACAATCCGTCGACCGATCTCGACAAGATCAAGGCGACCGTGCTGCTGATCAATGCGGCGGATGACGAGCGCAATCCTCCGGAGACGGGCGTGACCGCAGATGCGATGAAGCACGTGCTCCATGGCAAGGTCCATCTCATCCAGGCCTCGGCCGAGACGCGCGGCCATCTCACCACCGGCAATGCGAGGTTCTACGTCGAGCCGCTGCGCGAATTGCTCGCCACCGCGCCGCAGCGCGGCATGTGATACGGCAAGGCACCGGCGGTGAGCGCTCAAATTTTGAGCATGCGCCGTCGCCGCGGGTCGGGCTTAATCCCGGTCCGACAATCGCATGGTGCAGGCGAAAGAGAGAGAAGAGGTGAGCATGCGCAGGATGGTGCTGGCCGCTCTCGTGATGGGCTCGGTGGTCTGCGCGGGCGTCGCGCTCGCCATCGACAACGGCCAGTTCGAGAACGTTCCGCCCGATATACGCGCATGGTTCAAGAGCGTGATCGCTCCCAATGGCGTGCCGTGCTGCGACATCTCCGACGGCCACCGCACCAGCTACGACGTGCGTGATGGTGCCTATTGGGTGCCGATCGAGGGACGCTGGATGGCCGTGCCGGAGCGCGCCATCATCCGCGACCGCGGCAACCCGGTCGGCGAAGCCGTCGTGTGGTATGTCCATCACCGCGGCGACATCATCATCAGCTGTTTCGTCCCCGCCGATGCCGTGTGACATGAGCCCTGCAAGGTCGCCCGATGGTCCCGCGCCATGACGGTTGCGCTGCGCGACGACAGGATCCGCGCGATCATGCGCTGGCTGATGGCGGCGTTCTATGTCGCTGCGGGCATCGCGCATCTCGCAATCCCCGAGCCGTTCCTGCGGATCACGCCGTCCGTCGTTCCGTTTGCCCCGCAGGTCATTCTGCTCACCGGCCTTTGCGAACTCGCAGGCGCAATCGCGCTGGTGACGAAGCCGATGCGGCGCTGGGCGGGGATCGCGCTCGCCGCCTATGCCGTCTGCGTCTGGCCGGCGAACTTCAAGCATGCGATCGAGGTGATCGACCTGCCCTTTCTCGGCAGCAGCTGGCTCTATCATGGCCCGCGCCTGGCTTTTCAGCCCGTGCTCATCTGGTGGGCGCTCTACAGCGCAGGGCTCACCGACTGGCCGTGGCATCGCAAGGCCTAGCTCGTGCAGCGATATGTTGCGAACAAGGAGGACAGCCGTGAGCGACCACGCCAATGCCGATCTCGCCGCGATCTATCCGAAGCCGAACGATCGTGTAATTGCCAAGGTTCGTCCGGCGCTCGACGTTCACAGTAGCAAGTTCATCGCGATGTCGCCGTTCTGCGTGATGGCGACGTCGGGCACCGATGGCAGCGTCGATGCATCACCGCGTGGCGGTCATCCGGGTTTCGTCCATATCGATGGCGATCATCGGCTGCTGATGCCGGACCGTCCCGGCAACAACCGGATCGACAGCCTCAGCAACATCTCGGACGGCTCGGGCCTGGTGCAACTGATCTTCTTCGTGCCCGGGATCAACGAGACGTTGCGGGTCGGCGGCACGGCATCGCTGTCCACCGATCCCGACCTGCTCGCAAAGCTCGAAGAGTTCGGCAAGCCGCCACGGCTGGTGCTCGTGATCACCGTGCAGGAGGTCTACTTCCACTGCGGCAAGGCGATCATGCGTTCGAAACTATGGTCGCAGGACGCCCAGGTCGCGCGCTCGAGCATGCCGAGTATCAGCGAGATCATTCACGATCAGACCAGGCTCGGCGAGCCTGAGCCTCAGGACACGGTTGACGCACGCTATCGCCAGCAGCTTTGAGAACGCCACGCTCTCGCAAGAGAGCGTCAGCTGCGTGTCATCAGCGACACTCTACACTCAACACGCTCGAACTCGTGAGCGCGCGCCTTGATGCAGGTCAACGGTCGCGGAAACGGCAGAAACTAGGTATGAATGTGTCATTTTCAGAACCGGAAACGATCTCATTCGATGCCCACGCTCGCCCGCGCCGCCCCTCGCAGATTCTCCGGCCTCTGGACCAGCGCGCTTCTTTCGCTGGCGCTCTGGGCGCCGTCATGCCAGGCGTCGGCCGATGATGTGAAGCTCACGCCGGCCCAGGCCCAGAACCTTGGCGTCCGTGTCACGCACCCCATCTCGAGCCGAACCGACAAGACGCTCCCCTATCCCGCACAGATCGTGATTCCGACACCCCAATTGTGGGTGGTGAGCGCTCCCGTCTCCGGCATGATCACGAACCTGGCAGTCGCCCGGGGTGACCGCGTTACCGAGGGGCAGCCACTCCTGACGCTGGAAAGTCCGAGCTTCGTGTCGCTTCAGCGCGAATATCTACATGCGCTGGCGCAGGAGGTTCTCGCCGTCCAGCAGCTGAAGCGGAATACCGACCTGTTCGAAGGCAAGGCGGTCCCGCAGCGCGTGCTGGAATCCAGCCAGGCCGAGGCGCGCCAGGCCAGCATTGCGGTCGCGGAACGGCGGCAGATGCTTCATCTCAGCGGGCTGTCGGACGACGCGATCGCGCGCCTTGGCAACGAGGCCGCCATCAGCGCGACGCTGACCGTCTCCGCGCCCCGGGCGGCATCCGTCGTGGAGATTGCGGTGTCCCCGGGCCAGCGGATGGAGTAAGCCGCGCCGCTGGTGAAACTCGCTCGGCTGTCGCCGCTATGGGCCGAGATCGCGATCCCGGCCACGAATATCGGCGCGATCAGAACGGGCGCAAAGGTCGACATCGAGGGCTATGCGACCCCGGGTCAGGTCATCCTGGTCTCCGAGACAACCGACGCGGCGACCCAGACGATCCTCGTCCGCGCCGAGATTCCTAACAATGGCGAACTGCATTCCGGACAGACCGCGGCGGCGCGCATCAGCTTCATGTCCGCCGGAGAAAGTGCGTGGGAAATCCCCTATAGCGGCCTGGTCCGGCGCGGCGAACAGACCTCGATCTTCGTCGCGATCGAAGGCGGCTTCCGGCAGGTCCCGGTACAGCTGCTCGCGGAGGACCAAAATCACGTTGTGGTTTCCGGCCCCATCACGGACAAGGACGACATCGCAATCGGCGGCATCTCGGCACTGCGCGGCATTCTCTCCCGGCTGGGGCAATAGATGCTGCAAAGGCTGGTCGCATTTGCGCTGTCACAGCGATTGTTCGTCATCCTGAGCGTGCTGCTTCTGGTTGGTGCCGGTGCCGTGTTCCTGCCAAGTCTGCCGATCGACGCCTTTCCGGACGTCTCGCCGGTTCAGGTGAAGATCATCATGAAGGCGCCCGGCCTCACGCCTGAGGAGGTCGAGCAGCGCATCACGGTGCCGATCGAGCTCGAACTGCTCGGCCTCCCGAACAAGAAGATCCTGCGATCGACGACCAAATACGCACTGGCCGACATCACCGTCGACTTCGAAGACGGCACCGACATCTACTGGGCGCGCAACCAGGTGTCGGAACGGCTATCGAACATCTCGCGCGATTTCCCCGATGGTGTGAGCGGCGGCCTGGCGCCGATCACGAGCCCGCTGGGCGAAATGTTCATGTTCACGATCGACAGCCCCGAGCTCTCGCTCGCCGAGCGCCGGAGTCTCCTCGATTGGGTAATCCGCCCGGCGCTGCGCACGGTGCCCGGCGTTGCCGACGTCAATGCGCTGGGCGGTTACGTCCGCGCCTTCGAGATCGTTCCGCGCAACGATGCGCTGGCGGCCCGGGGAATTTCCTACGAGATGTTTCGACGGGCCATCGAGGCCAACAGCCGCAACGACGGCGCCGGCCGCGTCAACCAGGGCGAGGACAGCGCGCTCGTGCGGATCGAGGGCAGCATTCGCGGCATTGACGACATCAAAGCCATCGTCGTCGACACCCGCGACGGCATTCCCATCCGGGTCAGCGACGTGGCACGCGTCAGGATCGGCGCACTGACCCGCTATGGCGCCGTCACGGTCGACGGCAAGGGCGAGACGGTCGAAGGTCTGGTGCTCGGGCTGCGCGGAGCCAATGCCGGACAGCTCGTGCGCGACGTGCGCAGCCGGCTGGAGGAGCTGAAGCCGTCGCTGCCGGGCAGCGTCACCATCAACGTGTTCTACGATCGCAGCCGGCTGGTCAATCGCGCCGTCGGCACCGTGGTGCGGGCTCTCGGTGAGGCGACGGCGCTCGTCGTGGTGCTGCTGCTCTTGTTCCTCGGCAACTGGCGCGCGTCGCTGGTGATTGCGCTCAGCCTTCCGCTTGCGATCGTGATTGCGCTTCTCGTGATGCGCGCGGTCGGGATGTCGGCCAACCTGATGAGTCTCGGCGGTCTCGCGATCGCGATCGGAATGCTGATCGACGCGCTCGTGGTCGTGGTCGAGAACATCGTCGGCAATCTCAGCAAGCACGATCCCGGCAAGACGACGCCTCTGGCCCACATCGTGTTCCGCTCGGTCTGCGAAGTCCTGCAGCCGGTCGCATCGGGCGTACTGATCATCATCATCGTCTTCGTACCGCTGCTGACCCTGCAGGGACTGGAGGGCAAGCTCTTCATCCCCGTTGCGCTGGCCATCATCTTCGCGCTGGCCGGATCGCTGCTGCTCGCGCTGACGGTGATTCCGGTCGCGACGTCGTTCGCGCTCAAATCCGCATCGCACCAGGATCCGCTGCTGATACGGGCGGCGCAGCGGATCTACGCGCCTGCCCTGGATTGGGCGCTCAAGAACGAACGCAAGGTGATCGTCGCCGCTTTGGCAGGCCTGCTCGCAGCCGGATACGGCTACACGCGGCTCGGCAAGACGTTCATGCCAACCATGGACGAAGGCGACATCATCGTGAGCGTGGAGACGCTGCCCTCCGTCAATCTCGACGAATCGATCGCCATCAATGCGCGGCTGCAGACCGCCTTGATGAAGGTGCCCGACATAGCCGGCATCATCGCGCGCACCGGCTCGGACGAGCTTGGTCTCGATCCCATGGGTCTCAATCAGACCGACACGTTCCTCGTGCTCAAGCCGGCTGACCAGAGGCAGAGCAGAGACCGCGAAGCTTTGCTGCAGAAACTTCGCGACGTGCTGACCGGCTTTCCGGGCATCTCGCTCAGCTTCACGCAGCCCATCGACATGCGCGTGCAGGAGATGATCAGCGGCGTCCGCGGCGACGTCGCGATCAAGATCTTCGGCCCGGACATCGCAAAGCTCAACGACATCGCAGCAAGACTTTCAACGATCCTGTCCGGCATCGATGGCGCCGAGGACGTCTACACGGCGCTGAACGAAGGGGCGCAATACTACACCGTGGTCGTCAACCGGCTGGAGGCAGGCCGTCTCGGTCTCACCGTCGACTCCGTCGCAACCTCACTGAAGACCCAGATCGAAGGACGGACCATCGGCACCGCGCTCGAGGACGGACGCCGGACGCCGATCCTGGTCCGCGGCAGTGAGACCACGCGCGAGGCGCCGACGCTGCTGGCGATGCTGCCGCTGACGCTGCCGTCCGGACAACACGTGTCGCTCTCGCAGGTCGCCCGCATTCAACGGGTCGACGGTCCGGTGAGGATCGACCGGGAGGACGGCAATCGGATGAGCGTGGTTCGCACCAATGTGCGCGGTCGCGACATGGTCGGCTTCGTCCAGTTCGCCCAGCAGAAGGTGGCGGCGGAGCTTCAGCTTCCGGCCGGCTATCGGCTGACCTGGGGCGGACAGTTCGAGAACCAGCAGCGCGCCGCTGGGCGCCTGTCCGTCGTGGTACCGATCGCCATCGGCCTGATATTCGTCCTGCTGTTCACCACGTTCGGCTCGGTCCGTCAGGCCCTGCTGGTGCTTATCAACATCCCCTTTGCCCTGATTGGAGGGGTGTTGGCCCTGATCTCGACCGGCGAATATCTGTCGGTCCCCGCGTCTGTCGGCTTCATCGCGCTGCTGGGCATCGCCGTCCTCAACGGCGTCGTCCTGGTCTCCCATTTCAATCAGCTTCGCACCCATGGGCTATCCGAGGACCGCATCGTCATCGACGGCGCGAAGCGAAGGCTACGGCCGGTGCTGATGACCGCCAGCATCACCGCGCTGGGGCTGATCCCGCTGCTGTTCGCATCGGGCCCCGGATCTGAGGTCCAGCGTCCGCTCGCCATCGTCGTCATCGGCGGCCTGTTGTCGTCCACGCTGCTCACGCTGATCCTGCTGCCGATCCTGTATCGTCGCTACGGCGCGGCCGCAAAGGAGGCGAGATGACGAACGAAGCCGTCTGCCTGACGCTGATTGCTCCGCGTGAGCTTCGTGAAGAGCTGTTCGATTACCTCAGCGAACAGACGGATCTGGTGACGGGATTCACCGCCACCGATGCCGCCGGACACGGCGCGCGCGTGCGGCTGCGGACGGCCGCAGAGCGGGTCAAGGGACATGCCGATGAGGTCGTCGTGCGGATCGTCCTGCGGGCCGATCAGACCGAGCGGCTGCTCGACCGGCTCAGGGGCTCGTTCGCCGGGACGAAGCTCGTCTATTGGGTCCTGCCCGTCACGGAATTCGGCATCATCGACTGAGCAGCACGGGACAATCGTCCTTGCCCGGGCCAGACGGGGTAGTCGATTCGAGAGCCGCAATCATCAGCCTCGAATCGACCTTATTCCACGAAGGAATGCTGCGTGACGTGCGGTGTCAGTGCTCGCTTTCGAGCCCGCCGACGTGCTTCTGAGTGTAGAGTTCGAGTCCGATGCGGCCGATCAGATCGAGCTGCGTCTCGAGGAAATCGATGTGATGCTCCTCGTCCTTCATCAATCGCTCGAACAGGTCGCGCGAGACGTAGTCCTTGACGCCGTGGCAATAGGTTGCAGCCTCCTGATAGAGCGCTCGCGCGGCGACCTCGGCGGCGAGATCACACTCGATGATCTCCTTGACGTTCTGACCGATCCGCAGCGGATCGAGCACCTGCATGTTCGGGAAGCCGTCGAGGAAGAGGATGCGATCAGTGAACTTGTCGGCGTGCTCCATCTCTTCGATGGATTCCTTGCGCCACACCTTGGCCATCTCCAGGAGGCCCCAATTGTTCAACAGGCGATAATGCAGCCAATATTGGTTGATCGCAGTCAGTTCGCTGCGCAATCCCTTGTTGAGATATTCGATGACCTTGGGGTCGCCCTGCATAGATAAGCTCCGAAAAAGTTAGAGGCCGCAGGGGCTCAATATCAGGTTCGGAGTGCGGAGACGACCCCGTTCATGCGCATTTTCGCAGCGAACGCGGTGAGTTCAACGGCGAAGGCTCTCAGCAGGCGGCCAGCGCGAACCGGCTTTGGATATCGTCCTCGATCGTCTGGACTGGCGACCGGCCTTGATGATGACCGTGTTGGCAGCCGGACTGGCACGCACGCGCACAGGGACCGAGTGCCTCGTCGATGATGGTCTTGATCGTGCGCGCACAACGTCCGCATTCCGCGCTGCAGCCAAGGCAGCCATAGACCTGCTTGGGATTCCGCGGCAGTTCGTCGGCGGATGTCACCGCCTTGCGGATGTCGTGATCGCTAATGACGTTGCAGGAACAAACAATCATGAGAAACCGGCCAGTCGTCGATGGTGAGCTATCGATAGTCATGGGCAGCTGCCCGCGCAAAGGAAAAGCGGCGCTTTTGAAGCTATTCCAATCTCCTAGCTAACCTAGAACGCATCTAAGAATGCGACTTGTCGCAGGTCAAAGTCGTGTCGTGGCGCGGCTCAATCGCCTCCGCCCCCGTCGCCTCCGCCCCCACCGCCGTCGCTGCCACCATCGCTGCTACCGCTGCCGCCATCGATCGGATTTCCCATCGCGTCGGTTGTGGTATTGCTGAACCAGCTCGAGAAGCTGAACCCGCTTCCTTCGGTCCACCCGCCGCCAGAATCGGATCCAGTGGTATCAACGAGCGACCGACGACCGGTCCGCCTGCGGCGGTCGGCTCGCACCAGCAGCCCATAGCAGACGGCCGAGGTCAGCCCGACGGCCACGACGATGGTCATCGTGGCCGTCATTTTGAACCCACATCAATTTTTGTGCATCGCAACATTGAACGTATCCTGGACATGGGTCGTCCAATGGGACGAGCCCGTTCATTGATCATTCAAGCGGGATATGGGAACCTGTCGCATCGCTTCATGGGCGATCTGCTGACCCAGAGTGAGAGAGGTGAGGTCATGAGGAAAACTATAGCGGCCTTGGCTGCTGTCGCGACGCTGTCGACCGCAGCGATCGCCCCCGCTCCTGCGGAAGCTCGCGGCGGCCGCGTCGCGGCCGGTGTCGCGGCAGGATTGATCGGCGGTGCCCTCATTGGCGGAGCCATCGCCGGTGGCGGCAATCCCTATTACTACGGGCCCGGCTACGCGTATGGACCCGGATACTCTTACTACGGTGGACCGGCCTATGTCGCCGATCCCGGCTACGCCTGCTACTTGCAGCGCCAGCGCTTCTGGGACGGCTACGGCTGGCGGATTCGCCGCGTGCGGGTGTGCGAGTGATCGTTCACCTTCATTAATTCCATGACGTTGCACCGGAATTTCGATCGGACGGGCTGACATGGCCAGAAAAAACCTTTTTTCGGTCGCATGAGGTCGGACAGAGTTTACGAAGGGTTGACGTATTGTCGTGTTTTCTCACGATGCTGATGGCCTTCGAGCGAGCGTAAGAATCACCACCTCCAGGAGATCTCGGAACATGAAGAAGATCCTGACCGCGGTGCTCGCGGTTGCGACAATCGCCGGTTCACTGACCGTGACCGCGCCGGCCGCCAGGGCTGGCGACGTCGGCGCGGGCGTGGCTGCTGGCCTGATCGGCGGCGCCCTGCTCGGCGGCGCGATTGCGTCCAGCCGTCCCGCCTATGGCGGCCCGGTCTATGTCGAAGGTCCGCCCCCGGGCCCGCCGCCGTGCGTGTGGCGCCGTGAGCGCTATTGGGACGGCTATGGCTGGGTGGTTCGCCCGGTTCGCGTCTGCTACTGACCCTGACGACGCATCTCGATACGGCAAGCCCGGCCCTACGGCCGGGCTTTTTGCTGCCTGCTTCGCCGCGGTGGCATCGGCCCGTCAGCGTGCAGCGTTGATCGCCTGCAGCACCGCTCCGCTCGGCCAGCAATCCACCTTCAATCCAGCGGTCTTCTGAAAAGCGCCCAGCGCGGCGCGGGTCTGCATGCCGGCCTTGCCGTCGAGCTTGTCCTTGTAGAGGGCGAGGCGGGTCAGGCCCTTCTGCATCGCTTCGACGTCCCTGGTCCGAAGCTGCTGCGAGGCCGACCAGGGTGTCGCGAAGGGCGACGGGCTCGTCATGCGATCGGCCAGATGGCCGACGAACAGCACGTAGAGATCGGAGAAATTGTATTCCTTGATGACGAAGTAGTTCGCGGTCGTCAGGAACGCCGGTCCATAGATGCCTTCGGGCTGCAGCAGCGACGCCGGCTGCTGCAGTTCGGCCGCACCCAGTCGCTGGCCGCGGGCCAGGGCGAAGCCGGCACGCAGCCATTCGCCGATCGGCTTCTTCACCTCCGGGACGCCTACCGTGCAGTCGACATCGGCGGGCGGCTTGACCTCGTAGGCCCAGCGCAGGCCGCCCTGCCATCCTTTGTTGGCAAGCTGCTGCGCAGCCGAGCCAAGCGCGTCCGGCACGGAGCGCCAGAGATCGACCTTGCCGTCGCCATCGAGGTCGACACCATGCTTGTAATACTCCGACGGCAGGAACTGGGTCAGCCCGACCGCACCGCCCCATGACGCGCGCAGGTCGCGGCGCGAGACGACGCCATCGCTCAGCATCTTCAGCGCCATGACGAACTCGGTGCGGTACTGGTCCTTGCGCCGGCCGACATAGGCCTGCGTCGCCAGCACGCGCAGCGCATCGTAGGGCAGCGCGTAGCGGCCGAAATCGGTCTCCCGGCCCCAGATGGCAAGCACGATCGGACCGGGAACGCCGAAGCGGCGTTCGATCTCGGCGAGCGCAGGACGATATTGCTGGATCAGCCCCGCACCATGCGCGGCCAGGCGGGCGATCGACGCCTCCTTGATGTAGTCGGCCGGCACCTGCACGAACTCGGCCTGCGCCGGCGCGCCGGTGGCGGGACGTCCAGGCAGGAGCAGGTCCGGGAGCTTGTAGTCGGGCTCGAGCCCGCGCGTCTCGGTCTCGAACGTCGCGCGCGAAACGCCCTGCTCTTTGGCCTCAGGCCAGAGCGAATTGACGAATTGCGTGAAGGCGGCGTCGGCGGCGGCTGCTGGACCATCGCCGAACGCGCAGAGCGCCAGACTGACCAGGATGAGCGTTCGCAAACGGAGTAGCAATTGCCGAGCCATCCCGGAGGGGTACCATAGGCTACAGCTCTTGTGAACGTCAGGGAGCCGAGCCGTGGAACTCGCCCCCGCCGCCCTCAATGCCCCGCCGACTGCTTCGCCTCTTCGATCGCGGCATTCGACAATTTGTCGACCACGGCAATTCCGATCGCCGACAGGATGAAGACGGTGTGGATGATGGTCTGCCACATCACGCCGGTCTCGGTGTAGCTCGACTTTCCGGAAGAGAGGGCGCCGGCCTCGATGAACGTGCGCAGCAGATGGATCGACGAGATGCCGATAATCGCCATCGCCAGCTTGATCTTCAGCACGCTGGCATTGACGTGGCTGAGCCATTCCGGCTCGTCGGGATGGCCCTGCAGATTGAGCCGCGACACGAACGTCTCGTAGCCGCCGACGATCACCATGACGAGCAGGTTCGAGATCATGACGACGTCGATCAGGCCGAGCACGGCGAGCATGATCTGCTGCTCGGAGAAGTCGAAGGCATGCGAGAACAGGTGCCAAAGCTCCTTGAGGAAGAGCACCACATAGACACCCTGCGCGATGATCAATCCGACATAGAGCGGCAGCTGCAGCCAGCGCGATCCGAAGATCAGCATCGGAATCGGGCGCAGCGCTACGCCCTTGGCAGGCAGGGGCGCGTCGGGAGAAGACATGATGTGATTTCTCGTGACCAGATTGAATTGCGGAACGTCTATCTACGCAATCATACAGCGCATGGAAGCGACAACTGGCCGCAGCGTGGGCGCGACGCTTTGTCCCGGACGAGAGACAGCGTCGCGCCTCGCGATATCGAAGGTCAGCGCGTCAGCTTTTTGTACTTGACCCGGTGCGGAATGACGCTGTCCTGGCCGAGCCGGCGCATCTTGTCCTTCTCGTAGTCCTGGAAGTTGCCCTCGAACCATTCGACGTGACTGTCGCCTTCGAAGGCCAGCATGTGGGTCGCGATGCGGTCGAGGAACCAGCGGTCATGGCTGATGATGACGGCGCAGCCGGCGAAATCCTCCAGCGCCTCTTCAAGCGCACGCAGGGTGTCGACGTCGAGATCGTTGGTCGGCTCGTCGAGCAGCAGCACGTTGGATCCGGATTTGAGCATCTTGGCGAGATGCACGCGGTTGCGTTCACCGCCGGAGAGCGCGCCGACCTTCTTCTGCTGGTCGGCGCCCTTGAAGTTGAACGACGAGCAATAGCCGCGCGAGTTCACTTCCTTCTTGCCGAGCAGGATCAGCTCGTTGCCGCCGGAGATCTCCTCCCACACGGTCTTGCTGCCGTCGAGCGCATCGCGCGACTGGTCGACATAGCCGAGATGCACGCTCTCGCCGACGGTGATGGTGCCGGCGTCCGGCTTCTCCTGGCCCGTGATCATGCGGAACAGCGTCGTCTTGCCGGCGCCGTTCGGGCCGATCACGCCGACGATGCCGCCTGGCGGCAGCTTGAAGGTGAGATTGTCGATCAGCAGGCGATCGCCGAAGCTCTTGGACAGGCCTTCGAAATCGACGACGTTCTGGCCGAGACGCTCGGCGACGGGAATGATGATCTGCGCGGTCTGGGTCTGCTTCTCGCTCGCCTTCTTGAGCAGATCCTCGTAGCGCTGGTAGCGCGCCTTGGACTTCGCCTGGCGTGCCTTCGGCGAGGCCGCGATCCACTCCTGCTCGCGCGCCAGCGTGCGTTGATGCGCGGCGTCCTCGCGGCCCTCCTGCTCCAGCCGCTTCTGCTTCTGCTGCAGCCAGGACGAGTAGTTGCCTTCGTAGGGAATGCCCTTGCCGCGGTCGAGCTCCAGGATCCAGCTGGTGACGTTGTCGAGGAAGTAGCGATCGTGGGTGACGATCAGGATCGCACCGGGATAATTGCGCAAGTGACCTTCGAGCCAGGATACCGACTCGGCGTCGAGATGGTTGGTCGGTTCGTCCAGCAGCAGCAGTTCGGGCTGGTCGAGCAGCAGCTTGCACAGGGCGACGCGGCGGCGCTCACCGCCGGAGAGCGTGGTCACGTCCGAATCGTCGGGCGGACAGCGCAGCGCGTCCATCGCCTGGTCGACCTTGCTGTCGAGATCCCACAGGCCCTGCGCCTCGATCTCGTCCTGCAACTTGGTCATCTCGTCGGCGGTTTCCTCCGAGTAGTTCATCGCCAGCTCGTTGTAGCGATCGAGAATCGCCTTCTGCTTGGCGACGCCCAGCATGACGTTTTCGCGCACCGACAACTTGGGATCGAGCTGCGGCTCCTGCTCGAGATAGCCGACGCGGGCTCCCTCCGCGACCCAGGCCTCGCCGGTGTAGTCCTTGTCGATGCCGGCCATGATCTTGAGCAGGGTCGACTTGCCGGAGCCGTTGACACCGAGCACACCGATCTTGGCGTCCGGGTAGAACGACAGATGGATGTTATCGAGCACCTTGCGGGTCGGGTAGGCCTTGGACAGACCCTGCATGAAGTAGACGAACTGGCGCGCCATCGCGTGTCCCTTGGAATCCTGCTGAATTTTCGGAAAATGGTTGCCGCTGATGTAGCCGCGCGGTCTCCAAAGGGCAACCGGCGAGGCTCTCTTTGACCGGGACAATTGCCGCGACCGGGACGGTCGAAGCGTCCTCGTGCCGGGTCAGCCGCCCACGGACGATTACGGGTGCAACATCATGTGTGCGGCCGATCACGACAATTGCAACCATCTTTTAATTAATTCGGCGGGACACTCGGTCTCGGCCCGCAAGAACCGCGCGCCCAAGCGGCGACAAGCCGAACCGACAACAGCGAGAGCCCGTCATGGCAACCCTTACGTCAGCCTCCCTGGCCGCTTCGGCCGCAGAACGCCGAGACAGATCCGGCATCGTCGACGACATCCGGGGCTTCTGGCGTGAATTCGTCACGCGTGCCTTCAACCCGTACCGGCCGGAATTGCATTACATGCGCGGTCCGGGGCCGGCCTGGCGCGCCAAATACGGCAGCGACGCAGCGTTCCGCCTCAAGGCTCACCTCGATTGATCCCGGCGCCATCCCGACTGTGATCTGGCGACGCCTTGCGCGTCCCGCGCTTTGTGCGCAAGCATGGCTCCATTCCTGACGGCGTTCACCGCTGGCGCCGTCTCCCGACGAATGGACCTTTCCGATGACGCGGCTGCGCTGTGCAATCCTCGACGATTATTACGATACGGCCCTGTCGTTGGCCGATTGGCCTCGACTGGCAGACAGAGTGGATGTGACCGCCTTCACACATCCGTTCTCCACCGAAGAAGCCGCGGCCAGCGCGCTGGCGGATATCGACATCGTCTGTGCCATGCGCGAACGGACGCCCTTTCCGCGCGACCTGATCGAGCGGCTGCCGAAGCTGAAGCTCCTGATCACGTCCGGCATGCGCAATGCCGCGATCGACATGGAGGCCGCCAAGGCGCGCGGCATCGTGGTCTGCGGCACGCAGTATGGCCGCGATCCGACCGCGCCACTGACCATGGGACTGATCCTGGAACTGACCCGCAGAATCGGACGGGAGAACGCCCGCATGCATGCGGGCGAGATGTGGCAGGCGCTCGGCGGGATCGAGATCGAGGGCAGAACGCTGGGCGTCGTCGGACTTGGCAAGCTCGGCACCAAGGTCGCAGGGCTTGCCAAGGCGTTCGGCATGAACGTGATCGCCTGGAGCCCGAACCTGACGCCGGAGCGCTGCAAGGACGCTGGTGTCGGCTACGCGACCAAGGACGAGCTGTTCGCGACCGCCGACGTCATCACCGTCCATGTCGTGCTGAGCGAGCGCTCGCGCGGGCTGGTCGGGGCCGCCGACATCGCGCGGATGAAGCCGACCGCCTATCTCGTGAATACCGCGCGCGCGCCGATCGTCGACGAGGCAGCACTCCTGGACGCGCTACTTGAGAAGCGGATCGCCGGCGCCGCGCTCGACGTGTTCTCGGTCGAACCGCTCCCGGTCGACCACCCGCTGCGCAAGCTCGACAACGTCGTGCTCACACCGCATCTCGGCTACGTCTCCGAAGAGAGCTTCCGCGCCCATTACGGGCAGATGGTCGACTGCATCGCGGCCTGGCTCGGCGGGGCCGAACTGCCGCGCCGGCTGGCCTGAAACAAGCGACGACGGCCGTTCAGATACGAAAACACCCTCCGCAAGGAGGGTGTTTTGCTCACGATCGAAGCTGTTTCAGCGGATGGTCACCGGCGGCGGCAGCGGCTGCATCGTCGCGGGCTGGGTACCGGGCACGGCGGCCTGGGCCTGAACCGGCACCTGCGCAGGCCCTGCGGCGGCAGCCGCCATGTTCTTGGTCGAGCCCGGTGCGGGGCCGCCCGGCATCACGACCACCCGGGTGCCGACCTTGACGCGCTCGAACAGATCCGAGACGTCGTCGTTCAGCATGCCGATGCAGCCGGACGAGACGAACTTGCCGATCGTCGACGGCTGGTTGGTGCCGTGGATGCGATACACGGTCGAACCGAGATACATCGCGCGGGCGCCGAGCGGATTGCCCGGACCACCGGCCATGAACCGCGGCAGGTAGGGCTGGCGCTCGATCATCTCGCTCGGCGGGTACCAGTCCGGCCACTCGGTCTTCTTGGTGATCTTCTGCACGCCGGTCCAGGTGAAGCCTTCACGGCCGACGCGGACGCCGTAGCGCATCGCGCGCCCGTTCCCGAGCACCAGATAGAGATAGGTATTGGGCGTATCGACAACGATCGTCCCCGCCGGCTCCTTGGTGACGAAGTCGACCTCCTGTCGGCGCAGGTTCGCCGGCAGCGGCGCTGGAGCCGCATCCGGCTGCTCTTCGGGCGGCAGCGCGGCCACCGTCATCGGCCGGTCAGCGCCGGCCGGCGGCTGCACGGCACCAGTTGCGGCCGCAGCACCACCCACCGCACCCGGCGGACGCGGAGCAGCGGCATCGCCACCCGGCGCGCTGTTGCCATAGGCGCCGCCGTAAGCCTGCTGGCCCGACGCGGGGCGATCGGCATAGATGACCGGCGGCGGCCCCGCCGGGCGGCCATAGCGTGGATCATCCGGAGACATGACCGGGCCGGTCGGGGCAGCCCCGTAAACCGGCGCACCGGCAGGACGGCCGTAGCGCGGATCGTCGGGCGACAACACCGGTCCCGGCGGCGGCAACGCGGCCGAGTTGCCGGGCATGTCCTCGTCATCGACCGCGTCGAAATCCGGGCTCTGGCCGCGGACATCGCCCGGGTAAGGCGTAGGAGCGGGCGAATAGGCGCCCGGGGCGGTCTGATAGACCTGCTGTGCCTCGGCAAACGGAATTACCGCCACGCCCGCTGCCGCGACCGCGCAAACCGTCAGGATTTGTCTGATCATCATTGCCCTTGTAGTATCCCCAAGCCGCCGATTGGGATCCTTGATCCGCCAAATGGCCGAAGATAGCGGCGCATTCAAGACAATTCCGGCCACCGCGGTCCCATTTCGGCAATTTGTGATCGCATCTCCGTCGTTGCACGGAAGTCTCACGCCGCCGAAAAAGTGCAGCCGAGCGGACGCAGGACGCATTGATGCCTCGATTTGCCGAGCGAGCCGGAACACTTTCGGTATTCTGAACTCAGCCTGATTCGCGATGCACGGCAGAAGCCGGCACCGTCGTGAACGCGGCCATTCCCTGTGATCACCGCGTTCCCCAATGGCTCGTAGGTCTCGGCAGCCCGCTGCCGTGGCGAGAGTTTCCGTCAATGCTTCCCGGCTTTCGTTTCCTCGTCGCCGCGATCGTCTTTTCCATCTCTCTCACCGTCTTCGGCATGGGCGCTGCTGCCCTCCTGCGCGCCGCCCATGAGCAGTTCGCCAGCAACTCGTCCTGGCATTCGACCCAGGCGGCCGGATTTACGACGTTCCTGCCGCCGGCCGAACCCGCGCCGGTTCTGGCGGTGCTGCGGGTCGAACCGAGCCCGGCTCAACCGCCGACGCCGCCATCCGACATGGTCGAAGCACCACCCGAGGCGACCGTGCCGGCCGAGCAGCCGAGTACGCCCGCGGCAATCGCGTCGGTTCCAGAGAACTCGGTTCCAGAGACTGTTGCCGTGATCGCCACCATCGACCCTCCTGCGCTGCCGACGCCATCGCTTCCGGCCGAGACGATCGATATGGCCAATGCCTCCATCCCGCCCAGGACAGTCACAGCGCTGGACGATCGGATCGAGAGTGCCAAGCCGGACCGCATGAACTCCGCCATGGCCCCCGCGATTGCGATCGCGGTCGACAAGGCATCCGACAAATCGAGATTGGACAGCGCTCCAGAAACTGCGGCCTCGGTCGTCTCGGCGGCCTCGCACGATGTTCCGGTCGCAGCTTCGCCAGTCCCTCAGGTCCTCGCCAGCGCCGATCCGGCGATGGCCCCGGCGATATCGCCTTCGCCAGCTCCGACCGCGCCCGCACTTGACCCCATCGCGGCCAAGCTGGCTGCGCTCGCCGAACAGCCGGCCCACCAGGACAAGCCCGCAGCGAGCGAACATCGCGCCTCTGTGAAGATCGCGAGCTTGCAGTTGCGCCGAAGCGTCATGAAGAAGCGCCAGGCCCGCGAGAAGCAGATTGCGGCGCGGCGCGCCAATCAGCGGCGCGTCGCGCAGCGGGTACGGGCGGCACGGCAGGCGGCGGCGGCTCAGCAGCAACAGCAGCCATTTCCGGATCCATTCGGACAGCAGCCCGGCTTCGGCCAGCCGCAGGCCGTCGGCCAGCAGGCCGCCGGACCGCGAACACGATAGCGATAAATTAGAGGGGCACGCCGATCAGGCCGGCCCGGTTGCGACCGGCGGGCCATTCTCGAGGCCCCATTCGGACCAGGAGCCGTCATAGAGCGCGGTCTCGCGGATGCCGAGACGATAGAGCGCCAGCGTCAGAACGGCTGCCGACACGCCGGAGCCGCAGGACGTGGCGATCGGCTTCGCCAGATCGACGCCGGCCGTCGCGAAGGCCTTGCGCAACTCGTCGAGCGGCTTCATCAGGCCGGTCGTGGCGTCGAACAGCTCCGCATAAGGCAGATTGCGGCTGCCGGGAATGTGGCCGGACCGTAGGCCGGCCCGGGGCTCTGCGACCTCGCCGGCGAAACGCGGCGCCTGGCGGGCGTCGATCACCTGCTCGGCATTGTCAGCGAGATTGGCGACCATCTGCTCAATCCTGCGCACGCGCGCTGCGTCGAAGCTCGCACTGTAGGTGCCAAGCGCCGGCGTGACCTGACCGCTGTCGACCGGCCGCCCCTCGGCCATCCACTTCTTCAGGCCGCCGTCGAGTACCCGCACGTCCTTGTGGCCGAACGACAGGAACATCCACCAGGCACGAGGGGCGGCGACCCAGCCACCGGAATCGTAGACCACCACCGTATCGGCATTGCTGACACCGAGCCGCCCCGCATCGCGCCCAAACTGCTCAGCGCTCGGATACATGTGCGGCAGCGGGTTGGAATGGTCCGAGACCTCATCGACGTCGAAGAGAACGGCGCCGGGAATGTGCGCCTTGAGATAGTCGTCCTTCGGCAGCGGCAGGACGCCCGGCATCTTGAACGTCGCGTCGAGCACCTTGATCTTGGGGTCGCCGAGACGCGCGGCGAGCCATTCGGTGGAGACGAGAGGGTCGTCGGGAGTGGTCATCGGGGCATTCCTTGTTGGTCATTCCGGAGCGTCACGCAGAGCGCGGCGAACCCGGGATCCAGAGATTGTCTTGCCAAGATATAGCGTGCCTTCCAGCGTCGCCAACGATCGTCATGGCCGGACTCGATCCGGCCATCCATCTTTCTCAGAGCGCTGGACACGCGGGTCAAGCCCGCGTGTGACGGGCATTACTTCTTCTTCGGCGCCCACACCTCCACCGGTCCGCCGGCCTCGCGCCACGCCGCGAAACCTCCGCCGATATGAGCGACCGGCTTCAGCCCCATGTCCTGCGCGGTCTTGGCCGCGAGCGCCGAACGCAGGCCGCCGGCGCAATGGAAGATGAACATCTTGTCCTCTTGAAAGACCGGCTTGGCATAGGGGCTCTGCGGATCGATCCAGAACTCCAGCATGCCGCGGGTGCAGGAGAATGCACCGGGAATCCTGCCCTCGCGTTCGATCTCCCGCGGATCCCGGATGTCGACGATCACGACATCGTCGCGCCTGGCCGCCTCGATCGCGTCAGCCGCAGAGAGCGTCTCGATCGCGGCATTGGCTTCGTCGAGCAGCGCCTTGATGCCGCGAGTGATGGTCTGGGGCATGTCGTCTTTCCCTCGTCTTGGCTCTTGGCGCGTCATCGCTATCCCGTACGGCGGTCGCGACAGCGGCCCAATCCGGAATCTCGATCAGCAACACAAGCTCGCGCTTCCGGATCAGCCGCTTCGCGGCTGTCCGGAATGATGGTGGATCTGGCCTACCGCACCAGCTCCTTCATCGCCCCTTCCAGGCCCTCGATCGTGATCGGATACATGCGCTCGGAGAAGATGCGGCGGATCAGCGTGGTGGATTCCGAATAGTCCCAGTGCTTCTGCGCCACCGGGTTGAGCCACACCGCGTGCGGATAGGTGCGGATGACGCGATCGAGCCACACCGAACCCGGCTCCTCGTTGACGTGCTCGACCGAGCCGCCGGGCACCATGATTTCGTAAGGCGACATCGAGGCGTCGCCGACGAACACCACCTTGTAGTCGTGCGGGTATTTGTGCAGCACGTCCCAGGTCGGCGTCCGGTCGGAAAATCGCCGCTTGTTCTGCTTCCACACGCCCTCGTAGAGGCAGTTGTGGAAGTAGAAATATTCCATGTGCTTGAATTCGGTCTTTGCAGCCGAGAACAGCTCTTCGACCTGCGCGACATGGGAGTCCATCGAGCCGCCGATGTCGAAGAACACCAGCACCTTGACCGCGTTGCGCCGCTCGGGCCGCATGTGCACGTCGAGATAGCCGTGGCTGGCGGTCTCGCGGATCGTGGTGTCGAGGTCGAGCTCGTCGGGCGCGCCGGTGCGGGCGAACTTGCGCAGGCGGCGCAGCGCCACCTTGATGTTACGGATGCCGAGCTCGACATTGCCGTCGAGATCCTTGAACTCGCGGCGGTCCCACACCTTCACGGCGCGGTTGTTGCGGTTCTTGTCCTGGCCGATGCGCACGCCTTCGGGGTGGTAGCCATAGGCCCCGAACGGCGAGGTGCCGGCGGTGCCGATCCATTTGCTGCCGCCCTGATGGCGACCCTTCTGCTCTTCCAGGCGCTTCTTCAGGGTCTCCATGAGCTTGTCCCAGCCCATGGCCTCGATCTGCTTCTTTTCCTCCTCGGTGAGGTATTTTTCGGCCAGCTTCTTCAGCCACTCCTCGGGGATCTCAGCCTTCTCCATCGCATCGAGAAGGTTCTCCAGGCCCTTGAACACGGTACCGAAGACACGATCGAACTTGTCCAGATTGCGCTCGTCCTTCACCAGCGCCGTTCGCGACAGATAGTAGAAGTTCTCGACCGAGTGCTCGGCGAGATCGGCGTCAACAGCCTCCATCAGCGTGAGATATTCACGCAAGGAGACCGGGACCTGCGCGTCGCGCAGTGCTGTGAAGAATTGCAGGAACATGCCCATTAGATCGCGCGGCCGGGAGGGCGCGTCAAGGGCCGCGCCGATCGACCGGCCTGGACCGGCGGGCATTTTGCTTTACAATCGACGGAACACGCATTCTGAATGGGGTTTCCTATGGGTATTCTGGCGGCACTCATCATCGGCGCGATCGCCGGCTGGCTCGCTGGCCTGATCGTCCGCGGTGCCGGTTTCGGCCTGATCGGCAACATGGTGATCGGCATCATCGGCGCGCTGGTCGCAAGCTATGTACTGCCGGCCCTCCACATCGCGCTGGCGAGCGGCACGCTCGGGGCGATCCTCGACGCCACCGTCGGCGCCGTGATCGTGCTCGTGATCCTGTCGCTGATCCGGCGCGCTTGATTATTTCCTCTTCCAATGGCAGCCATCATGTCAAAGCCGCAGCGGCCGTTGCCGCTGCGTAGCCACTCAACACAAGTCCGACCGAGAAGCGAGGCGCGATGAAATTTACCGGCACCCAGGACTACGTCGCCACCGACGACCTCAAAGTGGCCGTCAACGCGGCGATCGTGCTTGAGCGCCCGCTCCTGGTGAAGGGTGAGCCCGGCACCGGCAAGACCGTGCTGGCCGAGGAAATCGCGAAAGCCGTCAACGCGCCGCTGCTCACCTGGCACATCAAGTCGACCACCAAGGCGCAGCAGGGTCTCTACGAATACGACGCGGTGTCGCGGCTGCGCGACAGCCAGCTCGGCGACTCCCGAGTGTCCGACATCAAGAACTACATCAAGCGCGGCAAGCTATGGGAAGCCTTCACCGCCGAGCAGCGCCCGGTGCTGCTGATCGACGAGATCGACAAGGCCGACATCGAATTCCCCAACGATCTGCTGCTCGAGCTCGACCGGATGGAATTCCACGTCTACGAAACCAACGAGACCATCAAGGCCGCGCTGCGCCCGATCGTCATCATCACCTCCAACAACGAGAAGGAGCTGCCGGACGCGTTCCTGCGCCGCTGCTTCTTCCACTACATCAAATTCCCGGATGCCGACACGATGAACCGCATCGTCGACGTCCACTTCCCGAATATCAAGAAGCGGCTGGTCGAGGAGGCGCTGCGCATCTTCTTCGAGGTGCGCGACGTGCCGGGCCTGAAGAAGAAGCCATCGACCTCCGAGTTGCTCGACTGGCTCAAGCTCCTGCTCAACGAGGACATCGGCCCCGAGCAGCTGCGCGAGCGCGACCCGCGCAAGCTGATCCCGCCGCTGCACGGCGCGCTCTTGAAGAACGAGCAGGACGTGCATCTGTTCGAGCGGCTGGCGTTCCTGAGCCGGCGAGAGGTCTGACACTTTCGGCTTTGGTCGGGCTGCCCCGCGCGCGCACGCGCTCGCCCGGTCAGCTTCCGACCATCCGTCCGAGCGCGCGCATGATCCCGTCGACCGCGATCGGCTTCTCGCAGCGAAGAATGTTCGAGAACCGATCTGGAATGATCGACTCGTCGTAGCCCGTCGTGAACACGAAGGGGACGCCGCGTTCGACCAGCAGATCCGCCACCGGAAACGCCATCTCGCCGTGCAGGTTGACGTCGAGAACGGCGCCTTCGATCCGCCCCGCGCGCTTGATCAGGGCAAGCGCGTCAGGGACGGTTCCGACCGGGCCCAAGACCATGCCGCCTGCGCCGCCGAATGCGCAGCGCAGCTCGTCGGCAAGCATGTATTCGTCCTCGACGATGAGGATATGACGGTCGCGAAGCGAGCGTTCAGGCATGCTCATCCAGCTCCAGCGTTGTGAGTGAGACAGGAATCGAAATCGTGCGGCTGAGACCATCGGGCGCGAACGTGTATGAGGCCGCGGCGCTGAGCTGATAGGACAAGGCCTGCTCGATCGGCTCGCGCTCCTGTCCCGTGCCGACGGGCGGCGGCGCATTGACGCCGCTCTCCCGCCGGTCAACGTGCCGCCAGGGTCTTTCGTCAGCGCCGTCGCGCTCGAGCATCTGCGTGTCTGCGCGGACGGCGTCCGAATGCTCGTTCACTCGCTGCCCCTTTTCCGTCACATCGTACCGTGAGAGGCGAGGATGCGCCAAGCACCAACCTCTCATTGTCGACAGCGGCTTCGGTGGAACCGGCAGCAGCCTGAGTTCCACGTTCCGGGGAACCATCCACAGCCGATCCGGAACACGGGACAAAGCCTGCCGCGGCGCTCGACGCGCCGGCTCCGGCTTGTTAAGCGCGCTCCTCTGCGAGAAGCGCGTTTGAGTCGGGGCACATGACCGTTGCAATCGAGATGGGGCAGACGGCGGCGGGATCGCCTGCGGCCCTGGACCTCGAGGAACTCTTGGCGACCCGCCTCCTCGTGCAGGGCAATTCCGGCTCCGGCAAATCGCATCTGCTGCGACGGCTGCTGGAGCAGAGCGCGCCCTGGGTGCAGCAGACGATCATCGATCCCGAGGGCGACTTCGTCACGCTGGCCGAGCGCTTCGGCCATCTCGTGATCGCGGCCGAGGACCACACCGAGCGCGCCCTGCAGGTCGCCGGCGAGCGGGCCCGCATCCACCGCGTCTCCACCGTGCTCAACCTCGAGGGGCTCGACGCCGAGAATCAGATGCGCCGCGCGGCCGCCTTTCTCAACGGCCTGTTCGAAATTTCGCGCGACCACTGGTACCCGATGCTCGTCGTCGTCGACGAGGCCCAGTTGTTCGCGCCGGCCGTCGCCGGCGAGGTCTCCGACGAGGCGCGCAAGGCCTCGCTCGGCGCGATGACCAACCTGATGTGCCGCGGCCGCAAGCGCGGGCTCGCCGGCGTGATCGCCACGCAGCGGCTGGCGAAGCTTGCCAAGAACGTCGCGGCCGAGGCCTCGAACTTTCTGATGGGCCGCACCTTCCTCGACATCGACATGGCCCGCGCCGCCGACCTGCTCGGCATGGAGCGGCGCCAGGCCGAGGCCTTTCGCGACCTCGAGCGCGGCCAGTTCATGGCGCTCGGCCCCGCGCTGTCGCGCCGGCCGCTGGGCCTGCGCATCGGTCCCACCGACACCAAGCCACGCAATGCGACGCCGCGGCTGATGCCGCTGCCGGAGGCATCGCTCGAGGACGCCCGCGCGGTGATCCTCGCGGCGCCGCCGCCCGAGACGACCGCGCGGCCGCAGCGCAAGCCGCAGCCGGAGCTGCTCGACCAGCTGATGGCGGCGAAGTCCGCCGCACTCGAGCTGCGCCCCGAGCCGCCGCCCCCTGAAGTCAGCGAGGAGGAGCTCGCCGAGCGCCGCGCCCGTGTCGAGCGCGTGCTGCGCGCGGTGCTGGCCGAGCCCGACGCCGGCTTCCGCGCCGTCGGCGTGCTGTACCAGGAATTCGTCGTCCGCTGCCGCATCGAGGGGCTGGGCACGGCCGTGCCCGACCTCAACGACTTCCGCCGCATGCTGACGCGTGCGCGGGCCGGCCTCGGCGGCGACGATGCGGCCGACGACGCAGGCTGGCAGGACGTGTCGCTGCGCGCCTCGCTGCTCCCTGAGGACATGCAGGGCGTGTTCATGATGATCGCCCGCGCCGCCAAGGACGGACGGCCCTGCCCCAGCGACGCGGCGATCGCCCGCGCCTACGGCTCGCATTCGCTGCGCCGCGCCCAGCGCCTGCTGACCTATATCGAGGACCAGGGCCTCATCGTCTGCCAGCTCGACGGTGCCGGCCGGCGCATCGTGACCCTGGTCGAGCTCGCATGGGCGACGGCGCCCGGCGATCCCAATGCCGACGACGCAACCCCCGAAGGTCTCGTCGCTTCCTCGTCGTGAGGATGCGCCCGGATCGCTCCGGGCGCATCCGATATTGGCCGCGATCAGGTCGCAGCGATCTTGCCCATCGCCGGATCGCTGATGCTGGGCCGACCATTCTCGACATGACCCGCGAGCTGCCAGTTGAAGCCGGCGTCGGTGTCGGCGGTCACGGTCAGGTCGTACCAGCCATGGGTCTGCTGCAGACGGACCTGAGTCTCCAGCCGCTGGCCACGCTGCAGGCGATGACGTTCGCTGCGCCCGGTGTAGTTGTCGGCCAGCGTCACGACGCAGCTTCCGCCCTTGTTGGTCAGCGCGATCGCGAGGCTGCGTGCATCATCGCCGTCTTCCCACTCACAGAGATGGACGGTGTCGACATCGACCAGCGCGGCGGTCGAGGCCACGCCGCCCTTGAAGTGGCGGAAGAAGCCGTTCGGACCGTGGACCGACAGGTCATACTGGCCGGCGCTGGCGGCGAGGTCCCACACGCCGCGCAGCGACTTGCCGGCCTCGACCGTGTAGCTCCACGGACCGCTCGCGGTGTTGCCGGAGCGGACGTGGAAGCAGACGCCCGCCTGCCCCGGATTGGCGAACCGGATCGCGAACGTCTTCTGAGCGGCATCGGCATCGCCGTCGACCCTGAGATCGTAGGGCAGCGCGCGCGCCGGGCGAATGCCCGGCTCCTGCTGCGGTATCGCCTGCTTGGCCGGCGGCACCGGGTGATAGTCGTCGAAGCGGGCGCCGGAGGTGATGTCCGCCACCGGCGGCTTGAAGCCGGCCGTGCTCGGCAGCGGCGCCATGCCTTCGTTGGGCGAGGTGAAGTTGAAGGCCGAGGTGAGATCGCCGCTCACCGCCCGCCGCCACGCCGGGATGTTGGTCTCGAACAGATCGGGCGCCTTGTGATGAAAGCGGCGCTCGATGAAACGAATCACCGAGGTGTGGTCGAACACTTCCGAGCACACGAAGCCGCCGCGCGACCAGGGCGACACGACCAGCATCGGCACGCGAACGCCGAGGCCATAGGGACCGGCGACATGATTGCCGTCGCCGGCAAACAGATCGCTCTTGACATCGACGGTCGACTGGCCATGGGCCTGCGACATCGCCGGATACGGACCGACGACATGATCGAAGAAGCCGCCGCCTTCATCATAGTTGATGAGCAGTGCGGTCTTGCTCCACAGCTCCGGATTCGAGGTCAGGATGTCGAGCACCTTGGAGATGTACCAGGCGCCCGGCCCCGGCAGCCAGTTCGGATGCTCGCTGAAGGCCTCGGGCGCTGCGATCCACGACACCTGCGGCAAGGTGCCGTTGCGCACGTCGTTGCGAAGCCCGTCGAACAGATTCTCGAACGTGCCGCCATTGGCGATGTTGCTGCCGCGCAGCGCCTTCTCATACAGCGGGCTGCCCGGCTGCGAATTCTGGTACTGGTGGAAATAGAGCAGCGAGTTGTCGCCGAAATTGCCGATCCACGGATTTTCAGTCCAGCCCCAGAAGCCGGCCGCCGTCAGACCGACGCCAACGTCCTGATAGACCTTCCAGGAGATGCCGGCCTTCTCCAGACGCTCCGGAAACGTGGTCCAGTCGTAACCGGCCTCGGCATTGGTGATGACCGGACCACCGCCCTTGCCGTCATTGCCGTCCCAGCCGGTCCACAGATAATAGCGATTAGGGTCGGTCGGCCCCATGACCGAGCAGAAGTAGGAATCGCAGACCGTGAAGGCGTCCGCCAGCGCATAGTGCCAGGGCAGATCCTGCCGGTTCATGCAGGTCATGGTCGTGGTGCCCTTGTTGGCGACCCACTTGTCGTAGTTACCGTTGTTCCAGGCCTTCTGACCGTCGTTCCAGCCATGCGCCACATCCTCGACATAGACCGAGCCGGCGTTGTCGACGCGGAACGGCATCACCGACCCGGCGCCGTTCGGCTGCTGCCACACCGGATTGCCGCCGGGCAGCGTCACGGCGCGCGGATCGTTGAAGCCGCGCACGCCACGCATCGCGCCGAAGTAATGATCGAAGGCGCGGTTCTCCTGCATCAGCACCACGATGTGCTTGACATCCTCGATGCTGCCGTGGCGGTTGAACGCCGGAATGGCGTGAGCCCGCTCGATGCTCTGGCCAAGCGCTGCGGTCGCGGCCGACGCTCCGAGCAGCCGCAGGAACTCGCGCCGGTTGTGCGCGATAGTGTTCGACATCTCGTTCATTCCCCAAGTGATGATGGTGTCGAGCGACTTAGGTCGGCGCGTTAACAGCCGCGTGACCGGGCGGTTAAGGATGTGTGGCAAGGTTTTGACAGCGGCCGCGGAAGCGGCCTCGCGGCGGACCGCCGTGGGTCCGGCGCAGCGGTCGCGCGCACCGCGATGGCCCTTGCGCTGGAGACGAAAAGCTGAATGATCCGCTTGGTTTGAGGCGACGAAAGGCCCCGGTTGGCCACCGGCCGGGCGCCTTGCGGTGTTGAGGATGGTGCGCCTATGCCGACGTTGACGCAGCAAGAGCCGGGCCTCCAGGAGGCGCCGGGATTGATATGGCTGCATGTCGTGTCCAATGCCTTCATCGCCTGCGCCTTCTTCACGATCGCCATCGTTGTCGGCATGTTCCTGTGGCGGCGCTGGCATGACATCATGTTCCGCGGCGTCTTCATCTCGATCACGTCGTATGGCGTGGTCGGCGGCATCGGGCGCCTGCTCTCGCTCGCCACCCCGTGGATCGACGTCGGCGCCGCCACGGACGTCTTCGACGCCGTGCTGGCCCTGATGTCGGTCGCCCTCATCGCCGCGCTGCTGAAGATGCTGCCGCAGATCCTGGTGCTGCCGACCCGCATCACGCTGCAGAAGGCCTATGCGCAGCTCGAGGAGGAGATCCGGCAGCGCCGCGCCGCCGAGGCCATGGTCCAGCGCTTTCAGGAGATCGAGGCCAACGAGGCCCAGGTCCGCCAGGCGCAGAAGATGGAGGCGATCGGCCAGCTCACCGGCGGCGTCGCGCATGACTTCAACAACATCCTGACCGTCATCACCGGAACGATCGAGATCCTCGCCGACGCGGTCAAGGACAAGCCGCAGCTTGCCGGCATCGCCAACATGATCAGCGCCGCCGCCGACCGCGGCGCCGACCTGACCCGGCATCTGCTCGCCTTCTCGCGCCGGCAGCCGCTGCAGCCGCGCGCGACCGACATCAATGCGCTCGTCGTCGAGGCGGGCCGTCTGCTGCGCCCCACGCTCGGCGAGCAGATCGAGATCGAATCGATGCTGGCCTATGACAGCGCGCCGGCGCTGATCGACCCGAGCCAGCTCTCGACGGCGATCCTCAACCTCGCGCTGAATGCGCGCGACGCGATGCCCGAGGGCGGCAAGCTGACCCTGGAGACCAAGAACGTCACTCTCGACGACGACTATGCGCAGCTGAACCGCGATGCCAAGCCCGGGAGTTACGTCATGATCGCGGTCAGCGACACCGGCCAGGGCATTCCCGCCGCGCTGCTCCACAAGGTCTTCGAGCCGTTCTTCACCACCAAGGACGTCGGCAAGGGCTCGGGCCTCGGGCTGAGCATGGTCTATGGCTTCGTCAAGCAGTCGAACGGCCACGTCAAGATCTACAGCGAGGAAGGTCACGGCACCACGGTGAAGCTCTATCTGCCGCGGGCCGCCGGCGCGCCGGAGCTGCCTGCCGCCGACACCAGCCGGCCGGCTGTCGCACGCGGCGACGAGACCATCCTGATCGTCGAGGACGACGCGCTGGTGCGCGACTACGTCGTCGCGCAGGTGCGCCGCCTCGGCTATCGCACGCTCGCTGCGAGCAACGCCGCCGAGGGCCTGGTGCTGATCGACAATCCCGAGCGCATCGATCTGCTGTTCACCGACGTGATCATCCCCGGCGGCATGAACGGCCGCCAGCTCGCCATCGAGGCCGCGAAGCGACGCCCTGGCCTGAAAGTGCTGTACACCTCCGGCTACACCGAGAACGCGATCGTGCATCACGGCCGCCTCGATGCCGATGTGCTGCTGCTGGCGAAGCCGTATGTCAGCGCGGACCTCGCGCGCATGATCAGGACGGCGCTGGAGGCGTGAGGCTTTCGCAGCGCCCGCCGCACACTCAGTGTCGTCCCGGGCAAGTCCGATAACGCGTAGCGTTGGCGGACGCTGACCCGGGACCCATACACCGCGGCGGACGTGGCTGGACGCGATCGATCGACCATCGTGCCTCGAACATCTCCCTGGGGTTATGGGTCCCGGATCGGCGCACGCGTGCCGCGCGCTTGTCCGGGACGACGGTTGAGTGATTGATCGGCACCTTGGCCCCCGTCGTCAGTGCCATCGAGACACGCGTTTCCATCCCGCGGCGCGCAGCGCCCGAGTGATGCGGCAGTCACGTCCCTCTCGACCAACGAGAGGGCGCAGGGAAGGCCGGGAGCTCGCCGCCCCCATGGCCCCCGTGCGGAAAGAATGCACGGGGAAGGAACCACAGGTTCGGCCGAGACATCCCGGCCCTCCCTGCGCGATGGTGTTACGGATTATACGTGGTCTCCCTGGGGATCGGCTGTCTTGCCCCCATCGCCCGCGCGTGCCGTCAAGCAACGCCTGCGAACTTGACCTCAGCATCGAGAGGCCAGGACCACACGATTTCTCCGTACGTGCCGACTGTGCTCGTCTGGCACAGCCGTCACGTCCACCGCCGCCCACCTCCACGTATCGTGACGACGCGTACGTCCCTCTGCATGAGGCGGGTTGGCAGGAGATAAGCACAGTTTCCGAAAAAACGAAAGACAAATTTTGTTGCGCGCTCGGCGCCGGACGCCTGGGACCGTCTGGAAGCCCCGTAGAGACTACCGCAACGGCCTCACCCGGCGAGGCGCTGTGGCTCCTCGGCGTCATCCGGCCTGTACTCGAGCAGGTCGCCCGGCTGACATCGCAGGACCTCGCAGATCTTCTCCAGCGTGTCGAACCGCACGCCGCGCACCTTGCCGGACTTCAGCAGCGAGACGTTCTGCTCGGTGATGCCGATGCGCTCGGCCAGCTCCTTGGAGCGCATCTTGCGCCTGGCCAGCATGACGTCGAGATTGACGATGATCGGCATGGTCAAACGATCTGGGCGTGGTCGTCGGCCAACTCGGCTGCGGCCTTGAAGATCAGCGCGAGCGCCGTGACGAACAGGGAGAACAGGACGCGAAGCAGATCGCCGGGCACGACGGTCTGAAACACTAACAACGTCGAGAGCGGCAGCTGGACATGGCTGGTCAGCACCAGCAGACCGATCTTTCGGATGACGACGTCGGCTGCGACGGCGGCCAGGCCGCTGACGCCAACGCGGCGCATCCAGATCGCCGCATCGGCCGTGAAGATCCGCCCCTCCAGATAGGTTCCGAACAGACGCCAGATGCAATAGCCTACCGCTAGGTCAGGAATCCAGACAACCAGAGTCAGGGCCAGAAACCATTCGACCTGTGTCGCCGACAGCCCGCTCATATCGGTCTTGAGGGCATACCCAAGCGCACCCGCCATGCGAGCGGGATCGATCGGAAGCCAATGCCATAAGAAAGAAACGGGGACCCATACGCTCCAAGACGCCGCAGCCAGCTGGATCGAGCGGCACAGCCATTTGATCCGGCTGCGCAGCGCGGTCTGCGCGGCAGGACCAGCGTCGAACGCGGCGTCCGCCAACATCGCACTCATCGTGTGCTCCCGGTCACAGGACCCGGAGGAAAAGCCGCAGGCCACCTCGGATCGCTTTACATTTTTATCGTAAAACGATAATTCAATCGTGTCAATCAACGCGCTGTCGTTTGCACTGCTCCGCGCGAGAAACGCCAGTGGCGTCTCAGCGCGATGTGTGCTCCCCGCGGCCGTACCGGTGTTTGCGTGAATCCATGTCGAAGCGTCCGATCGCGAGGCCCGGCCGAGTTGATTGCCCTTCCCTCCGCGTTGGAACTGCGCGCGAGCGCCGCATGCGAGCGTTCGCGATGAGACCTGCGGTGCTCGCTTTGACTCTCGTGCTGTCCGCCGCTGTTGGCAACTTGACGCCGCGTCCTGCCGCCGCCCAGAGCTTCACCTACAACCCCCGTCCGCCGAAGCCGCCGCCGCCCCGTGTCGCCAACGACAACCAGATGCTGGTGCAGGCGGCGGAGGTCGATTACGACACCAACAACTCGCGCGTGTCGGCCGTCGGCAACGTCCAGCTGTTCTACAACGGCACGTCGGTCGAGGCCGACCGGGTGATCTACGACCAGAAGACCAAGCGCCTGCATGCGGAAGGCAACATCCGCATGACCGACGCCGAGGGCAAGATCACCTACGCCAACAGCCTCGACCTGTCGGACGATTATCGCGACGGCTTCGTCGATTCGCTGCGCGTCGAGACCGAGGACCAGACGCGGATGGCGGCGACCCGCGCTGACCGTTCGAAGGGCAACACCACCGTCTTCGAGAACGGCGTGTACACCGCCTGCGCACCCTGCAAGGACGATCCGAAGAAGCCGCCGCTGTGGCAGGTCAAGGGTGCGCGCATCATCCACGACCAGACCGAGAAGATGCTCTATTTCGAGAACGCCCAGCTCGAATTCTTCGGCGTTCCGTTGGCGTACATTCCCTACTTCTCGACGCCCGATCCGACCGTCAAGCGCAAGAGCGGGTTTCTTATGCCCGGTTATACGTCTTCGACCGCTTTCGGATTCGGCGTCGACATTCCCTATTACTGGGCGATCGCGCCCGACTACGACGCGACCTTCACGCCGCGCATCACCTCCAAGCAGGGCGTGCTGATGCAGGCCGAATTCCGCCAGCGCCTGAGCAATGGCGCCTATCAGGTGCGCCTCTACGGCATCGATCAAATGAATCGCAACGCCTTCGCCGGCCAGCCCGGCGATCGCCAGTTCCGCGGCGGCATCGACACCAAGGGCCAGTTCGCGCTCAACGACAAATGGGTCTTTGGCTGGGACGGCATCCTGCTGTTCGACTACATGTTCCTGTCGGATTACCGGCTTGCGCAGTACCGCGACCCGTTCAACTCGTTCATGAGCCTGCCGACCGAGGCGATCTCGCAGCTCTATCTGACCGGCGTCGGCAGCCGCAGCTTCTTCGATATCAGGGCGATCCACTATCTGAGCCTCTCCGGCAACCAGCAGACGGTTCCGGTGGTCTATCCCGTGCTCGATTACTCGAACGTGCTGAACTATCCCGTGTTCGGCGGCGAGTTCAGCACCAAGACCAATTTCGTGAATCTGAGCCGCGAGCAGGCGTTGTTCGACCCGATCACGACCCAGGCCAACACTGCCGGCCTGTGCACGACCACCTCGGCCGATCCGCGGGCGCGGCTGCCGACGCAATGTCTGTTGCGTGCGACGCCCGGCACCTACACGCGCCTGACCGCGCAGGCGGAGTGGCGGCGGTCCTTTACTGATCCGTTGGGCCAGATCTGGACGCCGTTCGCGATCCTGCGTGCGGACGCAATCAACGCCAACGTTTCGAACCAGCCCGGTGTCGCGAACTTCCTGCCGACGGGTGACACGCAGGCGCTGCGGCTGATGCCGACGGTCGGCCTGGAATACCGCTATCCGTTCATCAACGTCCAGCCGTGGGGAACCACGACGATCGAGCCGATCGCGCAGATCATCATCCGGCCGAACGAGACCTATGCCGGCCGGCTGCCGAACGAGGACGCGCAGAGCATGGTGTTCGACGCCAGCAACCTGTTCAGCGTCGACAAGTTCTCCGGCTACGACCGCGTCGAAGGCGGCGGCCGCGCCAATGTCGGCGTGCAGGCGACCACGCAGTTCGATCGTGGCGGTACCATCAACGTGCTGTTCGGCCAGTCCTACCAGCTGTTCGGCATGAACTCGTTCGCCGTGCAGGATGCGAACAATACCGGTATCGGATCAGGCCTGGACAAGACCGTGTCGGATTACGTGGCGCGGGTCGATTATTCGCCGAACCGAACCACCACGTTCAGCATGCGCAGCCGGTTCGACCAGCAGACCATGAACGTTCAGCGCTTCGAGGCGGAAGCCAAGGCGAATTTCGATCGCTGGTCGGTGGCGCTGACCTATGGCAACTATGCCGCAGATCCGGCCCTCGGTTATCTCGATCGGCGTGAAGGCATCCTAGGCAGCGGCTCGGTCAAGGTCGCGCCGAACTGGGTGGTGACGGGTGCCGCGCGATGGGATCTCACGGCCAATACTATCAATCAGTACGTCGTTGGGGCCGGTTACGTCGACGACTGCTTCACGCTGGCTGCAAGTTATGTCACGTCGTTGAACTACGCAGTCGTTGGAGCCACGCCGCAGACCAACCAGACCGTGATGCTGACACTGGGAATGAGAACGGTCGGCAATGTCTCGCTTCCCGTTCCCGTAAACTAGCAACGCATCCAAAGTCGATGGGCACGGGGGATCCGCAACGCGACCGGCAATTCCGGCAGCCGCCCGATCGCTCACCGCTGACGGCTCCCTTAGATTGAGGATGCGCCTCGCCACCTGGCGCGCGTCTAGATCGGCGGCGATGCCTGCCTCAGGGTTTCCGATGGGCTCTCACCATAGACCTTCCGGTATTCCCCGGCGAAATGACCGGGACTACTGAAACCGCAGCGCAAGGCGATCGACGTCACGGTGTCGCCCGCTTCCGGATTGCACAGCATGCGGCGCGCATGCTGCATGCGGTTCTGCTTGATCTTCTCGCCAAGCGAAACGCCGTTGTCCGAGAAATACTGATAGACCGCGCGAGGGCTGATGCCATACCGGCCCGCCAGCTGTTCGATCGACGTCTTCTGTTGCCAGTGCGTCTCGATATGTTCCAGGATCCTCCGAATGGGCTCGGGTATTTCGCTGTCACGATCGAGGCGCGTCGCGGTGATGTCGATGGTCGAACCGACGAGGTGAATACGTCCGTCGGACGGATTGTAGACACAGCTTCCCATGCCGCGGACAAAGCGCGCTGCCCCATCTTTGTCGATCACCCGATAGTCCCGCGTGTAGCCGGTTCGCTTCGCGATGGCACGACGGATCGCCGTCTCGAGCGCGTCCTTGTCCTCCGGGTGTACGAAGCTCAACATGTCGCGGAGAGATGACGGTGAGGTGGTCGTCGAGTTCCGCGGATGATCGTCCGCCTCGACGACCAGGTTGAACGTCGCGAGTCCTGCGAGCTTTTCGGCAGCCGCAAGTTGGCTCTCCAGAATCTTGGTCGCCGTGATGTCCTCAACGACGGCGCAGAACCATTTCAGGCTGCCGGCGGCGTCCCGCACCGGATTGACGATCACGCGTCCCCAGACGACGCTCCCATCCAGCCGAAGATACCGCTTGTCGGCCTGATAGCCGTCGATCTCACCCGCGAGCAGCCGTTCGTGCTGCAGCCGGTTGCTCTCCCGGTCGTCGGGATGCGTCAGTTCCAAGAAACCGATGCCGCGGGCTCTGAGCTGCTCGAAGGTAAAACCGACGATCCGACAGCACTCGGCATTCGCAAAACGAATGCGCCCCGTTTCGATGTCGACGATCGAAATACCAACGCCAAGACTGTCGAGAAAGACTCTCGGCATCCGGATGATCTCGGCAATATCTTTCTCGGGCATGTAGCAGCTGGTCAGCGCCTGGATTTCGTTGAGCCTACCGGCCGAGGTAGCCCCGATTTTGATCCAGGACAATCCGTCGGTGCGACACTTGATCGCTGTAGATAAGGACTACTACGCACTTCCTGCAGAATCCGAACAGGCCTGCAGATAACCGCCTAACTAAATCTTACTGACGGCCTGATATATTGAATAAAGCCCGGGATTTCACGGGGATTTTGCATTCGCGAAGCCTTCAGCACCGGTTGATGCGACCGCTTTTCAACAGGAGATCATCATGTTTGGCCGCAAGAATCACGGCGAGGCCCTGGCCGTCCTGGCCGCGAATGCGATCACCGCGAAGGTAATGGTCGCGGACGACAAGCTCAACATCGTCTACATGAACGAAGCGGTGACGGCGCTGCTGCGGGAGGCAGAGCCGGACCTGAAGACGCAGTTGCCGAACTTCCGCGTCGACGCCCTGATCGGCACCAACATCGACGTGTTCCACAAGGACCCGTCGCACCAGCGGCGCATGCTGCAGGCGCTCACCTCCGAGCACCGCGCAACCATCAAGATCGGTAAATGGGTGTTCGACCTGGTCGCGCAGCCCTTGAGACGTCCGGACGGAAGCCGCGCAGGAACCGTGGTCGAATGGTCCGACGCGAACGTGCGCCTGCAGAACCTCGACTACGGCGCCCAGGTCGCGGCGATCGGCCGATCACAGGCTGTGATCGAGTTCAATCTCGACGGCACCATCATTACCGCCAACGACCATTTTCTGAATGCGCTAGGCTACAGCCTGCCGGAGATCCAGGGCAAGAAGCATAGCATGTTCGTTGCGCCGGCGGAGCGCGACAGTGCGGCCTACCGCGAATTCTGGGCCGCGCTGAATCGCGGTGAATATCAGGCCGCCGAGTACAAGCGGATTGGAAAGGGCGGCAAGGAGGTCTGGATCCAAGCGTCCTACAATCCGGTGTTCGACCAGAACGGAAAGCCATTCAAGGTGGTCAAGTTCGCCACCGACGTGACCGCCCAAAAGCTCAAGAATGCAGATCTCGCCGGACAGATCCAGGCCATCGGCAAATCGCAGGCCGTGATCGAGTTCGGCCTGGATGGCACCATCATCGATGCCAACGACAATTTCCTCCACGCCCTCGGCTATACACTATCCGAAGTCAAGGGCCGTCATCACTCCATGTTCGTGGATGCGTCGGAACGGGACAGTCAGGCTTATCGTGATTTCTGGGCCGCCCTCAATCGGGGAGAGTACCAGGCCGCAGAATACAAGCGCATCGGCAAAGGGGGTCGCGAGGTCTGGATTCAAGCCTCCTACAATCCGATCCTCGATCTCAACGGCAAGCCGTTCAAGGTGGTGAAATACGCCACTGACGTGACCAAGCAAGTCCTGGTGCGGATGGGCAATGAGCGTGTCCGCGGCATGATGGAGTCGGTCGCGGCCGGCGCCGAGGAGCTGAATGCCTCCGTCCGCGAGATTTCGGAAGCCATGACGAAGTCGCGCGAGACCGCAATGGGGGCGGCGGACCGGGTCGCCTCCGCCGATTCGCAGGCCAAGCGCCTGAGCGATGCGACGCAGGCGATGAGCGGCATCGTCGAATTGATCGGCAACATCACCGGGCAGATCAATCTGCTGGCGCTCAACGCGACCATCGAATCGGCGCGCGCCGGCGACGCCGGCCGCGGCTTTGCCGTGGTCGCATCAGAGGTCAAGAACCTCGCCAATCAGGCCAAGGCGGCCACCGACAAGATCGGCGCGGAAATCGCCGGACTGAACGAGATATCGAGCGAGGTCGTGAACGCGCTGAACGCGATCAAGGTCGAGATCCAGAACGTCAGCGAATATGTCACATCGACCGCGGCCGCGGTCGAAGAGCAGAGCACCGTCACCGGCGAGATGTCGTCCAGCATGCAGCGGGCAGCGTCAGAAGCGCAGGCGATTTCTGCAGGCAAAGCGTAGGGGTCCGCATTCGTTCAGGCCTCGCGCGCGCGAACATCCCGGAGAAGGCGGACCCGCGCGGCCGTTCCGGGGATCAATGTCGCGCGGTATCCCAGGTTACCGGCAAATTGAGCAGGCCGCGGAACGCCCAGCCGCCGATGCGCACCAGGACGTCGTCGCGGAGACGCAGGTTCGAAAGCCGCGCAAACAGCGTCGGCAATGCGACCTCGGCAATCATCGCGCGCGAGGCCCAGGCACCGGCGCAGAAATGCGGGCCGGCGCCGAAGGCGATGCTTTTGGAAACGTCCCGGCGAATGTCGAAGCGGTCGGGATCGGCGAAATGCGCCTCGTCGCGATTGGCCGAGCCGAACATCAGGAACACCCGCTCCTCCGGCTCGAAGGTGACGTCACGGATGGTCCAGGGCTTGGCGATTCGCCGCGGCGACATGCCGATCGGCGAGATCCAGCGCGCATATTCCTCGAACACCTGGAGCCAGGGTACCCTGCCCTCGCACGCCGGCGCGAGCTGATCGGGATGCGTCAGCAGCGCCCAGACCGCGCCGGCGATGGCGTCGCGCGGCTCGTTCTGGCCGCCTGAGATCGCGAGCTTGATGTTGGCACGGATACTCTCCATCGGCATGCCCGCGGCGAGCATGACGCCGAGCAGGCTCTGATTGGGATGCTGCTCCAGCACCGGCAGCATGTCGTCGATCGCGGCATCGATGCCGGATGTCGCAGCAACGCAACGCGCCTCCACCGCCGCATCACTCGTGTAGTTGGCGATGCCGTCGATCATGGCTTGCGACCACGCGTTCATGTCCTGGAACCGCATGTTGGTCAGCCCGGTGATCAACTTCAGGCATTCGGCCGAGAACGGCAGCGCGAAGTCGCTGACGAGATCGACCTCGGCCGCCGGATCGAGCGCATCGATCAGCCGGTCGGCGTGGGCCTGGAACTGGGTCAGCCAATGCACCCGCACGGCCCGCGGCGACACCGCGGGCGCGATCGCCTGGCGCTCGGCCATGTGCGCAGCGCCGTCCTTGCGCATCATGTTGTGGCCCATCAGCCGGTTCATCAGCCCCTGCGGCTGATGCGAGCTGAACACCTCGATCTGCTTCTCCGAGACAAAGATGTCGTCGCGGCGGCACAGCAGCGTGCTGCCGAGCTGCGGCACGAAGGCGATCGGCGCTTCTTTCCGCATGCGCGCCAGAGCCGGATAAGGATCGGCCCAGAACGCAGCCGTATCGATGTCGAAACGCGGTGCGGTGCTCACGAGTCCTCCTTCCGGCAGAAGGGCGCACCATAGGCCTGGCCGCCGCTTCCGTCTGTCCCGGCGATGGGTGACAGGATGCGTGCCGGCGCAGCTCAGTTCAGCGGCCGCGGCGTCGCGACCAGCCGCAGGGCAATCGCGAACAGCTCGTTCTGCGAGGCGATGCCGAGCTTCTCATAGGCGCGCTTGCGATACGTGAAGACAGAGTTCAGGGCGATGCCGAGATCTCCGGCGATCGCCTCCGAGGTGAAGCCTGAGAGGATGCGGCGGCACACGTCCTTCTCGCGCGTGGTCAGCACCGACAGCGGCCCGCCGGGCGCGAACAGCTGGGCAAGCTTGTCGGCCGGATCCATCACGGCCGCGCGGTCCTGGCAATGACGCGCGACGATGGCGCCGACCAGCGGCGCGACAACAGCGATGCGCTGCCGCTCGTCGGGCGCGAAGCCGCCTTGCACCGCCGTGCGATAGAAGTTCACGTAGTAGCAGTGATCGCCGACCCAGATCGCGGTGGCCGCCTTGTCGACGATCTCAGAGTCCTCGAAAAACAGCTTGCGATAGCCCTTGGGGTACATGCGGCGCGCGAAGTTCGGCAGCAGGATGTGGCGGGCTGGCGCGCGCTCGCGGAAGATCGTGTCCCGGTTGGGATCGGCGGTGTGGAAATGCTCCGAATAGGCGGCACCGAGATCGGGGCCGATCGCGATGTTTCCCGCGCTCAGCAGGCAACGCGCCGAGCCCTGGTCCTCGAAGGTGAACACCATGCAGTGGCCGACATCGGCGACGGTGCGCAATGTGTCGATCAGGACATCCGGAAACGACGTCTGTCCGATCGCGAGCACCATCGCGCTGACGGCGCCGGCGGCCTCGACGCCAGGCCTGTGGGCCTCCATGCGTTCCTCCCGGATGTTCTGTTGCCGAAGCCTAGCAGCAACCGCGATCTGCTGGAAGCTCTGCGCGGCGCGCGGCGCGTCACCAACCACGGGGACAGACGCATCAGGTGTGACCGGCTATCCTCGCCGGCTCGAAGTCTCGGCCGGTCAACGCGCCGGACACGCTCAACGGGGAGGAACCATGATGAGAGCCGTTCTGACTGCGCTCGGCATTGCAGCAACGATGGTGCTCACCGCGGCGGATGCGTGGGCCGACATCAAGGTCGGTATCGTGGTGTCCGCGACCGGTCCGGGCTCGGCGCTCGGACAGCCGCAGATCAAGACGGTCGCCGCGCTGCCGAAGGAGATCGGCGGCGAAAAGGTCGTCTACATCGCGCTCGACGATGAGTCCGACAGCGTGAAGGGGTTGCAGAACGCGCGCCGCCTGGTGATCCAGGACGGCGTCGACGTCATCATCGGGTCGTCGCTGACGCCGGTCACCATGCCGATGCTCGACGTCGCGCTCGAAAGCAAGACGCCGCTGCTGTCGCTGGCGGCCTCGACCGCCATCGTGCAGCCGATGGACGACAAGCGCAAATGGGCCTTCAAGGTCGTGCCCAATGACGACATCATGGCCGCGGCGATGCTCAAGCACATCGCCAAGACGGGGGTGAAGACGCTCGGCTTCATCGGCGTGTCCGACGGCTATGGCGAGGGCTACTATCAGGAGGTGACGAAGCTGGCGCCGAAGCTCGGGCTCACGGTGACCACCCACGAGGTCTATGCCCGCGGCGATACCAGCGTCACCGGCCAGGCACTCCAGGTGATCGCGACCAATCCAGATGCCGTGTTCATCGCCTCGGCCGGCACGCCGGCGGTGCTGCCGCAGCAGGCGCTGCGCGAGCGCGGCTACGCCGGAAAGATCTTCCAGACCCACGGCGTGGCCACGCAGGAGTTCATCAAGCTCGGCAAGGAGAATGTCGAGGGCGCCGTGTTCGCCGGCGAGGCGTTCTCGATCGCCGACGATCTTGCCGCGGAGGATCCGTTCCGGCGGGCTCATGACGAGTTCGTCGCCGCCTATCGGGCCGCCAATGGCGACACGCCGAACATCTTCGCGGCTCACCTCTGGGACACGGCCGCGCTGCTCAAACGCGCCATCCCCGGCGCGTTGAAAACGGCCAGGCCCGGCACGCCCGAGTTTCGCGCCGCGCTGCGCGACGAGCTCGAACGCGGCAAGGACGTCTATCTCAACAACGGCCTGTCCAACATGAGCCCGACCGACCACAACGGCTACGACGAGCGCTCGGCGTTCCTGATCAAGGTCGAGGGTGGCAGGTTCAGGCTGGTGAAGTAGGTGGGCCCTCGCCTCTCCCCACATGCCGCGCCACGTGTCGACGCAACCTCTCTCGCCACGGACGGCGCAACCTCTCCCCGCCCTTTGCGGGGAGAGGTCGGATTGCGCAGCAATCCGGGTGAGGGGCATGGCACATACGCGGCCCAGATCGCAGGTCCATCGGACAGGCACAGCGGTTCCGCGTGGCTACGAAACAGAGATGTTCACTTCCCAGCAGAGCTGAGGAAGGTGAGCTCAGCGGCACCTCCCGCATGGCTGCCCCTCACCCCGATCCTCTCCCCGCGAAGAACGGGGAGAGGGGGCGCAGTGCCGGTGTGGAGAGAGCTCGAATTCAACTGATAAGGACGCCAAATAGAACGACTGCCGAGCTGAGCGAGCTCCTCCCTCACGCCGACAGACTCGCCACCGCCGCCTTGCCGAGGATCAGATCGCCGGCCTTGTCGCCGATCATCAAGGTCGCGGCGTTGAGGTTGGCCGAGATCATGCGGGGCATGATCGAGGCGTCGGCGACGCGCAGGCCCGAGAGGCCGTGCACGCGGAGCTGGTCGTCGACCGTCGCCCACGTCGACTCCGCCGGGCCCATGCGGCAGGAGCAGCCGGGATGGAAGGTGGTGGTGGCGCGCTGCGTCGCCGCGGCCAGGAACTCGTCGTCGGTGTTCACCTTCGGACCCGGGAAATCCTCGTAGGCGTAGTACGGCGCGAGCGGCGCCGACGCCAGCAGCCGGCGCGCCAGCTTCATGCCGGCGACGACGACGCGGCGATCGAGCTCGGCGGTGAGATAGTTGGTCTGGATCAGCGGCTGATCGAACGGATCGGCAGAGCGAAGTCGCACATAGCCGCGGCTCTCCGGACGCTGCTGCCAGGACGCGACGGTCATGCCGGGCTCGTCCTCGAGCTGGCCCTGCACGCCCTCCTTGTAGCTCGCCGGCGTGAAGGTAAGCTGCAGGTCGGAGCTCTCGGCGGTCTCACCGGAGTGCCAGAAGCAGTACACCATGGTCGGCGACAATGACAGGATGCCCCGCCGCGTGACCGCCCATTTCAGCGCTTCGCCCCACAGGTTGAGACCGCGCGCGAGCTCGTTGATGGTCTTGATGTTCTTGACGCGCGCGACCGTGCGCGGCGCGTAGTGGTCCTGCAGCCCCTCGCCGACGCTGTTGAGCGCATGGCGCACCTCGATGCCGTGCTCCTGCAGCAGCTCGGGCGCGCCGATGCCGGACAGCTGCAGCAGTTGCGGCGAATTGTAGGTGCCGCCCGACAGGATCACTTCTTTCCGCGCGCGCACCTCGACCGGCACGCCGCCGCGCCCGCCACGGCTATAGCGCACGCCGACTGCGCGCTTGCCTTCGAGCACGACGCCGGTGGCATGGGCATGGGTGCGCACCTCGACGTTCGGCCGCTTGCTGGCCGGGCGCAGGAACGCGGTCGCAGACGACACGCGGCGGCCGTTCTGGATTGTGCGCTGGACGTAGGACACGCCCTCCTGGATCGCGCCGTTGTAGTCGGGATTGCGCGGAATGCCGAGCGACACCGCGCCGTCCATGAAGGACTCGCACAGCCTGTCTTTCCACTCCATGGTGGTCACGATGAGGTTGCCGTCGCGGCCGCGATACTGATCCTCGCCGGCGCCGATGCGTTTCTCCATGCGCTTGAAGTGGGGCAGCACGTCGGAGTAGCTCCAGCCGCGATTGCCCATCTGGGCCCAGGTGTCGAAGTCCTGGCGCTGGCCGCGGTTGTAGACATGGCCATTGATCGACGAGGAGCCGCCGAGCGTCTTGCCGCGCGGCGCGTAGATGCTGCGCCCGGCGGTATAGGGCCCCGGCTCCTGCTGGTAGCCCCAATTGATGCTCTTCATGTAGAAAGTCTTGATGAAGCCGGCCGGCAGATGGATGTAGGGATGCCAGTCGCGCGGGCCTGCTTCCAGCACACACACCGTCACCGACGGGTCCTCGCTGAGGCGGCTGGCGAGCACGCAGCCGGCGGAGCCGGCCCCCACGATCACATAGTCGAACGTATCCATCTCGTCTGTCGTCCCGGTCTCTCTCATCATCGCCGTCGGCGCGTCGGCAAAAGCGCCATAGCGCGATCAGCGCGGCTTGTCATTCAATTGGTAGTCGAGATGCGCCTTCACGGTCGGCCATTCGGACGCGGTGATGCTGTAGACGACGGTATCCCGCAGCGTGCCGTTCGGCGCGATCTGGTGGCTGCGCAGGATGCCATCCTGCTTGGCGCCGAGCCGCTCGATGGCGCGCCGGCTCTGGTGATTGAAGAAATGCGTGCGGAACTCGACGGCGATGCAGTTCATCGCCTCGAACGCGTGCGCCAGCAACAGCCTCTTGCACTGCGTGTTGAGCGCGCTGCGCTGCACCCGCTTCGCGTACCAGGTCGAGCCGATCTCGACACGGCGGTTGGCGGCATCGACATTCATGTAGGTGGTCATGCCGGCCACGCGCCCGTCGGCATCGAGCACCGTGAACGGCTGCATGCTACCGGCCGCGAGCAGGCCGAGGCGGCGTTCGATCTCCCTGGCCATGGTCTCGGGTTTCGGAACTGCGGTGTACCACAGGTTCCACAATTCGCCGTCGCTGACGGCCTCGACCAGCGCGTCGTGATGGTCCGGCGACAGCGGCACAAGGCTGGCGTGCGGGCCGCGGAGGGTGACCGGTTCGAGAAAGGGCATCAGCAGTTTCCGTCATTGCGAGGAGCGCAAGCGACGAAGCAATCCACGATCGAGCATGCCGCTCTGGATTGCTTCGCTGACGCTCGCAATGACGGGACTATCACGCGAAGCGTCACTTGTTCAGAAAATTCAGCGGCAGGCCCGGCCGCGGCCAGTCCATCGCCACCAGTTCGCCCCGGCCCGACAGCGTGATGTAGGCCGTCTTCAGCTCCGGCCCGCCGAAGGCGATGTTCGTCGTCACGCGGTCACCGGTCGGCACTTGCTCGACCAGGGTGCCGTCGGGGGCGATCACGCTGATGCAGCCCGACACCAGCGTTGCGACGCAGACATTGCCGCCGGCCTCGACCGCGAGCGAATCGAACATCTGGTAGCCGCCGAGGCCCGCGAGCGGACGGCCACGCTCGCCGCGATAGATCACCTCGCGCGGCTTGACGGTGCCGGGCTCCGAGAGGTCGTAGGCCCACAGCCGCGCGGTCGGCGTCTCCGCGATGTAGACCGTCTTCTCGTCGGGCGACAGGCCGATGCCGTTGGCCGGCAGGATGCCGTGGACGGCCTCGACGATCTCGCTCATGCCGGGCTTGAGATAGTAGAACGCGCCGACATCCATGTCGCGGGCGCGGCGCTTGCCGAGATCGGAGAACCACAATCCGCCGTGCCGGTCGAACACGAGGTCGTTGGGCCCGCGCAGCTCATGCTCGCCGCAGCGGCTGACCACGGTCTCGACCTTGCCGCTCTGCAGATCGACGCGCTGGATCGAGCCGCCGAGATAGTCCTCCGGCTGCGGGCCCGGCATGATGATCTTGCCGGTCGGAATCCAGGAGAAGCCGCCATTGTTGCAGATGTAGATCTTGCCGTCCGGTCCGAGCGCGGCGCCGTTCGGCCCGCCCGGAATCTGCGCCACCACGTCCTTGCGTCCGTCGGGCCACACCCGCGTCAGGCGCCGGCCGCGGATCTCGACCAGCACCACGGAGCCGTCGGGCATCACCACCGGCCCTTCCGGAAATTCGAGATCGGTGGCGAGCACGCGCATGTTGGACATCGGACGGCCTCCCGCTTTCGTTGTCGCATGGCACGGCTGAGGGCGGCCACCACAACGGCGTTCTTGTTGTGCGGAGGTTATCGCAAAGCCGATGCAGCTTGCCAAGCAAGCGGTGCGTTCCGGCGCCGCAGGGCAGCTCTGCAGCACTGGACGCAAGCATTTCGCTAGGTAACGATCGGCACCCAGATCTCGAGACCGCCATTGCCGGTGAGCGGATCGAAGCACCGGTCATAGCGCTCGAAGTTCGGCGCATCCGCAACCGTGTAGCCCGACGACGGCAGCCAATGATTCCAGATCGTGCTGACGGTGCGGCGAATCATCGAGATGTGCTCAGCATGGGAGAACACGGCGAAGGTCGCTGCCGGGATGCGGATTCTGGCGAACGCGCGCGGCAGGTCGGAAAAATCAGCCACCTCGACGCCGGCGATGTAGTCGAAATTGCCGGCATCATCGCCGTTGCAGCAGACGCCGTAAGCGAGACCGCCGACACGGGCCGGAATCCCCCCAACCATCTGGTGAAAGCGGCGCCATAGCGCCGGAATGCCGGCTCCGTTGTCATGGCTGAACCGCTCGGCGACACCCGCGACGAGCAGCGCGTTGTTGTGCACGAGGCGCGGAGGCGTAAGGGTGGCAAGCGGGCTCGAATCCATCATGACAGGCTCCTGCAACGACAGACCGGCGACCGAAGCGCGTGCGCGCACCGCGTCCGGCGTGATACCGAGCTGATCGCGAAACGCGCGGGTGAATGCTTCATGGGAGCCGTAGTCCGCCTCCAGCGCCAGGCTGAGAATATCCGGCGCACCATTCGCGAGCGCACGTGCCGCCTCGCTGAGTCGACGCAGCCGCACATAGCGCATCACCGAGTGGCCGGTGGCCGCGGCGAATGCGCGCACGATGTGGAAGCGTGACACGCCGGCCATGCCGGCGACGTCATCGAGCGACAGCGGCGCCGACAGATGGCTTTCGATGAACCAGAGCGCCTTCTGGGCCGGATTGGTCGACATGCGCCTCTCCTTCGAAGCGGCCAATCATGCACCGCGCGCGGCCGTGGCGGCTTGATCGTTATTGCGCTGCGCCCGGCAGACGCGTGCTATTTGCCGTTCGGCTTCGCAGGCGGCGCGTCCTTTGCGGCCGGTGCATCGGCCTTCTTCTTGAGCTCGTCGGACAATTTCACCTGTGAAGCCTTCAGCTCGTCGACAACGCCCTGCTGTGCGATCAGCGCCGCCTTCAGCGCTTGAATCTGGCGATTGGCCGCATCGAGCTTCTGCTGATGATCGAGCGACTGCTTCGTCATCGTCTTCTGCAGGAAATCGATGTTGCTCTGCAGGCATGAGGTCCGGCGGTCCATCGCCTTCTCCGCAGTGCAGATCTCAATGCCAGGAATATCCTGCGCTTGCACAGCAGAGCTCGCGCACCACATTGCGAGCAAACACGTGGCAACAAACATTCGCATCACAATTTTCTCATTGGCTTGCCAAACACATGATTTTGCATGGAACTGATGGAGTTTCCGGAATGATACCATACTGAGACCTCAATCGCGCATTGAAGTTCCGCCTGGGACCCGTTTTTAGGGAGATGCACAGAATGGCTACGCGCGAAAAACGGTTAGCGCAATTCGACGGCAGCGGTGAGCCACCGCCCGGGCAGACGGTCGAGGTGCTGTGCGAGGATCACAGCGGCACCTATCAACTTCCGTTCCAGTGTTTCTACATTGATGGAAAATGGCACAACAAGGAATCCGGCGGCGCGCTCGAAGCCACGGTGATCGGCTGGCGCTTGCCGCGCGCGCGTTATGAGGAGCGCAACGGACGGCGTCACCAGCCAAGCTTCGTTTCCGATCGCGCTTCGTCTTATTGATCACACCGGGCCCTGAGTTCTGCTCAGGGCCGGTCTTGCCGGAAATATGATTTCGAACGCAGATTGAGCATCACGACAGGATAGGCCATCAACAGCGCGCCGGTGACGACTGCAAGAGCGGCCGTCCCAACGTCGAGCACATTGTCGCCCCAAGCCCTTCGCCACATCGCAATCGCCACGGGAAAGAACAGAATCAGCGCCGTCGCCAGCCCCGGCGAGAATCTACCTCCGCTGCGCAGGAACGGCAGAATGTGGAAAAAGATGGCGTTGATGATCATCAGTGCTGCGTAGGCGAGCGGCGCCAGCGGCCATGTCTCGGCGAGCTCCGCCTGCACCGCGCCGAGCACGACCACCAGCGCATTCGTCACGTAGAAGTCGCTCCACTCGACCGGCAGCTTCATCACCGCACGGGCCCAGTTGCGCCAATCGAACGTATATTCTTCCAGGATGTGCGCGCCGTAGGCCGCGAGCGCGAGCCATGCCAGTGACGTCAGGTTCATGATCGATCCTCCCTCGCGCGGGTGTAACGGCATCCCGTCGACACGCAAGGAGAGGCGGTGGCCCAGCGGCTGGCCCGCGAAAACGCAGGCTCTGTGTCAAGATGCGACGCCGCAGACGCCGGCCTTAAGGTTTGGAACGCGGCCGGAACGAATCACGTCCGAATCGGCGGCCGCGCCAGGTACGGCACTTGTTCACGGCTACATGTCGGCCGCGCCGGAGACGACCCACGACATGCAGAAACGATGCATCCGGCCGTGCGAGGCGACCGGATGCCAGGAGTTAACGAGATCGATGACGGATGAGGCTCGCCGGCTCAGGTCCAGGGCGTCACCGGCGGCACGTTGTCGGTGGCCGGCGGCATCTCGACGGTCTTGAAATCCGCCGGGCTGACGATTTCCATATATTCCATGTCGGGGGAATAATCGTAGAGGTAGTGCGTGATGCCCGGGCGCTGGTGCACGACGTCACCGGCCTTCACCAGCGTGGGCTTGTCCTCGTACATGAAGCGGGCCCAGCCCTTCATCATGATGACGATCTGGAAGTCGCAATCGTGCCGATGCCATCCGGTGCCGTCGACCGGCGGGCAATCGGGATTGGCCTTGACGAGATGGCAGATCACCTGACCGCCGGTGGCGTCGGCGATGCCGAGATCGCGATAGAGGAAGAAGTCACGCAAGCCACCGCCCGTGTAGTCGGTGTCTTCGGGCTTCACGTGCGAGAACTTGGTCACTGCGGCATGCTGGTTCATCAGGGCCTCCACCGGTTGATCGCGGCATCGGCAACCTCTTGAGGCCCGTGATCGGCCACAGTGGCCACCTCGCCCGAAAGCGGATTGTGCCATGCGAAAACCGCGCCACGCCCTGCCTGCGGTGCAAGGATCCGCCGCACCGGACCGCACCCCGATCCGAACCGATTGTTAACAACCGGTTTTCGCGCACGCCGCCCGATCGTATGGCGGCGGACGGAGGCAGCATCCGATCCGCGCACAGACCGTGTTTCCGGCTTCAAATTGGGCAGCGACTGCCCGGCGCGTGAGCCGTCGTGTCGCTGGTCAGGCGACAGCCGCCGCTGCGACCGGCGCCGGCGGCCGGCCGAAAAGCCGCTAATACTCGACCTCGAGCTCCTCGATCTCCTCGGGCTCGGCGTTCGCAGCCGCGATCCATTCCCGCATCTCCGGCATCGCCATGATGAGATCGGCATAGGCCTCGAGCTGCGGCTCGAGCTTCACCTCATAGGTGACGAAGCGCGTCACCACCGGCGCGTACATCGCATCCGCCATGCCGCGCTGGCCGAAAAGAAAGGGACCGCCCGACTTGTCCAGGCAGTCGCGCCAGATCGCCCAGATGCGGTCGATGTCGGCCTGGGCGCGGGTCCAGACCTTGAAGCCCGGAAAATGCCCCTTGAGATTGACCGGCAGCGAGGCCCGCAAAGTCGTGAATCCGGAGTGGATTTCGCCACAGATCGAGCGGCAATGCGCCCGCTGGATGCGGTCTGCCGGCAGCAGGCCAACGTCCGGGAAGGTCTCGTTGAGGTATTCCGCAATTGCCAGCGTATCCCAGATCGTGGCGCCGTCGTGCCGGAGGCACGGCACCAGGATCGACGACGACAGCAGCAGGATCTCCGCCCGCGCCGATGCGTCGTCCGGCCCCACGACCACTTCATCGAAATCGAGCCCGGCAAACTTCGCGAGCAGCCAGCCGCGCAGCGACCATGACGAATAGTTCTTGCTGCTGATGGTCAACGTCGCTTTGGCCATGTCGCCCTACCCCCTTGTCGCTTTTCGTTCGGCCGCGGACATCAGCCGTCCGGCGTTGCCGCGGATGGATCGTGTGCGGAGCCGGATACTCCAGGCATTTCACGCAGCAAGCGACATGCCAGTTTTTGAGGCAAGACTCTCGGCCTCTGGCTCCGATATTGCATACATCGATATTGCATACGTCAAGTTGACGTGACGGATCGGACCCGATGGCGCTGTTGTACCAAGCCTACCAGAACCACATGGACCTGACCGAGCCGTGGCGCCAGGGCGCAGCGGCCGCGTTGCGCTATCTCAATCTGATCCCGTCCGGCCTGTCCCACCGCGCCTTCCGGCGCCTGTCCGCGGCGTTCGAACTGATCTCGCGCTCCACCCTGACCTATGCCCGACCGGCCTATGCTATCGACAGCGTGATGGTCGGCAACCGTGAGGTTGCGGTCACCGAGGAAGTCACGTTCAAGACGCCGTTCGGGTCGCTGCTGCATTTCAAGAAGGACGGCGCGCCTGAGCAGCCGCGGGTGCTGCTGGTGGCGCCGATGTCGGGCCATTTCGCGACCCTGCTGCGCGGCACTGTGAAGACTCTGCTGCAGGATCACGACGTCTACATCACCGACTGGCACAATCCGCGCGACATTCCGCGCAAGCATGGCCGCTTCGGGCTGGAGGATTACACTGATCATCTGATCACCTTCCTCAGTCAGCTCGGGCCGCGCCCGCACATGGTCGCGATCTGCCAGCCGTCGGTGTCGGCACTGGCGGCGACCGCCATCATGTGCGAGGACAACCACCCGTCGCGGCCGGCGACGCTGACCCTGATGGCGGGACCGATCGACACCCGCATCCTGCCGACCAAGGTCAACGACTTCGCCAAGAGCAAGCCGATCGACTGGTTCGAGGGCAATCTGATCCACTACGTGCCGTTCCAGTGCGGCGGCGCATTCCGGAAAGTATATCCCGGCTTCGTGCAGCTCACAGCCTTCGTGTCGATGAACCTCGAGCGCCACGTGAAGCAGCACATGGATCTGGCCAATCACCTCGCCAAGGGCGAGATCGAGAAGGCCGAGACCATCAAGACCTTCTACGACGAATATTTCGCGGTGATGGACCTCCCGGCGGAATTCTACATCGAGACCGTGCGCGACGTGTTCCAGGAGCACCTGCTGCCGCAGGGCAAGCTGATGCATCGCGGCCGGCCGGTGGATCCGAAGGCCGTCCGGCGCATCGGCCTGATGACGGTCGAGGGCGAACGCGACGACATCTGCTCGATCGGCCAGACGCTCGCCGCGCAGGACATCTGCACCAATGTGCGCGCCTATCGCCGCGTCCATCACATGCAGGCCGGCGTCGGCCATTACGGCGTGTTCAGCGGCAAGAAGTGGAATAACGAGATCTATCCGCTGCTGCGGGATTTCGTGCACGTCAATTCGTGAGCGTGCCGCGCTTCCGTTGCGCCCGCGATAAGGTGACTGACGGCGTCTCGCCGAACTTTTCGCGATAGGCGCCCGCCGTGCGTCCGAGATGCGTCAATCCGAGTTCGAAGGCGAGGTCGATGATGCGCGTCTGTGGCGACGCCACCATCAGCTGCGCATTCAGCCGGGCCAGACGGATATCGAGCAGCATGTCGGAGATCGACATGCCGAAATGGCGGCGGAAGCCGCCCTGCAGCGCACGAATCCCGACGCCGGCGGCTGCAGCGAGCTGCGTCAGATCAAGTGGCTCGCCCGCCTGCGCGTGCAGGAGGTCGCGCGCCCTGCGCACGGCCTTTGGCAGCGTGTCGAGCCGGCCGGAATAGCGCCTGATCGCCTCCGTCAGACCTTGGCTCGGCTGCTGAAACAGCACGTCGAGCAGCGTCTCGCGCCAATCGGCCGCCGCGACGGCCGACAGCCGGCGCTCACCCCCCACGCGTTCAGCCAGGCCGGCGAGCTCGGTGACGTGCGCCCGCAGCCGCCCGCCGGCATGGGCCGACAGTTCGACGGTGGGATCGAATTCGACCGGCCGCACCGGACGCCCAGACAATGCGGAGGCGCGCTGCTCGACCAGGCGGCGATCGAGCAGCAGGATGAGCTGGGCGCAGTTGTCCCAGATCATACGCGTCGGCAGCGTCGGCGACAGCAGCGATGCCGCGCAGTCCGGACCGGTCGCGACCTCGCAGGCCGCGGTGAAGATCCGCGCCGTGCCGGCCAGCGGCAACTGCACCAGGAAGAAGCGGTCGAGACATCCGGGATCAATGGTGACCGCGCCGCCATAGGCAACGTAGTTGATGGAGAAGCCGTCAAATGCCGCGCAATTATGCAGCGCGAGGAAATCATGCGCAGTCTTCGACTGCGGTTGAAGCCCGTGCGGACAGAAGATGCGGCCTATTTGTTCAGCAGCCTCATCGACATCGTGCGTTGCAACACGGCCATAGGCCGCGAGCCGCTGCGCTGCGGACAGTCCCGAACTGCGATCAGCAGCTGCGTTTGCAGTCATGATCCACATCGCCCGTCGAAATCATTTGAAACCTATAATAATTAGCATCTGGCGTCGAGGGATTCGTTTTGCGGATAGACACCACGCCGCAATCACTCGATCCTTCAGGCGTGTGCAGGAAGGAGATCCGTCATGATCACGCTCGAAAAAGGCATCACGCGCGCCGGCACCGGCTATGCCGGCAAGACCTGGAACATCCTGGGTCAGCTCTACTTCCCCAAAGCCATCACCGAGTCCACCTTCGCGTTCGAGACCAACAGCGAGCCCGGCCAGTTCGTCCCCGTTCACGTTCATCCGACCCAGGACGAATTCATCCTGGTGCAGGAGGGCGTGCTCGACCTCAAGCTCGACGGCGCCTGGGTCAAGGCCCATGCCGGCGATCTCGTGCGGATGCCGCGCGGCATCCCCCATGGCTACTTCAACAAGTCCGACAAGCCGGCGCGCGCGCTGTTTTGGGTGTCGCCGATGCAGAAGCTGGAGGCGCTGTTCAACATGCTGGATAATCTCGCCGACCCGGCCGAGGTCGTGCGGATCTCGGCCGAGCACGAGGTCGACTTCCTGCCGCCCGAGGCCAACGACTAGGCGGCAGCGCCAGCCCAGCGTCGAGCGCACAATTCCTCATTGCAACACGGCGCGTGACGAACGCAATCGGTTTTGCACGCCCTGCAGCATGAGGAGATGCACCGCCTGAACTACGTGTGATCGGCGACATTAGCCTCGCCCTGATTTCGACGCTGGCCGGTCCGTCGGCGTCGCATGCTTCGGTCGCGCCGGGCGACCTTCGTCATCGTCAAGTTCTTCAGCGAGCTCTTGCAGCGCGGCAGGTAAAGGCTGTCCGCATGCGGCTGTGCGCTCGACAACAGGAGGTCCCATGATCAATCGAAAAAACGTCTGCGTGATCGGCGCCGGCGTCTCCGGCCTCGCAGCAGCGAAGGCATTTGCGACCCGCGGCCATAACGTGACCATTGTCGAGCGGAGCGCCGATCTCGGCGGCGTGTGGGAGCCTGCCCGCTCCTATCCCGACGTGCAGACGCAGAGCCCCAAGGAGCTCTATCGCTACACCGACAAAGCGATGCCCGACAGCTATCCGGAATGGCCGAAGGGACCGCAGGTCTATGCCTATCTAGCCGACTACGCGAAATCCCATGACCTCGTCCGCCTGATGCGGCTGAACACGACCGTTTTCGCAATGCAACGGCGCGATGACGGCAGGCCGGGCTGGACGCTCGATCTCAAAACGGGAGATCGCACGACCCGCGAGGATTTCGATTTCGTGGCCATCTGCACAGGGCAGTTCAACGAACCGCAGACGCTGTCTCTTGCGGGCGAGGATCAGTTCAAGGCCGCCGGCGGCGAGATCATGCATTCCTCCAAATACAACGACGCCAGCCTCGCCAAGGGCCGCCACATGGTCGTGCTCGGCGGCTCGAAATCGGCCACCGACATCGCGGTCAACGCGGTACGCTCCGGCGCACGCTCGGTGACGACAGTGTTTCGCGAGCCGGTGTGGCGCATCCCCTACTTCATCGGCGGTCTCATCAACTTCAAGCGCATCCTCTACATCCGCGCCCAGGAGCAGATGTTCGCGAGCTGGGGCATTGGTCCCCTCTCCCGCCTCGCTCATCTCCTGGCCAGACCTCTCGTTTGGGCCAATTGGCGCGGCCTGGAGAGCCTGCTCAAGGCGCAGCTCAAGCTCGCGAAATGCAACATGGTGCCCAAGACGCGCATCGAGGATGGCGTGAACTGCTCGGTCCCGATCGCAACGCCCGACTTCTTTCCGATGGTCGCCGACGGCCGAATCAAGGCAGTGCTCGGCACCTTCGACCACTATGAGCCGAACACGATCGTCGCCAGCGGCGGCGAACGGATTGCGGCCGACGTGGCCGTGCTGGCGATCGGCTACAAGCTCGGCGTTCCCTTCCTGTCGGAGAGCGACCGCAGCAAGCTCGTCGATCCGGACGGGCAGTATCGGCTGTACCGGCTGATCGCCAATCCCGACCTCCCGGACATGGGCTTCGTCGGCTTCAATTCGAGCTTCTGCACGGTGCTCTGCGCGGACATGGCCGCCCACTGGCTGGTACGCTACGCCGACCGGCAATTGGCGCATCAGCCGAGCGAGCAGGAGATGCGCGACAACATCGAAATGATGCTGCATTTCAAGCGGGTCGAACGCCCGGCGGCGGGCGTTTACGGCGGACTATGTGTTGCACCCTATCACTTCAAGCATTTCGACGAATTGCTGTCCGACATCGGCGCCAGGCACCGGCGAAGGAACCCGTTGGCCGAGATGTTCAGCCCGCCCGATGCGGACGCCTATGGCGACTTCCTCGCCTCGGCCCCAGCCTACCAGGCTGGCGCCTGACGGCGCTAACTGCGCTGATCAGCGGCGCCTCATGGCCATCACGGCCGCGCCGCAACTGTGCCATAACTCCCGTTCGATCGACCTCCCCGGCTTTCGAGCCGGGTTCGGGAGCACCGCGATGCTGGCCTTCCTACCCCGGCCGCGCTATCCAAGGCGCCCCCAGATCCGGCCATCAGCCGTTTGCCTCGGAGCCCACTCATGACCCTGTCGACCCGCATCCGTACCATCGGTCTCGCCGTCTCGGCCGCGATCCTCCTGACCACCGCGGCCCAGGCTGCGGAGATTCACGTCATGATCTCGGGCGGCATGACGGCGGCGTTCAAGTCCCTGGTGCCGGAGTTCGAGCGGCGCTCCGGTCACAAGGTCACGATCGCCTACGGCCCGTCGATGGGAACGACGACGAACGCCATTCCGGTCCGTCTCGATCGCGGCGAGCCCGCCGACGTGCTGATCATGGTCGGCTACGCGCTCAGCGACCTCACCACCAAGGGCAGGGTGATGCCCGACAGCCATGTCGACCTCGCCAATTCGCCGATCGGCGTCGCCGTGAAGTCGGGCACTCCGCATCCCGACATCGCGAGCGCCGATGCCGTGAAGCGCATGCTGATCGCCGCCAAGACCATCGCCTATTCGGATAGCGCCAGCGGTGTGTACGTCTCGACCGACATGTTCGACAAGCTCGGCATCAAGGAGCAGATGAAGGACAAGGCGCGGATGATTCCTGCGACTCCGGTCGGCGAGATCGTGGCCATGGGCGAAGCGGAGATCGGCTTCCAGCAGATCAGCGAGCTCAAGCCGGTGAAGGGCATCGACATCGTCGGCCCGCTGCCGGCCGGACTGCAGAAGATGACCGTGTTCTCCGCCGGCGTCGCGGCCAATGCCAAGGAGCCGGACGCCGGCAAGGCGTTGATCAAGTTCCTCGTCTCACCTGACGCGCGCAAGACGATCGTGGAGAGCGGGCTCGATCCGATCGTTACGAGGTCACCCAACTAATTCGACCGGGTCGAAAAGAACGATTGGCTCTCCCCACCATGAGATGTGGGGAGAGCACGATAGGAGGCGTTTGCGCAATCAACTGCGCTTACTGCGTGAACAGCGTGGACTCGCTCAAATTGTTGGCGCCATAGGCCTTCTTGAGCAGACCGTTCGCCTTGGACTCCGTCATGAACTTGGTGACGAAAGCGAGCGACTGCGGATGCTTCAGCGGCACCACGGCCGCGGTATCCGTCTTCTTGAAGGTCTCGCTCAGCACTTTCGTCCCGGGCAGTTGCTTGGCGATCAGGGTCAACTGATCACGCGCCAGCGCGAGCGCATCGATCTCGCCAGCCGACAGCAGCGCATAGACCTCCTCATAGGACTTGAAGCCGGTGACGGTCGCCTTCTTCAAAAAGGCCTTGGCACCGCGCAGGACCGTCGTATCGTTGATGGCGGCAACCTCGGTGCCGGCGTGGTCCAGCGCGGCGATGTTGGCGACGTCGAGACCGGCACGGACGATGAACGTGGTCTCGACCGAATCGTAGACCGGACCGAACGACACCTTGGCCTCGCGCTCCGCGTCCTTCGGCATGAAGGCAACGTCCCAGACGCCCTGAGCGGCCTCGTCGGTGATGGCATTGGAATTCGAATGCTCGACGAACTCGACGGGCACGCCGACCTGCGCGGCCATGGCCTTGCCGAGCTCGACCGGCACGCCCGCGTAACCATTGTCGGACTTGACGCACCAGAACGCGCCACCGGCAGGGCCAATCGCGATGGCCACCCTGAGCTTGCCGGTGGGCGCGATTTCTTCCTTCAAACCCGCCGCGCAGGCAGCGTTGCCGACAAACGTGATTATCGCAGCTGCCAGGGCTGCATCACGCAGCCAGCGCCAAAACGCCATGGCCCTCTCCCATCGGATTGCAAGTTGGTACAAGCCGCACCTTGCCGGGAGCAGAGTTAAATACAGCTTACCTTGCTGATGCAAAGCAACATGCGGCGCGCAAAACTTACGCGCCGCAATTACCGTTTCAAATAAGTCGATACAGAAAACTGATTAAACGCGCCTTAAACGCAGCGACGAACCCAGACGCCGTTGACCAGAACGGTCCGGCAGGCTGCAGCCACCGGCTTGCGCACGACGACGGCGCCGGCAGCGCCAGCGCAGCCGGCCCGCACGACGCCGCGCGCGCACACGACGGCATTGGCGTCCGACATCGAAAAGAATGGCATCAACGCCAGCACAAACAACCCGCACAGCGTCGACAGAATGGCACGCGAGATAATGGCTTTCATATTGAAACTCCCGATCATGATCTGATTAGTCAAATATCCACCCTGGCGCGACCTTGCCGGGAGCACCGCGTCCCGGCAACTGTGACAATTTGGGTGGATTCGAATTTCCTGCATCAATCGCGTGCACCGGCGGCGGTAACCGCAGCTGCCGGCGACCGACCCCGTTACCGGTTGGCGGCGAACTCGGCGAGCATGCCCTTGCAGCCAGGCGACAGCGAACCGGCATTAGCTGCGAGACACTGCGCGATCCGGCCGCCGCCCGCCTCGACACCGCTGCACAATGTGCGCGCATCCGGGCCGCATGCGGCCCTGACGATGCGCAATTCCTCGAGCGGCCGCAGTGGCCGCAGCACCAGCGCGGGGGCCGGATCCGGTGTCGCGACTGCCGTGGTCGCGGGGGCCGCCGCGACAGACGATGCGGCGGCCGGCGCCGCGCTGCCGCCGCTCGCGGCCGCAATCGCCTTGGCGCAGGATGGGGACACCTTGGCCTTGTTCTGCTCCAGGCACTGCAGCGCGGCGGCGCCGCCCGGCGGCACGCTGCTGCAGACCTTGGGATAGTCCGAGCCGCAGGCGCTGCGGATCGCCGCCGTCTGCGCCTCGCTCGGCTTGACGCCGGGTGCCGGCGCGGCCGACGCGGCAGGCTTGACCGGCTCGGGTTTGCTCGCGGTCGCAGGCTTCGCCGGCGCGGCCGGCGCTGCCGGCTGAGCCACTGATTTGGCCGGCTCGGCAACCGGTCTGCTCGGCTCAGCCGCCGGCGGCTTGGTTTCGGTCGCTGCAGCCGCGGCCGGCTTTGCCTCCGCCGCGGGCTCGATCGCACGCAGCGCCGTCTGACATCCCGCCGACAGACTCGCCATGTTCGCCTGCAGGCATTGTACCGAGGCCGCGCCGCCCGGCGGCACGCTCGAACAATGCGCCATGTAGTCCGACCGGCACGAGGATTTGATGGCGTTGCGCTGCGCATCGCTCGGGGCCTGTGCCAGCGCTTGCGTCGCAGTGAAGCCGACCGCAGCAGCCACTCCGAGCACCAACATCCGTTTATAGCGAACGATCATCGATCCAACCTCCAATGGTATTACGTTTCAATCTGTCGTCGCCACCGAAGCGAGCCTGCGTGGCGACCAATAAGGGCATGTCAGTATGAGTGAGCAACTGTGGAAATTTGGGTGGATCGGCATGACAAGGATCTACTGCGTGCGCAGCGGCGTGTCCTTCAGACCGTTGTCGTCATAGGTCTTGCGCAGCAGGCCGTTCGAGGCAGCCGCGGTCATGAAGGCCGTGACGAAGGCCAGCGACTGCGGATGGCCGGGCGGCACCGCGACCGCGGTCACCGTCTTCTTGAAGGTCTCGTCGAGCACCCGCGTCCCCGGCAGCTTCTTCGCCATCGCGTTGAGCTGGTCGCGCGACAGCGCGAAGGCGTCGACCTCGCCCCGCTGCAGCAGGCCGTAGATCTCGTCATAGGTCTGATAGCCGGTGACGGCAGCATTCTTCAGATGCGCTGTCGCGCCGCGCATGGTCGTGGTGTTGTTGACGGCGGCGACCTTGACGCCGGGCTGATCGAGCGTGGCGAAGCCGGTCACGGTCGAGCCGGCCTTCACGATGTAGGTCGCGTCCGCGACCTCATAGATCGGGCCGAACGCCATCTTGGTCTCACGCTCCGGATCCTTCGGCAGGAAGGTGACGTCCCAGGTCCCCTTGGAGGCGGCATCGGTGATCTGCCCCGAGTTCTGGTGCACGACGTAATCGACGGGCACGCCGAGCCTGTCCGCCATCGCCCGGCCGAGATCGACGGGAACGCCGGCGTAGCCGCCTTCCGTCTTCGTCGACCAGAACGCGCCGCCGGCCGGGCTGATCGCGATCGCCACCCGCAGCTTGCCCGTCGGTGCGATCTCGTCCTTCAGGTCTCCGGCACTTGCACCAGATGCCATGGTCATGACTCCCACGACGGCCAGCGCCGCCGCCCACAGCCCGCGCCACGCACCCATCGTCCCCTCCCTGTTGCGCTGGTGATCATGGCGCGCGTGCCGTCCAATGCAAGTCGCAACCTCGCTGCAGAGCAACACGATTGTGCTTTGCCGATGCCGTTCGCTGACGACGTCCCACCATTGCTACTCCGCCGGCGCCTCCCGCAGCGCGGGCTGCGTGGTCGAAATCTCCGGCGGCAGGATCAGCGCGGCGATGATCGCGACCAGGGCCAGCGCGGCGAAGGCCTGCAGCATGGTGACGAAGCCGCCGCGCTCATACAGCCAGGCGACGAGCCCGACCGAGGCGCCGGCCGCGGTGAAGCCAATGAAATAGCGCACGGCGTAGGCGCGCGAGCGCCATTCCTCGGCGGTGTACTTGCCGACCATCGCGTCGTTGACGGTGACCTGCCCGAACGCGCCCATGACGATGCCGATCGAGGCCAGGACCAGCGCCCAATCATGGGCATCGGCGGCCAGATACAGCAGCGGCGCCAGCACCAGCGAGAGCGGCAGCGCCACCGTCTTCAACGCATGACGATCCAGCAGCCGCCCGATCGTGTACTGCGTCATGGCGCCGAACACGTAGACGCCGGCGGCGATCACGCCGAGCAGCGCCGGACTTTGCGTGAGCCCGGCAAGCCGCTCCGCGAACAGTTTCGGCAGCGCCACGGTGATCGCATTGAACGTGGTGGAGATCGCGATCACCACGAGCAGCAACGCCAGCACCACCCGCCACATCTGGTCGCGCGCGACCCGTGCCTGCGCGGCGGCCTGCCTCGATCCCCTGCGGTCCTCATGCGCGACCGACAGCGCGAACGCCACGCCGATCCCGACCGTGACCACGCCGGGAACGATGAAGGCAAACCGCCAGCCGAGATACTGCCCGACAACACCGGTGACCAGCGCCGACGAGGCGACGCCGAGATTGCCGAACACGCCGTTCAGCCCCATGTCGCGGCCGAGCCTGTCAGCATAGGAGACGAGCATCGCGGTTCCCACCGGGTGATAGATCGAGGCGAACAGGCCGATGGCGAGCAGCGCCGCGCCGAGCTGCCAGGGCGTCTGCACGAGACCCACGGAGATCATCGACAGCCCGATACCGACATAGAAGATCAGCATCATGTGCCTGCGGCTCCAGCGGTCGCCGAGCCAGCCTGTCAAAAGCGATCCGGCGCCGAAGGCGATGAAGCCCGGCGTCGCATAGGGAAGGAGGTCCGCATAGGCCATGCCGAGCGCCGGGCCCATGATGATGACGGCGGCCGCGAAGATCAGCATCGCGTAGTGGTCGACGAAATGAGCGGCGTTGACGAAGCCGATCACGCGGCGGGGGCTATTCATGAAGACCGGTCCTCGATTTCCTGGCAAGTAGGTTCGGCAAATCGGTTATAGTCGATGCGCCTGACGAGAAGCCGCCAATGACCATCGTGGAAACGCCATTGAAGGCGCTCGGCGCCGACCGTGTAACGACCGAGGCCGGCGTCCATCTGATCGCGCGCACCTATCACAAGGGCGCCCGGCTCGATCCGCACATGCACCGCGAGTCGCAGCTGATCTACGCATCCGCCGGCACGATGCAGGTGACGACGCCGCGAGGACGCTGGCTGGTGCCGCCGGATCGCGCGGTCTGGGTTCCAGCCCGTCACGCCCATGCCATCGACATGCTGGCCGACAGCCAGATGCGGACGCTGTATTTCGAGCTCGACTGGCTCGAGCGCGAGACGCACCACCTTCGGCTCGACACCGAGTTCGTGGTGCAGGTCTCCCCGCTGCTGCACCACGCCATCCTGACGCTGTTCGAGCGGAACGGCGAGGCCGAGCGGGCGCGTCTCCTGGTGCGGCTGGCGCTGCTCGAACTGCGACGCACCGATGACTCCGCGACGTTCATTCCCCTGCCCCGCGACCCCCGTGCCCGGCGCGCCGCCGATCTCGTTCTCGCCTCGCCCGCGAGCGCCGGCGACATCGCGACTCTCGCGAGCAGGATTGGAAGCTCGGCCCGGACCTTGTCGCGGCTGTTCGCCGCGGAAACCAAGCTGAGCTTCAAGGCATGGTGCCAACGCGCCCGGATCGCGGCCGCGATCGAGCGGCTGTCGATGGACCGCACGCTCTCGGTGAAGACGCTGGCCGCCGACCTCGGCTACGCCAGCGTGCCCGCGTTTTCGCATGCGTTCCGCCAGGTAACCGGCCAGACGCCGACGGAATTTGCGGGACAGGGCATGATCGCAACCCCGGCGCCCGCGCCCCGCGCCAGCCGCGGCCAGCGTTGACGATTTGTTATGTTTGATTGTGGCCAGCTTTGCCATAAATCCATGTAACATTACTCGTGCCGCTTGGGATTCGACCGACATCAGATGGCCAATGCCTTTTTCACCGACCTGATCACCACGATTTCCGAGCGCGGCCGCACCCTTCTGCGCGGCGGCGGCGCCCCGGTCGACAAGCATGATGCGAAGAGTCTCGCCGAGCTGTGCGAAGCGCTGGTGTCCGGCGCCGGCGAGGCGTCGGGCACGGCGATGGCCCGCGACGTACTCGACGGTTATCACGACCTCGACGCCGACGGCCGCAAGGCGTTCTTCACCGCGCTGGTCCATGATTTCGGCCCCGACAAGGCGAAGCTCGCCAAGGCGATCGAGGACTGGCGCGCGACGCCGTCCGACGAAGGCGCCAGCGCACTGCATTTCGCCTCCGAGCCGCGCCGGCAGGAGCTGATCCGACGCCTCAACCGGGCCCCCGGCGGCACACCCGAGCTGGTCGCGATGCGTACAGATCTCCAGGACCTGCTGAAGGGCAATCCGGAGCTGTTCGCGCTCGATCGGGACGTCGTGCATCTCTTGAGTTCGTGGTTCAACAGGGGGTTTCTCGTGCTGCGCCGGATCGACTGGTCGACACCTGCCAACATCCTTGAGCAGATCATCCGCTACGAGGCAGTGCACGAGATTCATGACTGGGACGATCTGCGCCGCCGCATCGATCCCGTCGATCGCCGTTGCTACGCCTTCTTCCATCCGGCGATGCCCGACGCGCCGCTGATCTTCGTCGAGGTGGCGCTGACCGAGACGATCCCGGGCGCCATCGCGCCGCTGCTGGCGGTCGACCGCCCGCCGGTGCCGGCCGACCGCGCCCGCACCGCCGTGTTCTACTCCATCTCCAACACCCAGCGTGGCCTCGGCGGCATCTCGTTCGGCAACTTCCTGATCAAGCAGGTGGTCGAGGAGCTCAGGCGCGAGCTGCCCAAGCTCGACACCTTCGTCACGCTGTCGCCGGTGCCGGGCTTCATGACCTGGCTGAAGTCGACCACCGATGCGACCGACGAGGATCGCAACGTGCTCAAGCTGTTGAACGAGCCGCGCTGGGTCGAGGATGCCGACATGACCGCCGAGCTGCGCGCCGTGATCGAGCCGCTCGCCGCGCACTACTTCCTGAAGGCCCGCACGACGAAGGGCAAGCTGATCGACTCGGTGGCTCGCTTCCATCTCGGCAACGGCGCCCGCCTCGAGCGCATCAACTGGCTCGGCGACCTCTCGTCCAAGGGCCAGCGCGAATCCGCCACCGTCATGGTGAACTATCTCTACCGCCTCGAGGACATCGAGAAGAACCACGAGGCCTACGCCAATGACGGCGAGGTCGTCGCCTCCAGCGCCGTGAAGAAGCTGCTGCGCACCGAGGGCCGGCGGCGGCTGGACATGCGGTTGTCGTCGTAAGCTTTGCGCTGGAAGCGGCGCAACTCTGCGCGCCTTCGTTGCGCCGCTTCGCGTCATACTGCCAGCTCCAAACTCCGTCATTGCGAGGCGCTCTTGCGCCGAAGCAATCAAGACTGTCTCTGCGCAGGCAGCCTGGATTGCTTCCGCCTTCGCTCTTCGAGCTTCGGCGGACAGGTCGCTGCGCTCGCAATGACGCTCGTGAGATGGAGCGCTCACACCGCAAACATCACTGTCGTCCCGGCGAAAAGCCGGGGCCCATACCCCCAGGGAGTAGTTTGGGGCAGACTGGTTGTTAGTCCTCGCTCCCCACGTCCGCCGCGGCGTATGGGTCCCGGGTCGGCGCCGCGCCGCGCTTTGCGCGTCACGGCTTGCCCGGGACGACAGTGGGGGGAAGGCGCATTCACATCTCAAACAGCACGGGACACGCGATCGCAGTCTCGCGGCGCGTGACGCCCGAGTGCCGCATCGAACATGTCCCTCTGATAGTTGCAGAGGGCGCAGGGAAGACCGGGTGCTTGGCCACACCCATGGCCCCCGTGCGTGAAAAAGTGCACGGGGCAGGAACCACAGGTACGACCGGTGCATCCCGGCCTTCCCTGCGCGATGGTTTTAACGGTGTCCTTCGTGCTCTCCCTGGGGATCGGGCTTTTTTGCCCCCATCGCCCGCGCGTGCCCATAAGCAACGACCGCGGACTTGACCTCAGCGTCGAGAGGCCAGGACCACACGACTTCTCCGTCCGCGAAGGCACCGGTCGTCTGCCGGCCCCTCCACGTCCACCGCATCCCTGCCCCGACGTTCGTGACGACGCGTACGTCCCTCTACGATGGGACAGGATATCAGCATCATTGCTGATTTTCGGAATTTGTCAAGCGGGAGATTTCGGCGACACAGGCCGAGCAGCGCGATGCGGCTGATGCGCAAAGGAAATTCGACTTTGCGCACTAGCCTGAACCGACGGGCTGCAATTGCCCCAAGAGCGACATTTCCCCGAAACAGTCCGCTTGGTATAAAGCGATACATCCCAGATGAGGGCGTTTCGGCTGTGCCAAATCGTCGCCAGATCCTTTCAGCCATAGGAGCAGCTGCCATGAGCTCGCCGATCATCCCGGCTCAGAGGCAGCCACAGGCCAGGTTCGATTCTGACACATTCGCCATCGATATAATCCGACGCCTCGATCAAGCGCTTGCTGAGCGGCGCGTGTGGAACATCCACGGTCTCATCGTTCTGCAGAACGGGAAGCCGATCGTCGAGCGCTATTTCGAGGGCCAGGATCGCGAGAGAGGCGTTGGCGATCTGGGGACGGTCAAGTTTGCGGCAGAGACGCTCCACGATCTGCGATCATGCTCGAAGAGCATCGTGGCCCTGCTTTATGGGATCGCTCTTCAGCAAGGCAAGGTACCGGCGCCGGAAGCAAGCCTGCTGTCTGGATTCCCGGAATATCGTGATCTTGCCGATGAGGAACGCGCGCGCGTGACCGTGCATCATGCGCTCTCCATGACCTTGGGAACGGATTGGGACGAGAGCAGCTTGCCTTACGCCGATCCTCGCAACAGCGAAACCGCCATGGACGACGCGTCCGACCGCTATCGCTACATCCTGGAGCGACCGCTGGTCGACAGGCCCGGTGCGCACTGGACCTATTGCGGCGGAGCAACCGCGTTGCTCGCCCGTTTGATCGCCAAGGGGTCGGGCAAGTCACTGCATGACTTCGCACGCGAGTTTCTTTTCGATCCGCTCGGCATGGGACCGACGCAATGGGCCACCGGGCCTGATGGCGAGCCGTTCGCTGCGTCAGGCGCCCGGTTGTCGGTTCGCGATCTCTCACGGATCGGGACGTTGATGCTCTCCGGAGGGCAGCACGAGGGCCGACAGATCGTTCCCGCCGAATGGATCACGCGTTGCACGACGCCGGTGGTCAGCTGCGACGAGCTTCGTCGTTACGGCTATCAATGGTTTGTTCTCGACGTGGCTTTCGGCCAACCAAAGGGATGGGCGCCCGGACGCCTCGAACGCATGTGGATGGCGCAGGGCGAAGGCGGCCAGCGCCTGTTCATCATTCCTGCGCTGCAGCTCGTCATCGCTCTGACGGCAGGAAACTACGGCAGCGACGATCAGTGGATTCCGCCGACGCGCGTGCTCCGGGAAATCGTTTTGGCGAGCGTAGGCTAGCGTTGATGGATCGGCCTTCGAGTTGAAGTAGCGCTGCCCCAAACTCACGGGCGACGCCGAAACTCGTCGCACCACAACATCGCTCTCCAAGGAAATCTTGTGCACTGTCACTGAAGTCAACGGTCCGGACCCCGCCGACCTGCCGCTGCCGCCGCTTGCAGCCCGAAGCGGACAGCTCGTCACCATAGCTGCGGTGCAACAACAAGCAGCCTTGCGCAAGGTGAAGCCGCATGGGAAGTTTCAGCGCTTTTGTACCCATCAATATTTGGAGGCATTGACATGACAGCCAAGATGATTGCGTGTGCTACAGTGCTGATTACCTGCTCTATCACTGCGGCACGAGCAGAGGGCGAATGCGCAAAGATTACAATTATTGAAGATCGACTTGCTTGTATCGAGAAGAAGGCGGACGCAGTGCCATCAATGGTCGGCAGTGCTCTAAGCGGAGTCAAAATAGAGCAGGCCGCACGTTCTGGCATTTGCCTATACTTTAACGATCGCGGTCAACCTGCGCTTTCAATATCTGATTGTAGTCACAGTTCGGAGCAGACCTTCAATATCCATAAATAACTCGATTAGGTCGAGCCCAACGTTTGCTGGCTAGCGCCCCGCAGAAGCCTGCGGGGCAAATTGTGCTGACATGCTTATGCGCTCATATCGCAATATGGATCTCGCCGAAGTAACAGCCCTCGTCCTGAAGAGTCCGCCAGCCGCAGGCGCCTCGAAGAACGGCCACGGCGCGCTGCCTATCTTGGCCTCTCGTCCACATCCGAGATATGACCAATGCGCGAAGGGAACGGTGATGATGAGCTATGAGGAATTCGTTCGGGAGCTGACGGCGGCTTCCAGCAACGTACAGGCTACATACCAAGCAGTTGTCAACGACTGGCGGCCGGAAAGCCCTCCCGTCACGGTGCTATTTGGTTACCTTGGCGACCAGATCGCAGATGATTTCAGCCATGTTGGTATTGATGTCAATCGCCGCATCTTCTCGCTTGTTGAGCAGGCAATGGAGAGTCGTGACCAGCGCTTGTTAACAGCCACTGCAACGGGCCTCATCGAAGCTTTGGCGAATCGGGCTGGGCGGACCAGAGGACAATGGGAGCAGATTGTTCCGTTGCTGGGTCCGCGATCTCTGCATCACGCCGAAGCGTGGCTTGGGTTTTAGAAATCTGGCGGGTGTCAGTTGTGGCTCGCCGACCGTTGGTTGCTCGCGCGGCCCAAATCTCGCTATTTGGCGCACCGTCACCGGCTTTCCTGCAATTCCTCACCGCTTCTACGAGGGCCCTCGTCTCGAAAACAGCCGGCCAATCACCCCACCAAACATCGAAAAGCCGATGACGACCATATCGACATGACCCATACGGCGAGAGATCAGATACGACATCTCGCCATTCAAGGAAAAAACTCCGACGAGATCCTGGGTAGGTTACGGTGAGGTTACGGTGACGCTGCATCAAACTCCTCGCGGTAGCCAATGATCGTCCAGTCGCCCACACCCGCTGGACCTCCGCCCTGCCCCACATGCCTTCACGACTTGTTCCGCTTCGCCTCCACGTATCGGGCAAAGCTGCCGAGAATCGCCCGCCAGCCGCCCTGCTGCTGCTCGACCGAGTGCGTCGTTTCGGCATCGAAGACGACGCGAACGACCACGCCCTCCGGGCCGGGCTCGAACTGGACCTCGGCCTTTCGGTCGCCGAAGGCGTATTCGATCCGCTCGTGTTCAACGATCTTCGTGTAGGTGCCGGCGAAGTCGAAGCCCATGCTGCCGTCCTTGGCCTCCATGCGCGACGAGAACGCGCCGCCCTCTCTCAGGTCGACCGTGGCCTTGGTCGTATGCCAGTCGTCCGAGGCGGCGTTCCATTTCACGATATCGGCAGGTGTCGTATAGGCACGCCAGACCTGATCGATGGGGGCTGCGACGGTGGTTTCGACGGTGATCCGCATGACCATTGCTCCTGGTTCGATTTTGACCGCTCACTGCATGTGTGCAGGAGTTGTGTCAAGGACGGTCGCACCCGGCCGGTCCCGACAACTGGCGGGACAAATCTTGCATCGGGGATAGTCCATTGCGGGGATGTTCGATGGGGAAGGCGACACGGGCCTCATTCATTGCCATCGCAGCCCTGGTGGGCGGCGCACTCGGCGCCGCCGTTCTCGGCTACGCGGCGCTGGCCATCGGGTTCCTTGCTCTCAGTTTCGCGCGAGGAGGCATTCACAGCGATTGGAGCATCCTCGCGCTGTTGGCTGTTGTGGTCGGCGTTGGCCTGGGTGGTCTTCTGGGAATTTTGGCAGGCGTACAGTTCGCCAGATTTTTTCTCGCGAAGAAATAGGAGGCGTGTCACCCCGATCGCAAGATCTGCGCGGTCCTATTCGCGCATTCGATCGCGCTTTGATGCCGCCCTGGTTTTGCCTCATGATTGGCGGGCCGCCGGGGCGGCTTGAAGAAGGAGTTTTTGAAATGAAAAAGTTTGCGCTCGCATTGCTATCGGCCGTCGTCTTCGGTCCGCCCGCGGCCCAGGCTGCCGATCTGAGGTCTTTTCGTATGCCAGCGAAGACTCCGGCTGTTTCCCAGCCGGTGAGCAACTGGACGGGTTTCTATATTGGCGCCGACGTTGGTTATGGCTGGGGCAGCTACGGCGCTTCGAACGCCACCGGGACAATCGTGACCACGAATGGCGGTTCGGCCCCCTATGGCTTCAACGCGGGATCCGGCAACGCCAATGGCATCACCGCCGGCATCCAGGCCGGGTACAACTGGCAGATCGATCAGACGGTGCTCGGCATCGAGGCTGATTGGCTGTATCTCGATTCAAAGGTCCGTTCCGGCAACTCGGCTATCATCGTTCCGGCCTTCATCGGCGGCAATTTCAGCGGCAGCACTTCCGTCCGCACTGATTGGTATGCGACCTTCCGTGGCCGAGTTGGGTATGCGTTTGGGCCTGCGTTGCTCTACGCGACTGGCGGCATTGCGTTGGCTCAAACCAAACTGAGCGCGGATGCTACGGGCAGTATCGTCACCAGCATCACCCCTCCAGTGCTGGGACCGTTAGGCTCGACGAACGCTTCTAACACCGCCGTCCTGGTGGGCTACGCGGTTGGCTGGGGTCTCGAATATGCGCTTGGGGCAGGCTGGTCCGTCAAGGGCGAGTACCTGCACATGGGTTTCGGCACGAATGGCTACAACTTGACCGGCTCGCTGCAATCGCCCGCCGGACTGACCGGCGTCATCGCGACGCACGTCGATATCAAGCCGAGCTTTGACGTCGCGCGCGTCGGGGTGAACTATCATTTCTGATCGGCCGTCTGAAGAGAACAAGATGGGGAGCTTCGAGGCTCCCCTTCTTCGTTCAGGGGACCATGAGGGCTTAGACTGTCTCTGCAGATACGGACCCCAGCCAATGAACACATCCGCACTCATTGCCTGAGACGAGCGAAAATATGAGCTACGACCCGCACCACCAAGATCAGGATCGAAAGCATACCAAGAATCAGCAGAGAGACGCCCGGCGAGTCCCACTTGCTGACGAGCGCATCAGGTCCGGCTGCATAAAATGCAATGACCTGATCGAACTGCGCCTTCAAGATCCAGCCCAAAATGAAAGCAAAGAAAAGAACCAGCGGGAAACAGCGACGAAGAACCAACAACGCCAAGACAGGCGAAGTCGATATCAATACGACAGACAAGACGGCATCGTTCAGAACGGTCCTGTGGTGCAATAACCAGTGGGAGATATAGAACGACACTGCTATAGCAAGCAGATTCAGAAACACCGCAAATATGGCTAAGCCAACTGACCAGGACGACAGCCTCGGCGACCATTCGCCCGATATCGTTCGCTCATCAACCTGCATATTAATACTCCCTGCACTTTACACTTCGATCGGATTGCTGCTGCCTCTAAGGTTACAAACCTCGCCCTGAGGAGCCCGCCGGAGGCGGGCGTCCCGAAGGACGGCCGCAGCATTGGTCATCGCCGAAGTTTCAACCGACCGCCTGATGCGGACGCAGCCGCAGCACCGCCGCCGGCAGATTTGCCGCCAGCCAGTCCGCAATCGTCTTCTGCTTCCTGTGATACGCCAGCCCCATCGCGACCACCGCGACGCCGATCAGCGACAGCGCGAAGGGAAACAGCAGCGAGTTCTTGAAGACGACGTCGGCGAGATGGCCGAGATACATCGTGATGCCCAAGGCGCCGAACACGGCGTAGAGGCGGCGGACGATGATCACGGCCACCGCGAGCAGGCCGACATTCATCAGGCAGTAGATCGCCTTGCCGAGTTCGGTCGCGCCGTCGGTGGCGGTGATGCCGCCCCAGAACGCCAGCAGGCCGAACAGGTGCAGCCAGAAGCCGAAGTCGCGGCTGGCGCTGTTGTAGTCGACGATCCAGGCGACCGCGAGGATGCCGAGCCCGAACCAGATCGAGACGATGCGGCGCATCTCCCAGTCGAAATGGCTGACGTTGAAGATCCACGGCGTGAGGTCCATCGACATGAACCACAATGCGACCGAGATGATCGCGACGATGAAGGGCACCCGATAGAAGCGCAGCGCGATCGCGCCCGCGACTGTCGTGGCGATCTCCATGAACAGCCAGCTGCCCTTGATCCAGATGTAGAAGTCGTGGACGGTGCCGGGCTTGCCGAACTTCCCCCACCAGCCGAACTCATCCTGGATGCCGTAGACGGCAAGCGGCGCCATCGACACCGCGATCGCGATCAAGAGGCCGCCGGGGACGCGCAAATCGCGGCGCCAGAGATGATTGCCGGCGAGGCCGAACGCCACGGCATAGGCGATCGCGCAAGCCGTCAGCGCGCGGCCGCCCATTTGCGAGAACGCCACCGTCGAGAACAGGCCCATCGCGCCGATCACGATCAGCGCGCCGGCGTACCAGAGCAGATGCGCGGCATCGAACTTTGCCGAGGGAGCGCCATTGGCCGAGGCCTGCCGTTGCAGGTAGGCCAGTAGCCGCTGCAGCTCGTCAGGACCGATCGCGCCGGCGCCAGCGGCGGCGCGCAGATCTCGTTCTGAATAGGACATCGTCATCATCCTTTGTGAGCCCGCCGGAGACGGCACGCGGAGGCCGGTCGCGCCAACGCCAGCGGGCGTTGCGCGTCGCGAACCGGTGCCGGGCGGCGGATAAAGGTGAGTGTAGCGAAATGTGAGCAGCGTTCAAGATAATTTTGAACGACGCTCAAATATCTGCAGCCAAGGTCTAGATGACCCATCGCGACGGGAGCCAAAGCTGCTTTGACCCCGCCCTTCTCCACATCGTCATGGCCGGGCTTGTCCTGGCCATCCACGTCCGAGCCCAGAATTACGACATGGATGCCCGGGACAAGCCCGGGCATGACATATCCTGGGTTGGCGGTTCGCCTCATCGCGAAGGTCAGAGGTCGGCGGATACGGCCGCCAGAGAGCCGCAGCGCAGTCCGCATCAATCCTTGAAATACGGCTCGACCGGGCCGTGCACCTTGATGGTCAGCGGGTTGCCGTAGCGGTCCTTGGCGGTCCCGGCGGCGACGCGGATCCAGCCCTCGCTGATGCAATATTCCTCGACATTGGTCTTCTCGGCGCCCTTGAAGCGGATGCCGACGTCGCGCGCCAGGATGTCCGCGTTGTAATAGGGGCTCTTCGGATCGACCGAGAGGCGGTCGGGAAATGCGGTCGCGGTGGTCTCGTTCTCGCTCATAGCAGCGCCTCGATCTCTTTTCGCAGTGCCTCGGGCGTGGTGGTCGGCGCATGGCGCGACACCACGTGACCGGTGCGATCGACCAGGAATTTGGTGAAATTCCACTTGATCGCCGACCCCAAGAGGCCCGTCTTCTCGCCCTTCAGGAACCGGTACAGCGGATGGGCGTCCGCGCCGTTGACGTCGATCTTCGCAAACAGCGGGAACGTGACGTCGTATTTGCTGGAGCAGAACGCGCCGATCTCGTCCGCCGTGCCGGGCTCCTGGGCGCCGAACTGGTTACAGGGAAATCCGAGCACGGCAAAGCCCTTAGGCGCGTAGGCTCGCTGCAGCGCCTCGAGGCCGCGGTATTGCGGCGTGAATCCGCAGGCACTCGCGGTATTGACGATGAGCAGCACCTGCCCCTCGTACCGCTTCAGCGGCACCGCCTCGCCGGTCAGCGAGGTCGCGGTGAAATCGTAGATGCTCGGCATCACCCCAGCACCGGATCGATCGGCGACGGCGGGGCGCCGCCGGCCTCGATCGCCTCGCCGGCCAGAAGGCACATGTCCTCGCGGAAACGCTGCCCGACCAGCTGGACGCCCACGGGAACGCGCCCGACCATGCCGGTCGACACCGTGAGGCCCGGCAGGCCGAAGAAGGGAATCGCGATCTGCGTCAGCTGGGCGTGCCAGACCTGCTTGAACGACTCCTCGTCCTTGCGGTCGAGCTGGTCGGCAAACGGCAGCATGCCCGACACCGGCATCAACAGCAGCGGGTGCTGCTCCATGAACAGCAGCCACTGCCGGGTCAGCGCGGCGCGGCGCGCCAAGGTCTGCGACAGGTCGAACGGGTGCACCTTGTCGCGGTTGCCGCGCAGGCAGGCGAGCGCGCCGGGATCGCCCTCCTTCTCGGCCGCCGCGAGCTGCGCCTCGTAGCCGTCGCCGAGCCATAGCCGGGTCTGCAGCAATGCAGCCTCCTGCATCGGCGGCGTGTCCGCGATCTCCTCGACGGTCCAGCCGGCGGCTTCGAGCCGCTTGGCGGCATCACGCAACGCGGCCACGACCTCCGGCACCGGGTTCAGCCCGTCCGGGTTGACACAGAGCGTGACCCGCTTGGGCAGCTTTGGGCCCTCGAGCGGCACCGGCATCCACCAGACATCGCGGACGTCGCGCGCCGACATCGCCGCGAGCGCGATCCTGACGTCGTTGACGGTGCGCGCCAGCGGCCCGGAGACGGCGCTGATCTGCGGGCCGATCGGGCGTTCGGGCAGCGAGGTGTTGAAGGCGGGGATGCGCCCGACCGTCGGGCGCAGGCCATGAATGCCGCAGGCATAGGCGGGATAGCGCACCGAGCCGGCGATGTCGGTGCCGTGGCCGATATGGCCGATGCCGGCCGCGGTGGCCGATCCGGCGCCACCTGAGGAGCCGCCGGGGGTGATCGCGGGATCGCGCGGGTTCTTGGTGTGGCCGTGAATGAGGTTGCTGGTGAACCAGCGATACGACACCGCCGGTGTGTTGGTGCGGCCGAGCAGCACCGCGCCGGCCTTGACCAGGTTGTTGACCACCGGATTGTGCGCCGACGCGATGGCGTCCTTCTGCAGCTTCAGGCCGTTGGTGGTGGCGAAGCCGGCCTGGTCGACATTGACCTTGATCGTCACCGGCACGCCCGCGAGCGGCCCCGGATCCTCGCCGCGCGCCAATGCAGCGTCGATGGCGTCGGCCTGCTTGAGAACGTCCTCCGGCCGGTGGTCGATCACGGCGTTGATCTGCGGGTTGACCGCCTCTAACCGCGCCAGCGCCGCGCTCGCGGCATCCCTGGCGGAGACCTGTTTCGACTTGATGAGGGCAGCGAGGTCGGCAGCCGGCAGGCGCCAGAGATCGGTCATGGACAACTCCGTGATGGTCCCGCGTTCTAGCGCGGCGAACGGCACGGAGAAAGCCGCGCAAATCGAGGTGCCCCATGCAGCGTCGCGTTGCAGTGCGGCATTTCCGCCAGGACCCCGGGCCAGACAATCAATACCCTTCTTGCATCGATCGATCCGGAATCAAGCTTGGCCAAGCTTCGCAATCGACTTTAAGACCTCAACCAAGCACATCACAAAAGGGGGAAACCACATGATCAGAGCAGGCACCGCCATGGCTGCAACACTCGTCCTGGCCGCAGTCGCAAACAGCCTCACGCCGCGCGCGTCCCACGCCGAAACCTACGCCTATGTCGGCAATGCCGACAGCAACGACATCAGCGTCTTCAGGCTCGACACCGCGACCGGCGAGATGACCCCGGTGCAGACCGCGGCCTTCGTCGGCGTGGAGAAGGCCGGCTCCTCGACCCCGCTCGCCGTCAGCCCGGACAAGCGGGTGCTGATCGCCGGAATCCGCTCGCAGCCGTTCCTCGCCGAGAGCTTCGCGATCGATGCCAAGACCGGCCAGCTCACGCATATCGGCAACGGCCCGCTCGCCGACAGCATGGCCAACATCGCCTTCGATCGCACCGGCAAGGTGCTGTTCAGCGCCTCCTATGGCGGCAACAAGGTCGCGGTGAATCCGGTTCAGGCCAACGGCGTCGTCGCCGCGCCGAGCCAGGTCATTCCCACCGGGCTGAACGCCCATGCCTTCCTGCCCTCGCCCGACAACCGCTTCGTGTTCGCGACCAATCTCGGCTCCGACCAGGTGCTCGGCTTCGCCTTCGATGCCGGTACCGGAACGCTCACGGCCAAGGACACGCTGACGGTGAAGACGCCGGAGAAATCAGGTCCGCGCCACTTCATCTTCCACCCGAACGGCAAGTTCATCTATCTTCTGCACGAGCTCAACGCGGATCTCGCTGTCTTCGCCTACGACACTGACAAGGGCGCCTGGAGCGAGCAGCAGCGAACCACCGCCCTGCCCGCCGGCTTCTCCGGCAAGCCCTGGGCGGCGGACCTGCACCTCACGCCGGATGGCCAGTTCCTCTACGCGTCGGAGCGCGGCTCGCACACGCTGGCGGCGTTCAAGGTCGATGCGGCCAGCGGGCGTCTCACGACCATCGGCAGCGTTCCGACCGAGACCCAGCCGCGCGGATTCAACATCGATTCCAGCGGGCGCTACCTGGCAGCTGTCGGCGAGTTGTCGAACGGCATGACGGTCTACCGCATCGATCCGGCCAGCGGCGCGCTTACGAAGCAGAAATCCTATGCCGTCGGCAAGAAGCCGAATTGGGTGGAGTTCGTCAGCCTGCCGTGATCGACCAGCGGGGGGCGCCGATCGGATAACGCGGCGCCCCAATGATTTCCATTGGCGTTGCGAGTGCCTATATACAGCGCCATGACCATGCCTGCCGCTCAGCCCGACCGTCACCCCCTCGCGGTCCAACATCCGGAACTCGACGAGCACTCCATCCGCCTGCTGGTGCAGACCTTCTACGGACGCGCGCGTGAGGACGAGCTGATCGGGCCTATCTTCAGCCACACGGTCGACGACTGGGACGAGCATATCGGCAAGATCAGCGATTTCTGGTCGTCGATGCTGCTGAAGACCGGCCGCTATAGTGGCGCGCCGATGCGCCCGCATCTCTTGCTCTCGCTGCAGGGCGCCCACTTCGACCGCTGGCTGCAGCTGTTCGAGGCCACCGCGCGCGACCTGTTCGCACCGGACCTTGCCGAGCTCTTCATCATCCGCGCGCGGCGCATCGCCGACAGCTTCGAGATGGGAATCGCGAGCACGCGCGGCGAACTCGTGCGTCCGCGCCATTCCCCCTAACGCGCCCCCGATCATCGGCTCGCGCGCGCGGCGTCGATCCAACGCCCGTTCGATCAACGGGAATGCCGCGACCCGCGCCATCGCGCCGGGCCTCTCGCGCGCTCAATGACGCGTCATGGATTGGGCTGGCATACTGAAGATCGCTTCGGCGAACGGAAACTCCAGCACGATCTCACCATCCTCGTCGGTGATCTCGATGACGGCCGTCAGCAGCGCCGCGTTGCCACCCTCGGTGCGCAGCAGCTCCTTGATCATGTCGCGCGCCACTTCCCAGGCGCGGTCGGGATTGCGCAGTACCTCGCCGTCCGTGTCGGAGACCAGTTCCTCGCCAATCCGTGTGTTGAAGAAGTATCTAGGCATCGTCAGTTTCCAATGGGGTCGCGCACTGGGGTTTTGAAGTCTCGGAGCGTCTCACATCTGCTTTATCCGGCCCATTCCGGCCAAGGCTAACGGCGGAACAGGACGGGCATGCGAAGCCATCGATCACGAATCCGTTGTTTTCACGGCCCGATCCGATGGAAAGGGCGGCAATTCGCGTCTGCGGCTTCGCACTGCAATAAGCAGGCCTGAGAGGCTCAAACAAAAAGATTCCACTGGCGAACTTTTCGTAGCACGGTAGTTTAATGCTGAGGACGATAACCGTCCCGACTTGAAGGAGAGGACAATGGCCTGGAAAGCACCGAAGATCGTTGAAGTGCCGGTTGGCATGGAAATCAACATGTATGCCTGCGCGGCCCGCAAATAATTCGCAGGTGTGACGTCCAGGTCCCGCCGATCAGGACGTCGACGTTTGAGGGTGGGTGTCAGCGATCGCGTATGTGCCAGCCGCTTATGTGCCCGCCCGTGCGCTGATCCGGCGTCCACCCTCGTCACCTTCTCTGCCTGCCGGTAATCGCGTGCGCGATCACAGCTGAATTCCAGGAGACGGCTCATGCTTCGCATCGTCGTCCTGGGCGCCGCCGCGGGCGGCGGAGTTCCCCAGTGGAACTGTGGTTGCGCGGTGTGTCGTGCCGCCCGTGCCGACCATCCCGAGATCCGCAACAGCCAGGCTTCGGTCGCCGTCAGTGCCGACGGTATCAACTGGTTCCTGATCAACGCCTCGCCCGACCTGCGTCAACAGGTCACCAGCACGCCGCAACTGCATCCAAAGCCGGGCGCGCTGCGCCACAGTCCGATCGCCGGGGTGATCCTCACCAACGGCGAGATCGACGCGGTGACGGGCTTGCTGTCGATGCGCGAGAGTTCGCCATTCTCGATCCATGCGCATCCGAAGGTGCTGGCGATCCTGCGTTCGAACAACATCTTCGATGTTCTCAAGGAGGAGAACGTCCGCCGCCTGCCGATCGAGATCGACGTCCCGTTCCGACCGCGATTGCAGGACGGCACGCCTTCGGGCCTGGAGATCACCGCATTCGCCGTTTCCGGCACCAGCGCCTGGTATCTGCGCGACAGGCAGCATCCCGGCGGCAGCTCATCGATCGGCGACACGCTGGGCCTCAGGATTGCGGACCGCGCGAGCGGGCAATATTGTTACGTGATCGCCGCCTGCGCAGGCGTCGATGAAGACTTGAAGAAGCGACTGACAGGCGCGCCATTGGTGCTGTTCGACGGCACGGTGTGGCGCGACGACGAGATGATCCAGGCCGGACTCGGCAACAAGACCGGGCAGAGCATGGGACATATCGCGATGTCTGGAGAAAGCGGCGCGATCAAGCAGCTGGCGGACATCGGGATCGGCAGGAAGATCTTCCTGCACATCAACAACTCCAATCCGGCGTGGCTGCACGCCTCACCCGAGCGGCAAACGTTGGAACGCGAGGGATGGGAAATCCCCGCTGAAGGGATGGAGATCGTACTGTGAGTGAGATCAATCTGAGTGGAATGACGGCGCTGTCGATCGGACGCGGCGTCACGCTGAACAATGCAAGCGAATTGGAAGCGGCGCTGCGCCACATCGGCGCGACGCGCTATCACAACCATCACCCGTTTCATAAGCTGCTGCACCGCGGCAAGCTCAACAAGGGCCAGGTGCAGGCCTGGGCGCTGAACCGTTACTACTATCAGTCGACCATCCCGCTCAAGGACGCGATGGTGATGACGCGCTTCCGCGACCGCGCCACGCGGCTGGAATGGCGGCATCGCATCGAGGATCACGACGGCGATGTCGGCAGTGAAGGCGGCATCGAGCGCTGGCTCAAGCTGACGGAAGGTCTCGGCCTCGACACCGCTTACGTCGAATCCACCGAAGGCATCCTGCCGGCGACGCGTTTCGCGGTGGAGGCCTATGTGCATTTCTGCCGCGACCGCTCGCCGCTGGAGGCGATCGCCTCGTCATTGACGGAGCTGTTCGCGCCGAGCATTCACGAGGAGCGCATCTCGGGCATGCTCGAGCACTACAACTTCGTCAACAACGATACGATGAGCTACTTCAAGCGGCGCCTGACCCAGGCGCCACGCGACGCTAATTTCGCGCTGCATTACGTGAGGGAGCACGCCACCACGCCGGAGCAGCGCGCCGCGGTCTGCAACGCGCTGATCTTCAAGACCAACGTGCTGTGGGTGCAACTCGACGCGCTGTACTACGCCTATGTCGAGGGCAACATCCCGCCCGGCGCGTTCGTGCCGAAAGAGGGGTGAGGATGTTTGCTTCGAGGCGACGCCCTCACCAAACAAAAGGTGCGCCCCCTCCCCCCTTGCGGGGGAGGGTCGGGGTGGGGGGTCCACACGGGCAGTCTTTGCTGAGACCCCCACCCCCGCCCCCTCCCCGCAAGGGGGAGGGGAGCCGCACCTTGTGCTGCGCAGCCGCCGCGCCACTTAACGATTCCACGCGTTAGAGACCCACCATGGCCCCGCGTCACGTCCAAGTCACCGAAACCAGCCGCGCGGTGCTGCCGCGTCACACCAAGCTGAAGTTCGACGAGACCCGCCAGGTCTGGGTGATCCTGGCACCGGAGCGCGTGCTGGCGCCGGACGAGATCGCCGTCGAGGTGCTCAAGCTCTGTGACGGCGCGCGCAGCGTCGCCGCCATCATTGACGAGCTCGCCGCCAAATATGCCGCGCCCCGCGACACGATCGCCACCGATGTGGTCGTCATGCTGCAGGATCTCGCCGACAAGGGTTTTCTGACCGAGGTTCGGGAGACGACATCATGACCGGGCTCACCGACACGTCGCCGCAGATCGACAGCAATGACGGGCTCGCCGTGCTGGAGCGGCGCGGCTCGGTGGCCGAGACCTACGGCATCCCGCTCGCCGTGCTGGCCGAGCTCACCCACCGCTGTCCGCTGCAGTGCCCCTATTGCTCGAATCCGCTGGAGCTCGAGCGCGCCGGGCAGGAACTGACGACTGCGGAATGGAAGAAGGTGCTGTCGGAGCTCGCCGAGATCGGCGTGCTGCAGATTCACTTCTCCGGCGGCGAGCCGACCGCGCGCAAGGACCTCGTCGAGCTGGTGCAGCATGCTAACGACGTCGGGCTGTACACCAATCTGATCACCTCGGCCGTGCTGCTGACGCGCGAGCGGCTGAAGGAGCTTGCGGACGCCGGGCTGTGCCACGTCCAGATCAGCTTCCAGGGCAATGAGCCTGATGTTGCCGACCGCGTCGGCGGCTACAAAGGCGGTCACGCCAAGAAGCTCGAGGTCGCACGCTGGACCCGCGAGCTCGATCTGCCGCTGACCGTCAACGCCGTGATGCACCGGCAGAACCTGCATCAGCTGCCCGACATCATCCAGATGGCGGTCGATCTCGACGCCGACCGGCTGGAGGTCGCCAACGTGCAATATTACGGCTGGGCGCTGAAGAACCGCGCCAGCCTGATGCCGACCTACGCCCAGCTCGAGGAGACCGACCGCCTCGTCGAGGACGCGCGCGAGCGGCTGAAGGGCACGCTGACCATCGACTACGTGGTGCCGGACTATTACGCGCTGCGGCCGAAGAAGTGCATGGGCGGCTGGGGCCGGCAGTTCTTCAACATCTCGCCGTCCGGCAGGATCCTGCCCTGCCACGCCGCCGAGAGCATCACCGGGCTCGACTTCATGTCGGTGCGCTCGAACCATTCGATCGCCTGGATCTGGCAGAACTCCGAGGCCTTCAACCGCTATCGCGGCACCGGCTGGATGAAGGAGCCGTGCAAATCCTGCGAATTCCGCGAGATCGATTTCGGCGGTTGCCGCTGCCAGGCATTTGCGCTGACGGGCGACGCCGGCAATACCGATCCGGCCTGCACGCTGTCGCCGCTGCACGAGAGCATCTTCAAGCAGGCCGAGCGCGACGCCGCCTCTGGCCAGGACCGCTTCCTCTATCGCAACTTTGCCGGCGGCACGCCCGAGAGCGGCGATGCCTGATGCTGAAGCCGGCCGCGCCTCCGCGAGCCGCAGTGATCCGTTCGCGCCGCTGACGTCGGAATGGCTCGATGTGTCCGGCGGGCACCAGATCTATGTCGAGAGCAGCGGCCGCGAAGGCGGCATCCCGGCGGTCTATCTGCACGGCGGGCCGGGCTCCGGCTGCCAGCCGGATCACCGCCGCCTGTTCGATCCCGAGCGCTTTCATGCCGTGCTGTTCGACCAGCGTGGCGCCGGACACTCGCGCCCTGCGCGCAGCCGCGACAATAACACCCTGCCCGACCTGATCGCCGACATGGAGGCGATCCGCGGCAGGTTCGGCTTCGAACGCTGGATCGTCGCCGGCGGGTCATGGGGTGCGACGCTGGCGCTGGCCTATGCACAGGCCTATCCCACGCGCGTGACGGGGCTGGTGCTGCGCGCGACCTTTCTCGGCACCCGCGCGGAAGTGGAAGCCGCCTTCGGCGAAACACTGGCGCGCTTTCATCCGGCCTTGCACCGCGACTTTCTGGAACTGCTGCCGGACGACGAGCGCGCCAATCCGTGCGGCTCCTATTTCCGGCGCATCCTCGACCCCGATCCGGCCATCCATGGCCCGGCCGCCCGCGCCTGGCACGATGTCGAGCGCGCGTTGTCGGAGGTCAAGCCGGCGCGCGCCCGGCTCGATCGCCTTGCTATCCGTTCCGGCAGCGCATTGCCGGCAACGCCGTTCATGGAGGCGCACTACTTCGCGAACGACAGCTTCATGGCGCCCGACCAGTTGCTGCGCGACGCGCGCAAACTCGCCGGCATTCCCGGCATCATCGTGCAGGGCCGCTACGACCTGCTCTGTCCGCCATCGACCTCCGCGCGGCTGGCCGAAGCCTGGCGCGACGCCGAAATCCGTGTCGTGGAAGCCGCAGGTCACAATCTTTATGACCCCGGCATCCGCGATGCGGTCATGAAAGCCATCTCCGATATGGCGGCGCGCACGACCGCACCATAAAGACGTGGTCCTGTCCCCTCATCCTGAGGGCCATGCGCAGCATGGCGTCTCGAAGGATGTGGCCCGACACATTCCGGCCTCATGTTTCGAGACGCGCGAAGCGCGCTCCTCACCGCGAGCCGTTTGCCGCCAAACAAGGACACATCCCAATGCCCATCGCCGGAAAAGGCATGCTTTTGACGTCGATGAACATCGATGCCGCTGACGAGGCCGACTTCAACCGCTGGTACGATCGCGAGCATCTCGAAGAGCGCGTCGCGATCCCCGGCTTCATCGAGGCGCGGCGCTACGTCGCGGAGCAGGGCAGCCCGAAATATCTCTGCCTGTATTCGACCGAGACCATCGACGTGCTCGACAGCGCGGCCTACCGCGCGCGGCTGGAGGCACCGACGGAGTGGTCGAAGATCGTCATGGCGCGCTTCAGGAACATGATCCGCAGCGTCGCGCGCACCACGATCTCGATAGGCGCTGGCCGCGGCGCCGTGCTCGGCCTCATCCGGCTGCGCCCGAAGCCCGCCCAGGACGTGGCATTGCGCGACGCGCTGCAGATCGAGCTCGATCCGCGCGACCTCGACGGCATCATCTCGATGCACCTGCTCGAAGGCGACGCCGCGCTCTCCGGCCCCGCGGAACTGCCCACGAACTCGCGTGAGGCCGACTGGTTCGTCCTGATCGACGGCACCGACAGCCACGCCATCGCCACGCTGATGACGACGCGCTTTGCAGCGATCGACGGTCCGCTCGCCACGCAGATCTCGGTCGGCATCTACAGGCTGATGTGGGATCTGAGCCGCGCCGACATCGCCTTTGGCTGAGCACGCATTGTTCTGAATCAATGACGCGAGCGTGCAACCGGCCGATGCAACCGCTCGTGAGAATGCCGCAACGCAACAAATTCGATGGCAGCATCCCGCCGGCAATACGGCGCCGCACACTGTGCACGAAGGGCAGCTTTGCAAATTTGCCTTTGTATGCGCCTTGGAATGGCTCTAGTCTGATAAGACTATTCAATTGAGCCATTCAAAAAACAGAAGGGCGACGAACAGGGCCTGCTCCGGACCGTATCAGATCCGCCGCATCTCCTGAACGACAGTCGTCCTCATCTCAGGAAGGCCGCGCGATCATGGTTCGCCGCGCGGACAGGGTAGGAATGAGAGCGACTGATATTTCGGCCCCCGACTACTTTCACAAAGTCGTCGATTGCCAATGGGCTTGTCCCGCACACACCCCGGTCCCCGAATACATCCGACTGATCGCCGAGGGTCGCTACGGCGATGCCTACATGATCAATTGGAAATCGAATGTATTCCCGGGCATTCTCGGACGCACCTGCGACCGCCCCTGCGAACCGGCCTGCCGCCGCAGTCGCGTCGAGGAGAGCCCAGTCGCGATCTGCCGCCTAAAGCGCGTCGCAGCTGATTTCAAGGACGACGTCCAGCCGCGTATGCCGCGCCCGGGCCCACGCAACGGCCGGCGCATCGCGCTGGTCGGCGGCGGCCCGGCCTCGCTGACGGTGGCGCGCGATCTCGCTCCGCTTGGCTATCACTGCACCGTGTTCGACGCCGACCCCAAGCCCGGCGGCATGATGCGCTCGCAGATCCCCAAATTCCGCCTGCCCGACAGCGTGATCGACGAAGAGACGGGCTACGTGCTCGGCCTCGGCGTCGATTACAAGGCTGGTCATCGCATCGACAGCCTGAAGAAGCTGCTGGCCGAAAACTATGATGCTGTTTTCATCGGCTCCGGCGCGCCGCGCGGCCGCGAGCTCGATATTCCCGGCCGCAAGGAAGCCGCCGGTAATATCCATCTCGGCATTGACTGGCTGTCCAGCGTCTCGTTCGGCCACACCGACAAGATCGGCAGGCGCGTGATCGTGCTCGGCGGCGGCAACACCGCGATGGATTGCTGCCGTACCGCGCGCCGGCTCGGAGGCGAGGACGTCAAGGTCGTCGTGCGCTCGGGCTTCGAGGAGATGAAGGCGTCGCCCTGGGAGAAGGAGGACGCGCTGCACGAGGACATTCCGATCCTCAACTATCTCGTCCCCGTCGCCTTCAACCACGACAACGGCAAGCTGACCGGCGTCACCTTCCAGAAGGTGAAGGCCGAATATGACGCCAACGGCCAGCGTTCGCTGGTGCCGTCGAGCGAGGCAGACGAGACCTATCCGTGCGACGACGTGCTGGTCGCGGTCGGCCAGGAGAACGCGTTTCCCTGGATCGAGGCCGACTGCGGCGTCGATTTCGACAAGCGGCACATGCCCAAGGTCGATCCGACCACCTTCGTCTCGACGAACCCGAAGGTGTTCTTCGGCGGCGATGCCGCCTTCGGTCCGAAGAACATCATCTGGGCCGTCGCTCAGGGCCATGAGGCCGCGCTGTCGATTCATCGCCTGCTGTCGGGCGAGGACATCACCGAGCGGCCGCTGCCCGAGGTGCACATCTCCTCGCAGAAGATGGGCATCCACGAATGGAGCTATGACAACGACATCTCGGCCGAGAAGCGCTTCAAGGTGCCGCATCGCGACAAGGTCGTCGCGCTGAAGGACATCCGCACCGAGGTCGAGCTCGGCTACGACGTCAAGCTCGCGCTCGGCGAGGCGCACCGCTGCCTGAACTGCGACGTGCAGACGGTGTTCTCCGACACGCTGTGCATCGAATGCGATGCCTGCGCCGACATCTGTCCGATGGACTGCATCACCTTCACCGACAACGGCGAGGAGGCTGATCTGCGCTCGCGGCTCAAAGCGCCGTCTGTTCATCCCGACCAGAGCCTCTACGTGTCGTCGGACCTGAAGACCGGGCGCGTGATGGTGAAGGACGAGGACGTCTGCCTCCATTGCGGCCTGTGCGCCGAACGCTGCCCCACCGGTGCGTGGGACATGCAGAAGTATTTCATCGAGACGACTCACGCAGGTAACGCATGTCCCAGCAAGCGCCGCTCAGCAGCGTAAACGACTTCGTCGTCCGCTTCGCCAACGTCAACGGCTCGGGCTCGGCCAGCGCCAATGAATTGTTCGCGCGCGCCGTGCTCCGCCACGGAGTGCCGGTGAGCCCACGCAACATCTTCCCGTCCAACATCCAGGGCCTGCCGACCTGGTACGAGGTGCGCGTCACCGAGGCCGGCTATCTCGGCGCGCGCGGCGGCGGCACCGACCTGATGGTCGCGATGAACCCGCAGACCTGGGACAAGGATGTCGCCGGCATCGTGCCGGGCGGCTATCTGTTCTACGATTCGACCAAGCCGATGCCGTCGACCAAATTCCGCGACGACATCACCGTGATCGGCGTGCCGCTGACCGCGATCACCAACTCGACCTACAGCGATCCGCGCCAGCGCCAGCTGTTCAAGAACATCATCTATCTCGGCGCGCTCTCCGCCCTGCTCGACATGGATCCCAAGCTGATCGAGCAGCTGATCGGCGAACAGTACAAGGGCAAGGAGAAGCTCCTGTCCTCCAACGTCCATGCGCTGCATCTCGGCCGCGACTGGGCGCTGCAGAACCTGAAATGCCCGATCGGGCTGCGCATTCGCAAGGCCGACAAGGTCGGCGACCGCATCTTCATCGAGGGCAACAATGCCGCCGCGCTCGGCGCGGTCTATGGCGGTGCCACGGTCTGCGCCTGGTATCCGATCACGCCATCGTCGTCCTTGGCAGAGGCTTTTACCAGTCACTGCAAGAAGCTGCGGCACGATCCGGAGACCGGCCAGGCCAAATATGCCATCGTGCAGGCCGAGGACGAGCTCGCGTCGATCGGCATGGTGGTCGGCGCATCCTGGAACGGCGCCCGCGCCTTCACGACCACCTCGGGCCCAGGCGTCTCGCTGATGACCGAGTTCATCGGCCTGTCCTACTTCGCGGAGATCCCGGCCGTCATCATGAACGTACAGCGCGCCGGTCCCTCGACGGGCATGCCGACCCGCACCCAGCAATGCGATCTCATCGCCTGCGCCTATGCCTCGCATGGCGATACCAAGCACGTGCTGCTATTCCCCGAGGACCCGGCCGAAGCGTTCGAGTTCGCAGCCGTCGCCTTCGACCTCGCCGAGCGGCTGCAGACCACGATCTTCCTGATGCTCGACCTCGACATCGGCATGAACCAGCGGCTGTGCCGCCCGCTCAAATGGGACGACGCCAAACAGTACGACCGCGGCAAGGTGATGACCGCCGAGATGCTGGAGGAAGGCCGCGACTTCGGCCGCTATCTCGACGTCGATGGTGACGGCATCCCGTTCCGTACCTATCCCGGCACGCATCCGACCGAGGGCTCGTACTTCACCCGCGGCACTTCGCGCGATCGCTACGCGCGCTACTCCGAGGAAGGTGCCGTCTACGCTGACAACGTGCAGCGTCTGCTGCGCAAGTTCCAGACCGCGCAGGACATGGTGCCGCGGCCGCTGCAGGCCAATGCCGCCAAGCCGACCAAATATGGCGTGATCTATTTCGGCTCGACGGCGCCGGCGATGGACGAGGCGATCGGACTGTTGGAATCGCGCGGCCACCATCTCGACCGCCTTCGCATCCGTGCCTTCCCGTTCCATTCGAGCGTGGCGAGCTTCATCGCCGAGCACGACTTCGTCTATGTGGTCGAGCAGAACCGCGACGCCCAGCTGCGCCAGCTGATCGTCAACGAGAACGGCATCGACCCGGTCCGCCTGGTTCCGATCCTGCACTATGACGGCACGCCGATCACGGCACGCTTCATTGCCGATCAGATCGGCAACCACCAGGACCACATCAAAGTGACGCCATTGCGCAAGGCCGTGTCATGATCGCGCGTCCACTCTCTCCACCGTCATGCCCGGCCTTGTGCCGGGCATCCACGTCTTCCTTTGTTCAGGCGCCCACGTGGATGGCCGGGACAAGTCCGGCCATGACGATGCCGGTTGATGCGAGGCTCTCATGACCTACATCGCAAAGCCGAAATTCCAGCATCCCGGCATCAAGAAGAACACGCTCGGCTACAGCCATCGCGACTACGAGGGCAAGATCTCGACCTTGTGCGCCGGCTGCGGCCACGATTCGATCACGGCCTCGATCATCGAGGCCTGCTTCGAGCTGTCGATCGAGCCGCACCGGGTCGCCAAGATCTCAGGCATCGGCTGCTCGTCGAAGACGCCGGACTATTTCCTGGGAAATTCGCACGGCTTCAACACCGTACATGGCCGCATGCCGTCGGTGCTGACCGGCGCCAACCTCGCCAACCGCGAGCTGATCTATCTCGGCGTCTCCGGTGACGGCGATTCCGCCTCGATCGGCTTCGGCCAGTTCGCCCATGCGATCCGGCGCGGCGTCAACATGGCCTATATCGTCGAGAACAACGGCGTCTACGGCCTGACCAAGGGCCAGTTCTCGGCCACCGCCGACCGCGGCTCCAAGTCCAAGAAGGGCGTCACCAACACCGACAACGCGATCGACCTCGTCGGCATCGCGCTGCAGCTGGGCGCGACCTACGTCGCGCGCTCGTTCTCGGGCGACAAGAAGCAGCTGGTGCCGATCATCGCCGGCGCGATCCAGCACAAGGGCGCCGCCTTCATCGACGTGGTCAGCCCGTGCATCGCCTTCAACAACCACGCCGGCTCGACCAAGAGCTTCGATTACGTGCGCGAGCACAATGACGCGGTGAACCGGCTGGACGTGCTGACCGGGCGTGACCCGATCGAGATCGACCAGGATCCGGGCACGGTGCAGATCGTCGAGCAGCATGACGGCTCGCGGCTGGCGCTGCGCAAGATCGACGCCGACTACGATCCGCATGACCGGCTCGGCGCGATGACCTTCCTGCAGAAGCACGCGGCGCAGGGCCAGATCGTGACCGGCCTGCTCTATGTCGATCCGGAGGCCGACGACCTGCACAGCCATCTCAACACGGTGGAGCGGCCGCTCAACCGGCTGGAGGCAGCGGATCTGTGTCCCGGACAGGCCGCGCTCGACAAGATCAATGCGAGCCTGAGATAGGCGATCCGCCGCGTCTTACGGCCGCGGCTGCAGCGATTTGGCCCAGACCAGCTCCAGCTGTCCGATCGCCTCCGGCAGCGGCAACGCCGACAGCGCGTCGTCGCCACCACTGACGAGACCGAACTCGCGCAGCCTCGTCAGGGCCTCGTCGACGTTGAATGCGCGCCCCAATCCGAACATCTGCTGCAGCAACTCCTCGACATGGCTGCCCAGCATCGCGCGGCTGAGCGGGACGGACGCCAGCAGCAGGCCACCATAGGCCAGCACCGCCTCCTTCCAGTCCTGGTCCTCGGCCTCGCCGATCAGGTAGTTGAAGATGCCGGAATTGTTGTTGACGTTGCGGAAGTAGATGTTGTCGGTGACCTGCTTCTGATGGATCAGCGACTGGCGGTGGAAATTGCCCCATTGCCGTAAGATGAAGGCACCAAGCGCAAACAGACCTGAGAGCGCCGCCAGCGCCTGCTCCGTGTCGTTGTCGTGCGCGGTGCCGCTGAGGCCGAGATAGAACCCGGCGACGATGAACAGCACCGTCAGGGTCGAGGCAAGCTTGAGCAGGATCGGCACGCCGCCGACCAGCGCCGGCACGCCCAGGGTCAGTTGATCCCGAATGCCCATCACGACGCGGACGTTCGGCAGCAACGCTTCGAGGTCGAAGCGCGCGATGTGGCGGAAATATTTGAACAGCACGGCGCCGCCGCGGATCCTGTTGCGGCTGCGCCAGGCGCCCGCCCGGAGCTTGCGCGGCTTGCCACCGGGCTCATCCGGCTTCGTCGCCACCATCAGCACGATGTCGTCATAGACCTCGACCTCGTGCGACCGCCGCCGCAAGCCATACAGCACGGGGACCTCGATGGTTTCGCTGTGCTGTCCGCGCCGGAACATGCGAACGTCGCGATAGTCCGAGATCGGCGCCTTCAGCTTGACCCGCACCAGCGCGTGCTCGGCAAAGGCGCGCTCGATCTCGGCATGCGAGATCTCGACGAAATTGGCCTCGCTGAGCACGCGGACAAATTCGTCGGTCAGGCCGCGATAGGCGGCATCGAGATCCCCGGCCGACCGGTGCCGTCCTACGGCCACCTCGGGATCGAAGTCGAAATAGGCCTCGCGCAGCCGGTCCAGCTCATCGAAATACTGATGATGCAGGATCGCTCCCAGCATGTGGGCCAGCTGCCGCAGCGCGGCTGACTGCCCGTCATCGAGGCCGCCGTGCGACATCAGGCCGTCCAGGATGTCGGACTTGCGCAGCGGGATGAACCGGTCCCGCCGCTCCGCTGCAACCGTGTCCCCTGATCCGACCACGCGTCTCACGCCCGAGCTTCGATCTGCTATGAACAGCCGATCCGACTGTCCGATGGCCGGCACGGCGGCCTGTTCACGCGCGCACCATAGCGAGGCCGATACGCCGGCGCCACTCGCCGCGGGACGCAAAATGCGGGCTTTGCTTGCCCGCAGCACCGGGAAGGACTGATGATGACTGACGCCAAGGACAATGCATCGCCGTTCCGCGCCATCCGGGCCATCGACTACACCGTGATCCTGGCGCGCGATTGGGCCGCCATGCGTCGCTTCTACCAGGACATCCTCGGATTTCCGCTGCTCCGGGAGCTGTCACCGCGGTGGATCGAGTATCAGGTCGGCAGCAATACACTGGCGCTCGCGGAGCCGCAGCGACTTGCATCGGATCTGCCGACGCCACCGGGAAGCGCGTCGCTTCAACTCGCCTTCAAGGTGGCCCGCGACGATGTCGACCGCTGCGCGGCCGAGCTGACCCAAAAGGGTGTTGCCCTGCTGGAGCCGCCGACGGACCAGCCCTTCGGCCACCGGACCCTGTTCTTCAGGGATCCCGACGGCAATCTGCTGGAGGTGTATGCGGATATCTAAGGCTTGACGTCTAAGGCTTGGCGGCCGCGTCACGCGGCCGCCGGTTGTATCCGCGGATTGAGCACATACTCCTTCAGCACCTTGTCGGTGGCGGCGTCGACCTCGACGAGCGATACGTCATAGCTCCAGAGATCGGCAAGATTCTGAAGGACGCGCTTGGTGTCGGTCTCGGCGAGCTGGGCTCCCTTGACCACGGTATGCCGCAGCATCAGGCGACGGTCACCGGCGAGGTCGACATCGACCACCTCGATGTTGGGATCGATGTAGCCAACGTCATACTGCTTCGACAGCTCGCGGCGGATACGGCGATAGCCGCGCTCGTCGTGGATGGCGTCGACGAGGACGCCGGCGCGCTCTGCCGGATCGTCATGCAGATGGAACAGCCGCAATTGCCGGATCAGGTTCGGACTCAGGAACTGGGTGATGAAGCTTTCGTCGCGATAATTCGCCCAGACGTCGCGCAGCACCGCCATCTCGTCGCCCGTGCCCGCGATGTCCGGAAACCATTCGCGGTCTTCCTCGGTCGGGTCCTTCACGATCCGCTCGATGTCCTGCATGATCGCAAAGCCGAGCGCATAGGGGTTGAAGCCGGAGAAGCGCGGGTCGTCGAACTCCGGCTGGAATACGACGTTGGTGTGCGACTGCAGGAATTCGAGGAAATTGCCGTCGGTCAGACGGCCGTCCTGGTGCAGCCGGTTCATGATGCGATAATGCACGTACGTCGCCGTGCCCTCGTTCATGACCTTGGTCTGGCCCTGCGGATAGAAATACTGGGCGATGTGGCGCACGATGCGCAGCAATTCGCGCTGCCAGGGGGCCAGCCGCGGCGCGGTCTTCTCCAGGAAATAGAGCAGGTTTTCCTGCGGCAGGCCGAGCAGCGCGCGACGGCGCTCGACGTTCAACACCGCGCTGGTCTTGACCGGGCCGGTCGGCACCGTCCGCCAGAGATCGTTGAACGTGCCCTCCTCGTAGAGCCTGCGCTTGCCGGCCCGCTTCTCCTCCTCGCGGAAGTCGAGCTTCTTCTTGCCGGGATAGCGGTCGACGCCGTGCGACATCAGCGCATGCGCGGCGTCGAGCGTGTGCTCGACCGCGAGCCGGCCATAGCGCTCCTCGCATTGGCCGACGTAGCCGCGGGCGAAATCAAGATAGTCGAGGATGCCGTCGGCGTCGGTCCACTGCTTGAACAGATAGTTGTTCTTGAAGAAGTGGTTGTGACCGAACGCGGCATGGGCGACGACCAGCGTCTGCATCGTCGCCGTATTCTCCTCCATCAGATAGGAGATGCAGGGCGAGGAATTGATCACGATCTCATAGGCGAGGCCCATGAGGCCCTTGCGATACGAGGCCTCGTGATAGGCGAAGTGCTTGCCGAACGACCAATGCCTGTAGAACAAGGGCATGCCGACCGAGGAATAGGCGTCGAGCATCTGCTCGGCCGTGATCACCTCGATCTGGTTGGGATAGGTGTCGAGCCCGAGCTCCCTGTGGGCCACCGTCTCGCAGGCATCGTGGATGCGCTGCAGTGTCGAGAAGTTCCAGTCCGCGCCCTCGAACAGAAGCTCGCTCATGAGGCCGCCCTCTCCTGCGTCGTGCCGCGACGCTGAAACAGGTCGTGGAAGACAGGAAATATCTCGCTGCGGTCGCGCACCTTGCGCATCGACAAAGGTGCGCCGCCGGCGCGCAGCCGCTCGTACAGCGACCACAATGAGGAATCGGGCATCTCGAACGAATAGGTGCCGGACTCGCCGACCTCGAGATAGGCGAAGAACTGCGACACCGGCAGGATGTTGTCGGTCAAGAGGCGTGCGACATTCTCGGAATCCGAGGTGGCGTTGTCGCCGTCGGAGGCCTGCGCCGCGTAGATGTTCCAATCGCTCGGGCGGAAGCGCGAGCGGACGATGTCGTGCATGCATTGCAGCGCGCTCGACACCAGCGTGCCGCCCGATGCCGGTCCGTAGAAGAAGGTCTGCTCGTCGACCTCCTCGGCACGATCGGTATGACGGATGAACACGATCTCGACATGGCGATAGCGCCGGGTCAGGAACACGTAGAGCAGCATGTAGAACCGCTTGGCGAGGTCCTTCATGTGCTCCGACATCGAGCCGGAGACGTCCATCAGACAGAACATCACGGCCTGGGCGACCGGCTTCGGCACGGTCTCGAAGCGGCGATAGCGGATGTCAATCGGGTCGATGAACGGAATGCGCTTGGCCTTGGCCTTCAGCGCCTCGAGCTCGGCGAGGAGCTCGGCACGTTTCTCTTCGTCGCTCTCCTGCTCCAGCCTGGCCTCGAGTTCGGCGATCGCCTGCGGCCGCGGCCGGCGCAGCGCGACGCGCCGGGCGAGCGCCCGGGTCACGGTGCGGCTGATCGAAATATTGGCCGGCGAACCCGAGGTCGCATAGCCGGCGCGCTGCAGCGCGTGGCTCTCGGCCTCGGCGAACTTGCGCTTGGCGAGATCGGGCAGCTCGAGATCGTCGAGGAACAGGTTGACGAACTCTTCCTTGCTCAGCACGAAGCGGAACGCATCCTCGCTGTCGCCCTGCCCCGGTGCCGATTTGCGGCCGCTGCCGTCACCGGAGCGCGGCAGGATGTCGCCCTCGACGAACTTCTTGTTGCCGGGCAGCACCATGTCGCGCGTGCCGCCTTCCCGGCGGAAGCGCGGCTCATCCATGCCGTCGAGCGGGATCGAGACTTCGCCGCCCTCCAGCACGTCCTTGATGCCGCGATCCTGCGACGTCTTCTTGACAGCTCCCTGAACCAAGGCCTTGGCTCTGCGCAAAAATCGCTGACGGTTCTCGAGACTTTTGCCGCCCGGGTTCAGGCGCCGATCAATGATGTGCATGACCACGTTTCCATACGCCTCCTGGTGCGGCGGATTCGACGCTCCCTCTCCCCCGCCGCGATGTCGCGGTGCAACCTTCCGACCCGACGCGCTGCACCCGCATCAACACTTCACCGACGTTGCTCTGGCGCCCAACATCCGCCGAAGCCCCTCACGGGAGGCGGACATCGGCGCCGGAACACGCTTTAACCCGCCTGCTTCACCCGCATGTACCATTCGACCAGCCGGCGGACCTGCCGCTCGGTGTAGCCGCGTTCGACCATGCGCGCGACGAAGTCGTCGTGCTTCTTCTCGGTATCGCCATCCTTCTTGCTGCCGAAGGAGATGACCGGCAGAAGGTCCTCGACCTGAGAGAATATCCTCTTTTCGATGACTTCGCGGATCTTTTCGTAGGAGGTCCAGGACGGATTTTTGCCGCCATTCTGGGCCCGCGAACGCAGAGAGAACTTGACAACCTCGTTGCGGAAGTCCTTCGGATTGGCAATCCCGGCCGGCTTCTCGATCTTGGTCAGCTCCTGGTTCAACGATTCGCGGTTGAGCAGCTGTCCCGTATCGGGATCCTTGAAGTCCTGATCCTCGATCCAGGCGTCGGCATAGTCGACGTAACGATCGAACAGGTTCTGACCATAATCGGAGTAGGACTCCAGATAGGCTTTCTGGATCTCATGGCCGATGAACTCCGCATAGCGCGGCGCCAGGTCGGCCTTGATAAATTCGAGATAGCGCTTCTCGATTTCCTCGGGCAACTGTTCGCGCCGGATCGACTGCTCCAGCACGTACATCAGATGAACCGCGTCGGCCGAAACCTCCGACGTGTCGTGATTGTAGGTCGCAGCCAGCACCTTGAAGGCGAAACGGGTGGAGATGCCGTCCATGCCCTCGTCGACACCGGCAGCGTCGCGATACTCCTGCACGCTGCGCGCCTTCGGATCGGACTCCTTCAGGCTCTCGCCGTCATAGATCCGCATCTTGGCATAGAGCGTCGAGTTTTCGTGCTTGCGCAGCCGCGACATCACCGAGAAGCGGGCCAGCGTGTCCAGCGTGGCCGGCGCACAGGGCGCGGCGGAGAGCTCGGAGCCATGGATCAGCTTCTCGTAGATCTTGCGCTCCTCGGTGACGCGCAAGCAGTACGGAACCTTGATCACGCAGATACGGTCGATGAAGGCTTCGTTGTTCTTGTTGGTCTTGAAGCTCTGCCACTCCGCCTCGTTGGAGTGGGCGAGGATCACGCCGTTGTAGGGAATGGCGCCGATGTTCTCGGTGCCGATATAGTTGCCTTCCTGCGTCGCCGTCAGCAGCGGATGCAGCATCTTGATCGGCGCCTTGAACATCTCGACGAATTCGAGGATGCCCTGGTTGGCGCGATTGAGGCCGCCCGAATAGCTGTAGGCGTCGGGGTCGTTCTGCGCATAGGTCTCGAGCTTGCGGATGTCGACCTTGCCGACCAGCGAGGAGATGTCCTGGTTGTTCTCGTCGCCCGGCTCGGTCTTGGCGATGCCGATCTGCCGCAGCCGCGACGGCTGCAGCTTGGCGACGCGGAACTGCGAGATGTCGCCGCCGAACGCTTCCAGCCGCTTGTAGCACCAGGGGCTCATCAGCCCGGTGAGGCGGCGGCGCGGAACGCCGTATTTCTCCTCCAGCATCGGCCCGAGTGTATCAGGATCGAACAGCCCGAGCGGCGATTCGAACACCGGGCTCAGTTCATCGCCGGCCTTGAGCACGTAGATCGGATGAACTTCCATCAATTGCTTGAGGCGTTCGGCGAGCGACGACTTGCCGCCACCGACCGGCCCGAGCAGATAGAGGATCTGCTTGCGCTCTTCGAGACCTTGGGCCGCGTGCCGAAAGAAGCCGACGATGCGTTCGATCGTGTCTTCCATGCCGTAGAACCCGGCGAAGGCCGGATACAGGCGAACGGTGCGGTTCAAAAAAATACGGCCAAGGCGTGGGTCCTTGGCCGTGTCTATCATCTGAGGCTCACCGATCGCTGCTAGTAGTCGTTCAGCGGCGTTCGCGTATCGCATCGGGTCGGTTCGACACGATTCCAGATATTCCTGCATCGACATGTCGGTCTGGCTTCGCGCCTCGAACGACCTAGCGAACGCGTTGAACAACGAATCGTTGTACATGATCCCTCTCCACGTAGGTTCCGCCGCACTGCTGCAACGGGTCGAGATCCAAGTACGTTCCTACTGGTCTCGAACCGACTCAGAATGAAGCGCGCTAGCCCCTATTGGGCACCCTCTTCGTCCTTTTCCGCAACGCAAAGTGCATGCAGCCTATGCCCTATCAAGATGCACTTCGCTCAATAGTTCGGCAAAAACAGGCCGACTCCCTCCATTTGTACCTCATTGTCTCTGCTTCGCAACATCCGCAATACCCCGGCACCGTAGTCTCCCTGCGCCGCACAAGGCCTTGTGAAGCCACGTGAACTCCGCCTGACGGGGCGTCGAAAACAGTGTCTCTCCCCCGAGTGAACCGCAAGTGAACGCGCATCTTCTCCGCAGCGACCAAAGCCTGGAATGTTTCACCGGTCGCGCGACGTGATGCGCGCGGGCCACAGGCAGCGGACAAACATCATGGCGCGACTTCTTCAGTTCATCCTGACCGGCGTCGCACTTGCCGGTGTCAGCACCGGCGCGCGCGCGGACGACATCATCGGTCCGGCGAAAGCGAGAGCGTACGACGCGCGGGTCTTCACGAAGGCGCCCGGACAAAGAGCCTACGCCTGCTTCACGCGTCGCTACACGCCCGATCATCTGGCGCAGCATCCCAAGCAGAAGGTCCGTGCGATGCAGCTTCTGGTCACGGCGGAGATTCCGCAAGGCGAAAGCATCATGGGTTATTCGTTTCGCCTCGGCGTCAATTACCGCGACCGCGCCGGCGATTTCGACTCCAGCGGATCGTGCGACCACATTCGCGCCGAGGATGGCGGACACGAGATCCGCTACGGCTGCCCGGTCGACTGCGAGGGCGGCGGCATCGAGATCGCGATGTCGAAGGACGATACGTCCGCGATCGTGCGTCTGACACGCATCACGGTCTGGCAACGCGGCAACAAGCCCGACGATGACGCCGCGGACGCGCTGATCGCAGGGAGCGACGACAAGATCTTCCGGCTCGACCGCACCGACACCGCGGACTGCGCGGGACTCATGACCGACCGCAAGGAACTCGCGGGCATCCGGCACAAATGATGGCATACTCCCAAACACATGTGGCGGCGTTTCAGGTTTGCAAGGAGCAGGACCATGCATCGGCGCAATTTGCTGGGCGGAGCCCTCTCCGCTCTCGGCGCAGTGTTCGCAAGCTCGCGCGCACGATCCGCGGAGAGAAGCCAATCTAACGATAGGCTCAAGGTCGTCTATCATTTGAATGAGATCGACAAGGTCGGCTTCGTTCTCGGCAACATTCAGAACCATTACGACGGTGTCGGCGGCCCGGATCAGGTCACGATCGCGCTCGTCGTCCATGGCCCGGCATTGCGCGCCTTTGCCGCGGGCGCAGCCCAGGACGTCAAGACCCGCGTCGGACATTTCTCCAGGGCAGGTTTGCAGCTGGCTGCCTGCGGCAACACGATGAAGGCGCAGAACCTCACTCTGAACGATCTGCTGCCCGGTTTCGTCGTAGCCGACCGAGGCGGCGTGGTCCGGATCGCCGAGTTGCAGTCGAAGGGCTATCTCTACCTGCGCCCTTGATCTGAGGGCTCGGCGCCCGACGATCTCGATGCCCCCCTGCAAGACACCTGCTTGCAAGACCCCTGCTTGCAACACCCCTGCCCGATCGGCACCAACCTCTTGGGATCCAAGCCTTCTAGGATCCAAGCCTTTTGGGATCCAAGCCTTTTGGGATCCAAGACGGATCAATCCAATATGAATGGCGTTATCGGCAGGCGTGGCGCATAGTCGTTCATGTCTGGTCCATGTCCGTCTGGCACGCTGCCGGACGGGAACCAAAAAAAGCAAGCCGACGCACATAGATAGGCATCATGAATCCGGTCAAAGCTCTCGAAGAACACGGCCAGGCGGTCTGGCTCGATTTCCTCGCACGCGGCTTCGTCGCCAAGGGCGACCTCAAGCGGCTGATTGACGAGGACGGCGTCAAGGGTGTCACGTCAAATCCCGCAATCTTCGAAAAGGCGATCGGCAGTTCGGACGAATATGACGCGCCGATCGCAAAGGCACTGAAGAGTGGCGACCGCTCGCCGACGCAGCTGTTCGAGGCGGTCGCGGTCGAGGATATCCAGAACGCCGCCGACGTGCTGCGCACGGTCTATGACCGGTTCGACGGCAATGACGGTTTCGTCAGCCTCGAAGTCTCGCCCTATCTGGCGATGGACACCGATGGGACCACCACCGAAGCCGAGCAACTCTGGAAGGCCGTCGACCGCAAGAACCTGATGATCAAGGTGCCGGCCACCGATGCCGGCCTGCCGGCGATCCGACACCTGATCAGCCGCGGCATCAGCGTCAACATCACGCTCCTGTTCTCACAGGACGTCTATCGCCAGGTCGCGGAAGCCTATCTCGCGGGTCTCGAAGCCTATGTCGCCGGTGGCGGCGATCCGTCGCATATCGCGAGCGTGGCCTCCTTCTTCGTCAGTCGCATCGACAGCGTCGTCGACAAGCAGCTCGACGAGAAGATCGCCCAGGCCAACGATCCGAGCGAGAAGGAACGGCTCGCCGCGCTGAAGGGCAAGATCGCCATCGCCAACGCCAAGATGGCCTACCAGGATTACAAGCAGCTGTTCTCGGGAGACCGCTGGGAGCGGCTGGCGGCCAAGGGGGCCAGGCCACAGCGCCTGCTATGGGCGTCGACGGGCACCAAGAACAAGGATTACAGCGACGTCCTCTATGTCGAGGAATTGATCGGGCCGAACACCGTCAACACCGTGCCGCCGGCGACGCTGGATGCGTTCCGCGACCATGGCAAGGCGCGCGACAGCCTGGAAGAAGACGTCGAGGCCGCCCGGGCGGCCCTTGATGACCTTGCAAAGACCGGCATCTCGCTCGACGAGATCACCGCCGACCTCGTGATCGACGGCGTCAAGCAGTTTGCCGACGCCGCCGACAAGCTCTACGGCGCGGTCGCCTACAAGCGTGCGACGGTCCTCGGCATCGAATTGGGTCAACAGACGATCGCGCCAGGCGCGCCGCTGGAGAAGAAGATCGCCGCGGCGACCGAGGAATGGCGCAAGGCGGCCAAGATCCGGCGGCTCTGGCACAAGGACGCCACGGTGTGGACCGGCCGCGACGAGCACAAATGGCTGGGTTGGCTGACCAGCGCGACCAAAGCTGACGTTGCCGACTATGAGGACTATGCGCAACGGGTGAAGGGACAGAAATTTTCCGACGCCGTCGTGCTCGGCATGGGCGGATCGAGCCTCGGACCGGAAGTGCTCGCCGAGACTTTTCCGCGCAAGACGGGCTTTCCCAAGCTGCATGTGCTCGACTCCACCGATCCCGCGCAGGTGCGCGCGATGGAGAAGACCATCGACATCTCCAGGACGGTCTTCATCGTCTCCTCGAAATCCGGCGGCACCACCGAGCCCAACGCGATGAAGGACTATTTCTTTGCGCGCGTGAGCGAAGCGATCGGCGCCAGCAAGGCGGGCCACCGCTTCATTGCAGTCACCGATCCCGGATCATCGCTGGAGAAGGCGGCGCAACGCCAGGGCTTCGCCCGCATCTTCCATGGCGACCCCACCATCGGCGGCCGCTACTCGGTGCTGTCGCCATTCGGCCTGGTGCCGGCAGCAACCGCGGGCATCGACGTCCGCAGGCTGATCACGAACGCGCTCTCGATGGTGCGCTCCTGCGGCCCTGACGTGCCGCCGCTGCAGAACCCGGGAGTCCAGCTCGGGCTGGTGATGGGCCTCGCCGGTCTGGAGGGCCGCGACAAGGTGACGGTCTTCGCCTCCCCCAAGGTGGCGGATTTCGGCGCCTGGGCCGAGCAGCTGATCGCGGAATCCACGGGCAAGGAAGGCAAGGGCCTGATTCCAATCGATGGCGAGCCGATCGGCGATCCATCCACCTACGGCAGCGACCGCTTCTTCATCGACATCAGGGTCGAAGGCGACGATGTCGCCCACCATGACGCGAAGCTGGCAGCGCTGGAAGAAGCCGGTCATCCCGTCGTGCGCATCGTCATGAGCTCGATCGACCAGCTCGGGCAGGAATTCTTCCGCTTCGAGATGGCGACCGCCGTGGCCGGTGCAGTCCTCGGCATCAATCCATTCGACCAGCCCGACGTCGAGGCCGCCAAGATCAAGACACGGGAGCTGACGGCAGCGTTCGAGCAGACCGGCGCGCTTCCTGCGGAGGAGCCGGTCGTCTCCATCAAGGACTGCGAGCTCTACACCGACGCTCACAACGCCGAGAGCTTGCGCGAGCACGGCGCCAACGGCACCCTCGCCTCCTGGCTGAAGGCGCATCTCGGCCGCACCGACGAAGGCGACTACGTTGCCCTGCTCGGCTATATCGAGCGCAATTCGGGCAACATCGATGCGTTGCAGCGCATCAGGCTCAAGCTGCGCGACGCCAAGCACCTCGCGACCTGCGCCGAATTCGGCCCGCGCTTCCTGCACTCGACCGGCCAGGCCTACAAGGGCGGCCCCGACAGCGGCGTGTTTCTCCAGATCACCGCAGACGATGCCGACGATCTGCCGATCCCTGGTCAGAAGGCCAGCTTCGGCGTCATCAAGGCGGCGCAGGCGCGCGGCGATTTCGACGTGCTCACCGAACGCGGCCGCCGCGCCCTGCGCGTGCATCTGAAGGGCAATCTGAAATCGGGCCTGAAGATGCTCGACAGCGCGATCACCGAAGCGCTGAGCTAGGAAGGTCATTGTCAATGCAACTCGGCATGATCGGTCTCGGGCGAATGGGCGGCAACATCGTTCGCCGCCTGATGCGCGCGGGTCACTCCTGCGTCGTCTTCGACCGCGACCCCAAGGCGGTCGCAGCTCTGTCCTCCGAAGGCGCGACCGGCGCCGCGAGCCTGGAAGAGTTCGTCGGCAAGCTCGACGGGCCACGCCACGCCTGGGTGATGCTGCCGGCCGGCAAGATCACCGAGGCCACGATCGACCAACTGACGAAGCTGATGCAGCCCGACGATGTCGTCATCGACGGCGGCAACAGCTTCTGGCAGGACGATGTGCGTCGTGGCAAGGCGCTGAACGAGCGCGGCCTGCACTACGTCGACGTCGGCACCTCCGGCGGAGTCTGGGGGCTCGATCGCGGCTACTGCATGATGATCGGCGGCGACAAGGCGGTCGTCGACCGGCTCGATCCGATCTTCGCGAGCCTCGCACCGGGCCGCGGCGACATTCCGCCCACCCCCGGCCGAAATCAGCGCGACATCAGGGTCGAGCAGGGCTACATCCATGCCGGCCCCGTCGGTGCCGGGCATTTCGTCAAGATGATCCATAACGGCATCGAATACGGCCTGATGCAGGCTTATGCCGAAGGCTTCGACATCCTGAGGAATGCGAACAGCCACGCTCTGCCCGCAGAGCATCGCTTCGACTTCGACCTCGCCGATGTCGCCGAAGTGTGGCGCCGGGGTAGCGTGATCCCGTCCTGGCTGCTCGATCTCACCGCGATTGCGCTGGCGCGACAGCCGGGTCTGGAGACATATTCCGGCTTCGTCGAGGATTCCGGCGAAGGACGTTGGACTGTCAACGCCGCGATCGATGAGGCGGTCCCGGCCGAAGTGCTGACCGCGGCCCTGTTCGCCCGGTTCCGCTCGCGCCAGGACCATACCTTCGCGGAAAAGATTCTCTCCGCGATGCGCGAGGGCTTCGGCGGACACAAGGAGCCCGAGCAGCATCCCGACTCCGCGCACCAGAGCGCGCCTGAGATCGTCAAGCCCAAGGTGGACCGCGCGTGACTACGTCGCATCCTCGTCAGCCCGACCATCGCAAGCCCGACGCCTGCGCTTTCGTGATCTTCGGCGTGACCGGCGACCTCACCCACCGGCTCGTCCTGCCCTCGCTGTACAATCTCGCGGCCGGTCACCTGCTGCCGGAGCGGTTCTGCATCGTCGGCATTGCCCGCAAGGGCGTATCGAGCGAGCAGCTGCGTGACAATCTGATGGAGGGTTTGCGCAAATACGCGACCCGTCCGATCGAGGACGAGATCGCAAAACAACTTCTGCAATGCGTGACCGCGATCGAAGCCGACCCCAGGGAGCCGGACAGTTTCGATCAGTTGAAAGCAAGGCTGGAGAAACTGGAGGCCGCGCGGGAAACCGGTGGCAATCGCCTGTTCTATCTGGCGACGCCGCCGAGTGCCTTTGCGCCGATCGCTCAACAACTCGGACGCGTCGGCCTGCTGAGGGAAGACGGCAACGCCTGGCGTCGCCTGGTGGTCGAAAAACCGTTCGGGACCGACCTCGCATCAGCCAAGAAGCTGAACGACGAGCTGCTGGAGCTCGTCACCGAGCATCAGATCTATCGGATCGATCATTATCTCGGCAAGGAGACGGTCCAGAACATCCTGGTGCTGCGCTTCGCCAACGGCATGTTCGAGCCGATCTGGAACCGGCATCACATCGACCACGTGCAGATCACGGTCGAGGAGAAACTCGGCGTCGGCACCCGCGGCAGCTTCTATGACGCCACCGGCGCGCTGCGCGACATGGTGCCGAACCATCTGTTTCAGCTGCTCTCGCTGGTGGCGATGGAGCCGCCCGCGCGGTTCGATGCGCACACGGTCCGTTCCGAAAAGGCCGAGGTGCTGTCTGCGATCCAGCCGGTCAGCGAGCAAGAGGCGCTGCTGAACTCGGTCCGCGGCCAGTACGTAGCCGGCATGATCGGCGACACCGAACTGCCCGATTATTCCAGGACCAAGGACGTGCGTCCCGACAGCACGACCGAGACCTACGCGGCCCTCAAGCTGACGATCGACAATTGGCGCTGGGCCGGGGTGCCGTTCTATCTGCGCACCGGCAAGGCGCTCGGGGCCAAGCGCACCGAGGTCGCGATCAAGTTCCGCCAGGCACCGTTCGCGATGTTCAACTGCACGCCGGTCGAGACGCTGGCGGAAAACTATCTCGTCATCGGCATCGAGCCGACCCAAAGCATCACGCTGCAGTTCAACACCAAGGTGCCGGGTCCCACGATCCGCACCGACGGCGTGCAGATGAAGTTCAACTACAAGGATTATTTCCAGGCTGAACCGGCCACCGGCTATGAAACGCTGATCTACGACTGCATGATCGGCGACAACATCCTGTTCCAGCGCGCCGACAGCGTCGAAGCCGGCTGGAAAGCGGTGCAGCCCTTCATCGAGGCCTGGAAGAAGGCCGGCCAGGATGGCCTCCATTCCTACGCCGCCGGGAGCGACGGTCCTGACGCAGCGGCCGATCTGCTGGCCCGTGACGGCCGCAGCTGGCGTGAACTGGGCTAGGCGATGGCCGCGCAGCCTGGCCGCAAACTGGTGCGCGTCGCCGACAAGGCGGCGATGGCCAGGACCGCAGCCGAGCATCTGTTGACGCGGATCGAGGCCAATGCCGGACGGGTGGCGATCTGCCTCGCCGGCGGCTCCAGCCCCAAGCAGCTGTATGAGCTGCTCGCGACCGCACCCTATCGGGCCCGTATTCCCTGGCCGCGCCTGCACTGGTTCGTCGGCGACGAGCGGCTCGTGCCGGCCGGCGATCCCCTGCACAATATGACCATGGCGCGCGCGGCGTTTCTCGATGCCTGCGCGCCGGCCGCCAACATTCACGCGATTGAGACGGACACGATGGATCCTCACGCCGCCGCGCGGCGCTATGAGCACGAGTTGCAGGCGTTCCATGGTACGGACCGCCTCGATCCGACGCGGCCCCTGTTCGACCTGGTGCTGCTTGGCATCGGGCCGGATGGCCACACCGCCTCGCTGTTTCCCGGTTCTCCCGCCGTCGACGTTCAGGACCGCTGGGTGGTCGGCGTCGAGACCGCCAACGTCGCGCCGTTCGTGCCCCGCGTCAGCCTGACGCTGCCGACGCTGGCCTCGTGCTGGACGATGCTGTTCGAAGTGGCCGGCGCCGACAAGCGGCCGATCTTGACGCGCGTGCTCGCGGGCGAGAACCTGCCGGCCAATCGCGCCCGCTCGGACCATGAGACGCTCCTGCTCATCGATGCCGCGGCGTGGCCGGAGGATGAAAGTGGCGACGTCTGACCTGCCCCATGCGCTCGTGATCATGGGCGTATCCGGCTCTGGCAAGAGCACGATCGGCGAAGCCCTCGGCCGGCGGCTCGGATGGCGCTTCGAAGACGGCGACAGTTTTCACCCGCCGGCCAACGTCGCCAAGATGAGTGCGGGGCACCCGCTCACCGACGAGGACCGACGCCCCTGGCTGCAGGCCATCGCCGACGAGATCGCGCGCTGCCGTGCGGCGGGCGAGCATGTCATCATCGCCTGCTCGGCGCTCAAGAAGGCCTATCGCGACATTCTGGTCGCCGGCCACAGCGACGTCCGCATGGTCTATCTCAGAGGAAGCCGGGAGTTGATCGCCGACAGGATGGAGCATCGCCAGGGTCACTTCATGCCGCCCGGCCTGCTCGCCAGTCAGTTCGCCACCCTGGAAGCACCTGCCGCCGGCGAGCATCCCATCGCCGTCTCGATCGATGCCCCCGTGGCGGCGATCGTCGACGACATCCTGCAACAGCTCAACATCGGTCAGCGCCGAGCCTGACCGCGAACAGGAAGGGCTCATGACCCGCATCGCTCTCGTCGTGTCCGACGTTGACGGCACGCTTCTGACCAAGGACAAGGTCTTGACCGAACGGGCGGCGAAGGCGGTAGGCCAGCTGCACGAAGCGGGCATCGCCTTCACGCTCACCTCCAGCCGACCCGCGATCGGGATGAGCTTCCTGATCGAACCCTTGCAGATCAGCCTGCCGGTCGGACCATTCAACGGCAGCTCGATCATCGATGCCGACATGCGACCGCTGGAGCAGAGCCTGATCCCGGCCTCGGCCGCCGGGCGGTGCCTCGATCTCCTCGACCAGTCCGGCGTCGACATCTGGCTGTTCACCAGCGACGCCTGGCTGACGCGCAATCCATACGGCGACTACGTCCCCAACGAACGGCGCGCGATCCGTGCCGAGCCGACGATCATCGACGATTTCTCACCTTACCTCTCGAACGCCTGCAAGATCGTCGGCTCGAGCAACGATTTCGACCTGCTTGCCCGCTGCGAGGGTGAGATGCGCGAGGCGCTGGGCGCCGAAGCGACGGCCGTCCGCTCGCAGAGCTACTACCTCGACATCACTCCGCCGGGCCGGAACAAGGGGACCTTCGTTGCAGCCATGGCGGAGCGGCTCGGCATTCCGCTCGAACAGGTCGCCACCATCGGCGACATGCACAACGACGTCGCGATGTTCGAGGTCAGCGGGCTGTCGATTGCCATGGGCAACGCCAGCGACGAGGTGAAGAGCCACGCCAAGCGCGTCACGACCTCCAACCAGGACGAAGGCTTTGCCAATGCGATGGAGATGATCCTGGCCGAGAACGCGCAAGGCTAACCAACACGGCTAGCCGATAAGCCGCACGCATCGGGCTCAGGACTCGGAGCGCTGCTTTGCCGGCTTGTCGCAGGTCTTCTTGGCCCCGCTGAGATTCTGCGCCGTGTTGATCAGCGCGATGTGCGTGAGCGCCTGGGGGAAGTTGCCGGTCTGCCGCCGCGCCTGCGTGTCGTATTCCTCCGCAAGCAGGCCCACATCATTGGCAATGGCCACCACGCGTTGGAACAGCGTCTCGGCCTTGGCGATGTTGCCGGCCAGCACATGCGCATCGGCCAGCCACAGCGTGCAGGCGAGGAAGGCGCCTTCGATCGGCTGCTCCTCCTCGGCGGAGAGCTCGCGCGGATCATGGCGCAGCACGAAGCCGTCACGCAGCAGATGCTGTTCGATCGCTTCGATCGTGCCACGGATACGCGGATCGGAGCTCGGCAGGAAGCCGACCGCGGGCAGCAGCAGCAGGCTCGCGTCGAGCAGCTGCGAGCCATAGGAGTCCACGAAACTGTCGAGACCGGCGTCATAGCCGTTTTCGCAGACATCGCGGTGGATGGTGTCACGCAACCGCGTCCAGCGCTCGAGCGGCGCATCGAAGCCGAATTTCTCGGCGCTCTTGATGGCGCGGTCGAAAGCCACCCAGGTCATCACTTTGGAGAAGACGTAGTGGCGGCCGTCGCCGCGGCGCTCCCAGATGCCGTTATCGGGCTGGTCCCAGAAGTCGGTGAGATGATCGAGCACCGCGCATTCCAGCTCCCAGGTGCCGTCATCCAGCTTCAGCTTGGTCATGCGGGCCTGATGGAAGGCGTCCATCAGCTCGCCATAGACGTCGAGCTGCAGCTGCGCATGAGCGGCATTGCCGATCCGGACCGGCTGGGCGCCCTCATAGCCCGGCAGCCATTCCGCTTCCCACTCCATCAGCCGCCGCTGGCCCATGATGCCATACATGATCTGCATGCAGGCCGGCGCGCCAGCGGCCGCGCGCAGCAGCCAGTTGTGCCACGCCAGCGCTTCCTCGGTATAGCCGGAGTTCATCAGCGCCAGCAGCGTGAAGGTGGCGTCGCGCAGCCAGCAGAAGCGGTAGTCCCAGTTGCGCTTGCCGCCGAGCTTCTCCGGCAGCGAGGTGGTCGGCGCCGCGACGATACCGCCGGTCGGGCCATAAGTGAGCGCCTTGAGCGTGATCAGCGATCGCATCACGAGGTCGCGATGATCACCCCGATAGCTGCAGCGGCCCGACCAGTCCGTCCAGAACGCCTCGGTATCATCAAGCGCCTGATCCGGATCGATCGGCTTGGGCACCGCGAGGTGGGAGGGTCCATAGGTCAGCACGAACGGCACGGTGTCGCCGGCCGTGACCTCGAACTCGGCCACCGTCGTCATGTTCTCGCCACGGGTTTCGATCGGCGTGCGCAGCACCGTCATGTCCGGGCCGCAGATGGCGAGCAGCGCGGAACGATCCTCCGAGCGCTTCACCCAGGGAATCTCCACGCCCAAGCCGAAGCGGATGATCAGGTCCATGCGCATGCCGACATGGCCGGAGACACCGCGAACGAGGCGGACGATGTCGGACGCGCTCCCCCGCGGCGGCATGAAGTCGATCAGCTCGACCGTGCCTGTAGCGGTCTCGAACCGGGTTTCGAGAATCAGGCTGTCGCCGCGATAGCGGCGCGACACTGCGGTGACCTCACCGCCCGGCTCGATCAACCAGCGTCCATTGCCGTGATCGCCGAGCAGTGCCGCGAAACAGGCATCCGAGTCGAAAGCCGGCCAGCACAGCCAGTCGATCGACCCGTTGCGGCTGACGAGCGCAGCCGTCTCGCAATCACCAATCAGCGCGTAGTCTTCGATCCTGCAGGACATTTCACATCCGTATGCAAATGCCCCCCGCCGCTTCTCAAACGCCCGCCGGGCTGATCCGTTCGGCGGTTGCCGCCCTCAGCGCCTCGGCATCGATCGCACCGGTGATGTCTTCGATCGCGACCGGCATCTTGCGCTGCCAGTTGGGATGCTCGTCGATCGTGCCGGGAATGTTCGGCTGGTCGACCACGCCGAGCAGGTCTTCCAGCGAAATCGCAAGCAGCCGTGACCGCGTTCGCGACAGGAAGCCGATCGCCGAATAGACGTCGTTCTTTTCGATCGCGTTGTGGCGCAGCACCTCGTCCCACAGCCCCAACGCGCGCCAGCGCTCCTCGTCGGTCTCGCCGGGATCGATGTCGAGCCCGCGCTTGGTCGTGAGATCGCCGAACGAGCGCCAGCCGGCATAGGTCGAGAGGTCGTGCGTGTTCAGTGTCACCAGGGCGTTCGGCGGATAGGCATCGACATCGCGGAAGCGCCCATTGTCGTCGCGCTCGAAGATCATCACCTTGTACGACCACAGGCCCCAATCGGCCATCTGCTCGCGAAACCCTTCCGGAACGGTACCGAGATCCTCGCCGATGACGATGCACTCGTTCGCGACGCTCTCCATTGTGGTGGCGGCCAGCAGCGCGTCGAAGGGCATCTGGACATAGGCCCCCTGCTTGGCCGGAAAGCCGTGCGGGACCAGATAGAGCCGCTTCAGACCGAGCACGTGATCGAGCCGGATCGCACCGGCATGGCGCATCGACGCCCGCACCATCTCCCGGAAGGGTTCGAAGTTCTTCAATTCGAGCCCCGGCGCATTGAAGCCGGCCAGGCCCCAGTTCTGTCCGACCGTATTCAAAGGATCGGGCGGCGCGCCGACGGATAGCGTCCGCGAGATGGCTCCCTGCTCGTTCCAGGCGTCGAAGCCGTCGGATTGGACGCCGACCGCGACGTCGAGATAGAGACCCACCTTCATGCCCAGCCGATGGGCAAGCTCCTTGCAATGGCGCAGCTGTCGTTCGGCGAGCCACTGCACATAGGCCACGAATTCGGCCTCACGACGGTCGGGGCCGTTGAGCAGCGCCGCACAGCGCGCCGCGTCGGGCTCGCGCCATTCCGCGGGCCATTCCCACCATGGCTGCTGGAAGCGATGCCGCAGCACTTCGAAGCAGGTGAAGCGCGCGAGCAGGTCGCCACGCTCGGCCCGATAGGTCTTGAACTCGGCGGCCTCGGCGCTGTCCGGCGTCGCCATGAAGGCCTTGAAGGCGGCGCGCAGGGCCGGCCATTTCAGCGCCGCGACCCCCTTGTAATCGACGAACTCGGCTTGCCTCAGCTGCTGCAGCAGCTTGCTGTCGGGCCGCTTCCGGAAGCCCGGGGCTTGCTCGACATCGACATAGAGCGCGTTCAGGAACAGTCGGCTGTTCGGAGCGTAGGGGCTGAAATCCCCGGGCCGGTCATCGAACAACGCATGCAGCGGATTGAGACCGACGCCGTCGGTGCCGAGCTTTGCTCCGAGCTCGATCAGATTGGCCAGATCGGTGAAATCACCCATGCCCCAGTTGCGGCCTGAGCGAATGCCGTAGAGCTGCACCGCCAACAGCCAGCCGCGGTCGAAATCGCCACCGAACGCCTTCTCCGGAGCGACCAGCAGCGGCAAATCCTCGCGGCATGACGACGCATCCGCAAGCTCGAGGCGATAGCTGCCCGCCGGAAGATCCGCTGGCCATTCGACCAGCGCCTCGCCCGTCTCACCGCTGGCAACCTGCACATCCCCGCGCTTGATGGTCCATACGACCGGCAGCTTGGCCGCCTCGTTGAGCCGGCTGCGGGCCGGCTGCCCGGACCGAATCACGATTGCACCGCTCAGCAGCCGGTGAGGCGTGGGCCTGGGGAAGGCCTCGACGATGATTTTGAGGGCCGCCTCGTCGGTAACGCGGCGCTGACCCTGACCGTCATAGAATTCTGTCAGGATTCCGAGACTATGAGCTTCTTTGAAGAGATCCATTCGGCACGCGATCTGGACGTGAAGGGAGTCGCACGTCATGAAATTGTTGTTGGACAGCAAGAGGATAGACCCCTAACGCGCCGCACTTGGCCTCGTTCCCTCGGGAACAAAACCCTCGTCTGCAGCTTTGTATGGGGTCGTCTCGATTCATAGCGAACCGGGACACCGTTTTGTTGTCAATGGCATCACCGTGAACAAATTTGCGCACAGGTTCGAGAGCGTCGTTCCCCGAGACGCTTTCTCCCCTATTCTGCCCCCTTTTGAGGAGAGCCGCATCTGTCGGGGCCAAGTCGCCTCCGATCACAGCCGATTCACTATCCTCCGTCCGGTGAGAGCCCCATGAACGTGATGTCGTCTCTGGATGCGACCGACCTCGTGACGACGACCGATGGCGACGGTCTCTGGTACAAGGATGCGATCATCTACCAGCTGCACGTCAAAGCCTTCGCCGACAGCAACAATGACGGCGTCGGCGACTTCGCCGGCCTGACCGACAAGCTCGATTATCTGCAGGACCTCGGCGTCACCACGCTGTGGCTGTTGCCGTTCTATCCTTCCCCCGGCCGTGACGATGGCTACGACATCGCCGATTACGGCAGCATCAATCCCGATTTCGGGACGATGAAGGATTTCAAGCGCTTCATCCAGGAGGCCAAGCGGCGCGGGCTGCGGGTGATCACCGAGCTCGTGGTCAACCACACCTCCGACCAGCACCACTGGTTCAAGCGCGCCCGGCGCAGCCCGCCCGGCTCCAGCGCCCGCAACTGGTATGTCTGGAGCGACACCGACCAGAAATATCTCGGCACGCGAATCATCTTCACCGATACCGAGAAGTCCAACTGGACCTGGGATCCGGAAGCCGGCCAGTTCTACTGGCATCGCTTTTTCTCGCATCAGCCGGACCTCAACTTCGACAATCCGCGCGTGGTCAACGCCATCATCCAGGTGATGAAGCGCTGGCTCGATGCCGGCGTCGACGGCTTCCGGCTCGATGCCATCCCCTACCTCTGCGAGCGCGACGGCACCAACAACGAGAACCTTCCCGAGACGCATGCGATCATTAAGCGCCTGCGGGTCGAGCTCGACAATTACGCCAAGGACAAGCTGCTGTTGGCCGAGGCCAACCAATGGCCGGAGGACGTGCAGGAATATTTCGGCCAGGGCGACGAATGCCACATGGCCTATCACTTCCCGCTGATGCCGCGCATCTATATGGCGATCGCGCAGGAGGACCGTTTCCCGATCACCGACATCCTGCGCCAGACGCCCGACATTCCCGCGACCTGCCAATGGGCGCTGTTCCTCCGCAACCATGACGAGCTGACCTTGGAAATGGTGACCGACGTCGAGCGCGACTATTTGTGGTCGACCTATGCGAATGATCCGCGCGCGCGGATCAATGTCGGCATCCGCCGGCGCCTGGCGCCGCTGATGGACAACGACCGGCGCAAAATCGAGCTGATGAACTCGCTGCTGCTGTCGTTCCCGGGTACGCCGATCATCTATTACGGCGACGAGATCGGCATGGGCGACAACATCTATCTCGGTGACCGCAACGGCGTGCGCACGCCGATGCAGTGGACGCCGGACCGCAATGGCGGCTTCTCCCGCGCCGATCCGGCACGGCTCTATGCGCCGATGATCATGGACCCCGTCTATGGCTATGAAGCCGTCAACGTCGAGGCGCAGTCGCGCAGTCTCTCGTCACTGTTGAACGCGACCAAGAAGCTGATCTCGGTCCGCAAGTCGACGCTCGCGTTCGGCCGCGGCACCATGAGCTTCATCCGGCCCGCCAACCGGTCCGTGCTGGCCTATGTGCGGCAGTACAAGGACGAGGTCATCCTTTGCGTCGCCAATCTGTCGCGTTCGGCGCAGGCGACCGAGCTCGACCTTTCCGCCTTCAAGGATCGCGTGCCGAACGAGATGTTGGGCCGTTCGCGCTTTCCTGCGATCGGCGAGCGGCCCTACATGATCACGCTGGCGCCTTACGGCTTCTACTGGTTCGAGCTGAAGGAGCGCGACAAGTCAGAACCCGTCATCCAACGCGTGGTGCCGGAATTCGAGACACTGGTGGTACCGCTCGGCTCGACCTGGGTGACGCTCGCGCGCACGCGCAGCGTGTTCGAGCGCGACGTGCTGCCCGGCCATCTCGCGCGCACGCGCTGGTATTCGGACCGTTCGGCAGAGGCGATTCATCCGACCTTGACGTCCGCGATTCCATTCTGCGACATCGGTGACAACCGGCCCTGGTTGATCTTCTTCAAGGCCGCCGAGCGGAAAGAGCAGCTGCGCTATCTGCTGCCGATGCAGATCGACTGGGTTCGCTTCGATCGCGAGCGCTACAATCCGCACGCCTTTGCCGCCGTGCGCCAAGGCGCCCGCGAAGGCACCCTGCTCGACGCCGCGACGAGTCCGATCTTCCTCGCACTGCTGCTGCGCAATCTCGGACAATCGCTCACGGTCGAAGAGAACGGCCTGCGGCTGGAATTCCGTCCGACCTCCAAGTTTCCCGACAGGCCCATCCGTGAATCCGAGCAGGTCCGCGTGATCGAGACCGACCGCTGTAGCACCAAGGCTGTCGTCAACAACGAGTTCTTCATCAAGATTCATCGCGAGCTCGAGGCCGGCGTCCATCCCGAAATCGATATCGGCGTCTTCCTGACTGAAATCGTCGGCTTCCCAAACGTGCCGCCGCTGCTCGGCGGCGTCGAGATGATCCAGGACGGCGGGAGCTGGACGGTCAGCAGCGTCCATGGCTTCGTCGAGAACCAGGGAGACGGCTGGACCGTCACCGCGGCCTATCTCGACCGCTTCGTCGACGACCAGCGCGTGTTCGCGGCCAGCGGGGACGAGCGCCAGAGCGAGGAGCAGCCGCCTTACCTGCGCTACATGACGCAGGCGGGTCGGCGGGTCGGCGAGCTGCATGCCGCGCTGGCCTCTCGCGGCGATCTGGCCGATTTCGCCCCGGAGCCGACCACAGCAGACGATCTTGATCATTGGATCGACCGGCTTCGCGCCCAGGCTGGCCGCGTCTTGGCGGGCTTGAGCGAGCACCGCGACCAGCTCAAGGACCCCGAACGGGGGCTGGTCGATCAGGTGCTCGCCAGGCGCGCCGAGCTGTCGGAGCAGTTGAGCACGTTGATCTCGCACCATGTCGGCGGCTGCGGCATCCGCGTGCATGGCGATTTCCATCTCGGCCAGATCATAATCGTGAAGGATGACATCTTCATCATCGATTTCGACGGCGATGAGGAGCAGCCGCTCGCCGAACGCCGGCGCAAGGCGCCGCCCGCTCGCGACATTGCCGGCTTCCTGCGCTCGATCGATTGCTCGGTTCGTGTCGCGCTGGAACGCGTCCTGAGAGCCGGCCCGGATGATCACGGCAGGCTTGCAGCCGCGCTTTCGGACTGGCGCGATCACGCGACCACTGCCTTTCTGGCCGGTTATCGCGAGATCAAGGCCAATCAGCGCCTCTGGCCCGACGATCCGCACACCGCGGAGGCGCTCCTTAACTTTTTCATGCTGGAAAAAGCGATCGGAGCGCTTGAATATGACTTGGCTCACCGGCCGGATTGGCTACGCGTCGCGCTGGGCAACCTGCTTCGCGTCCTCTCCGTGCCAGCATCAGCCAGCGAGTGCTCATGACCCATCTTTCTCCCGAGGCGTTTGCGATCGTAGAAGGTCGGCATGCCGACCCGTTTCGCTATCTCGGTCAGCACAGTGTGGACGGCAGAACCGTCGTGCGCGCCTTCCTGCCCGAGGCCTCCCGGGTCGAGGCGGTCGGTGAGCAAGGTGAAGTCGCGCCGCTTTCGCGCATTCATGACGCCGGCCTGTTCACCGGAACCATGTCGTCTCCCCAGCGCTACCGGCTTCGGGCCACCTTCGGCGATGACGTCACCGACCTCGATGACCCCTATCGCTTCCTGCCGATCCTGAGCGATTTCGACCTGCATCTGCTCGGCGAGGGCAACCACGAGCGGCTCTACGACAAGCTCGGCGCACATCCGATGGTGCTCGACGGCGTCGAGGGAGTGGGCTTCGTCGTGCTCGCCCCCAACGCTCGGCGCGTCAGCGTGGTCGGGGATTTCAACTTCTGGAACGCGCGCCGCCACCCGATGCGTGTTCGCGGCAATGGCTATTGGGAGCTGTTTATCCCCCGCGCCAAGGCCGGCGATCACTACAAGTTCGACATCATCGGCCCGCAGGGCGAGCACCTGCCGCTGAAGGCCGATCCGATGGCGTTCGCGGCCGAGCTGCGCCCCAAGACCGCATCGATCGTGCTGGACGAAACGCGACTGCCGCGGCCGCGGCCAGCGCCCGATGACGTCAACAAGCTGCACAAGCCGGTCTCGATCTACGAGGTGCATCTCGGGTCCTGGCGACGCAAGGACGATAATCAGTGGCTCACCTATCGCGAGCTGGCCGAGCAACTGCCCGCCTATGTCCGCGACATGGGCTTCACGCATGTCGAATTCCTGCCGGTCAGCGAGCATCCGTTCGACGGCTCCTGGGGCTATCAGCCGACCGGCCTGTTCGCACCGACCAGCCGCTTCGGCACCCCGGAGGATTTCTGCGCGCTGATCGACGCCTGCCATCGCGAGGGGCTTGCGGTGTGGCTCGATTGGGTGCCTGGCCATTTCCCCGACGATCCGCATGGCCTCGGGCATTTCGACGGCACGGCGCTTTACGAGCATGCCAATCCGATGCAGGGCCGACATCTCGACTGGGGCACCCTGATCTATAATTTCGGCCGCACCGAAGTCGCCAACTTCCTGCGCTCCAATGCGCTGTTCTGGCTGGAGCGTTACGCCATCGATGGCCTGCGCGTCGACGCGGTCGCCTCGATGCTCTATCTCGACTACAGCCGTCCCTCGGGCGGCTGGATTCCGAACAAGTATGGCGGACGCGAGAACCTCGACGCGATCGAATTCCTGCGCCGGGTCAACATCGAGCTGTTCGGTCATTTTCCGCAGGCGACCACGGCGGCCGAGGAATCCACCGCCTGGCCGCAGGTGTCACGGCCGGTCGACATGGGCGGCCTCGGCTTCGGCTACAAATGGAACATGGGGTGGATGCACGACACCCTGGGCTATGTCAGCAAGGATCCGATCCATCGCAAATACCATCACGGCGAGATTCTGTTCGGGCTACACTACGCATTTTCCGAAAATTTCATCCTGCCGCTGTCGCATGACGAGGTCGTGCACGGCAAGCGCTCGATCCTCGGCCGGATGCCGGGAGACGACTGGCAGCGCTTCGCGAACTTGCGCGCCTATTACAGCTTCATGTTCGGGCATCCGGGCAAGAAACTGCTGTTCATGGGCTGCGAACTCGCTCAGGAGCGCGAGTGGAATCACGATTCCTCGCTCGACTGGCACCTGCTCGGTGATGCCAAGTATGCCGGCATCCAGGCCCTGATCCGCGACCTCAACCATCTCTACCGCAACGAGCCGGCGCTCCATGAGCGGGACTGCGAGCCGGACGGCTTCGAATGGCTGATCACCGACGACGCCGACCGCAATGCCTTCGCCTGGGTGAGAAAAGGCTTCGATCCACGCGCGCGTTGCGTCGTGATCGTGAACTTTTCGCCCAACGTGTATTACAATTACCGGGTCCGCGTGCCGTTCGGCGGCAAATGGCGGGAAGTTTTCAATTCAGACTCCCTGCACTATGGCGGCAGCAATGTCGGCAATGTCGGCCAGGTCCATGCCTCAGAAGACAACCAGCTCAACCTCATCCTCCCGCCCATGGCAGCGGTATTTCTCGTCCCGGAAGCCTGACGCAATGCGTTTGTCGGCAGGAAGTCATGCCCGTCTCGGTGCCACCTGGGACGGACGAGGGACTAATTTTGCGCTGTTTTCGGCCAACGCCGAGAAGGTCGAGCTCTGCCTGTTCGACAGCCAGGGCCGACGGGAGATCGAGCGGATCGAGCTGCCCGAGCGCACCGAGGACGTCTGGCATGGCTATCTCAACGACGTCTCGCCGGGGCAGCTCTATGGCTACCGCGTCTACGGTCCCTATGAGCCGGAACGCGGCCATCGCTTCAATGCCAACAAGCTCCTGCTCGACCCCTATGCGAAGCGGCTGGCCGGGCGCCTTGTCTGGAGCGACGCCCATTTCGCCTATCGCGCCGGCTCGCCGCGCGAGGATCTCTCCTTCGACCGGCGCGACAACGCCCGCGGGATGCCCAAGGCGGTCGTCATCGACGAGACCTTCAACTGGGGCCGGCGCGAGATGCGCCCGCAAATTCCCTGGGAAGACACGATCATCTACGAGGCCCACATCAAGGGCCTGACCAACAAACGCGACGACATCCCGCCCAACCTGCGCGGCACCTATGGTGGCCTGTCGTCGCCGGCGATGATCAAGCATCTGAAGCGGCTCGGCGTCACGACGGTCGAGCTGCTGCCGATCCACGCCTTCATCGACGACCGCATGCTGGTCGAGAAGAAGCTGGTCAACTACTGGGGCTACAACACCATCTCGTTCTTCGCGCCGGAGCCGCGCTACGCGCAGGACAATCCGCTCGATGCTTTCAGAACGACGGTGGCGCGCCTGCACGACGCCGGCATCGAGGTGATGCTCGACGTCGTCTACAACCATACCGCCGAGGGCAACCATCTCGGACCGACGCTGTGCTATCGGGGTATCGACAACGCGTCCTACTACTGGCTGAAGCCCGAGGATCCCCGGTTCTACGATGACTTCACCGGCTGCGGCTCGTCCGTCAACCTGACCCATCCGCGCGTGCTGCAGATGGTGATGGACTCGCTGCGCTACTGGGTCGAGGTCTGCCACGTCGACGGTTTCCGCTTCGATCTCGCCACGACGCTGGCCCGCGAGAAGCACGGCTTCGACCGGAGGAGCGGCTTTCTGACGGCCATCCGCCAGGACCCCGTGCTGGCCAGCGTCAAGCTGGTCGCCGAACCATGGGATGTCGGTCTCGGTGGCTACCAGGTCGGCGCCTTCCCCTCGCAATGGTCGGAGTGGAACGACCGCTATCGCAGCGCCATGCGCCGCTACTGGAGTGGTGAAGGCAGCCTGATCGGCGAGGTTTCGGGGCGCATGACCGGCTCGTCGGACATCTTCAATCATGACGGCCGCACCCAACGCGCCAGTGTCAACCACGTCACCGTCCATGATGGTTTCACCCTGGCCGATCTGTTCAGCTACAACAGCAAGCACAACGAGGCCAACGGCGAGGACAATCGCGACGGCTCCAACGACAACCACAGCAACAATTGCGGCCATGAGGGACCGACCGACGATCCCGCGATCACTGCGCTGCGCCGACAGCTGCGCAAGAATCAGCTCGCCTGTTTGTTCCTCGCCCAGGGACTGCCGCTGCTGCTCGCCGGGGACGAGGTCGGCAATTCGCAGCACGGCAACAACAACGCCTATTGCCAGGACAACGAGGTCGGCTGGGTGGATTGGAGCGGAACGGGCCGCGAGGGCGACGACCTCATCGACTTCATCGCGCACATGACCGAGCTGCGCCGCCGCTTCGGCCAGATTCGCGCGCGCCGCTGGCTCGACGGCCGCCGCTCGGACGGCAGTTTCGGCGTGCTGTGGCTGACGCCGTCGGCAGAAGAAATGACGCAAACGGACTGGACCTTTCCCGACGGTCGATTTCTCGCCTATGTGCTCGCGCCGGTGGAACAGGAGCAGGCTCCGATCTTTATCGTTCTCAACGCCGCCCCCGAAGAGATCGGATTCAATTTGCCCAAGCTCGCCGAATACAAGACGTGGCAACAGGTCCTCAACACCACCGAAGTCCAGCAGAAACCGATCGACTTCGCCTCTGGTGCCGAGCTCAAGGCGCCGCCGCGCTCCGTTCTGGCGTATGCGGGCCTGTCATGACCGCGCGCCGGTTCGGGCCCGAAATCACCAAGCACTGCGTCGCGTTCCGGCTGTGGGCGCCTGCCGCCGAGCGCGTCGATCTGGTGCTCGACAAGAAGTACGCGATGCAGCGCCTGGATGGCGGCTGGTATGCGCTCGATGTCGCCGGGATCGGCGCCGGTGCGACGTACAAGTTTCGCATCGACGATGAGATCGACGTGCCGGATCCCGGCTCGGACTTCCAGCCGGAGGACGTATTCGGTCCGAGCGAGGTCATCGATCACGGCGCTTACGCCTGGCGTGCCAAGGATTGGCGCGGCCGCCCCTGGCAGGACGCGGTGTTCCTCGAGAGCCATGTCGGCACTTTCACGCCGGAAGGCACTTATCGCGCGATGATCGACAAGCTCGATCATCTCGTCGAGACCGGTATCACCGCGCTCGAGCTGATGCCGCTGGCGGATTTTGCCGGCCAGCGCAACTGGGGCTATGACGGTGTGCTGCTCTACGCGCCGGACAGCGCCTATGGTCGTCCCGACGATCTCCGCGCCCTCATCGACGAGGCGCATCTTCGCGGTGTGATGGTGTTTCTCGACGTGGTCTACAATCACTTCGGCCCCGAGGGAAACTACATCGGCCTGTATGCACCGACCTTCTTCACCGACGCGCATACGCCGTGGGGCAGCGCCATCGACTACCGGCGGCCGGAGGTGCGCGCCTTCGCGATCGAAAACGCACTGCACTGGCTTTCGGATTATCGGTTCGACGGCCTCCGCTTCGACGCGGTCAATCACATCCTTGCCACCAAGGATGATGAGGTGCCGTTGCTGCACGAGCTGAGCGCCGCCGTCGGCAAGCTCGCCGAAGCGACGGGACGGCACATCCATCTCGTGCTCGAAAACGGCGACAATCGCGCCAGCATGCTGGACGCCGCGGAAGATCCGCCGCGCGGCAAGTTCCGCGCGCAGTGGAACGACGACTATCACCACGCCTGGCACGTGATGCTGACCGCTGAAAGCGGCGGCTACTACGGCGACTATCAGCAGTCGCCGCGCGGCGACCTCGCACGCGCGCTCGGCTCCGGCTTCGTCTACCAGGGCGAGCCGGCGGCGTTCTGGGGCGGCGATCCACGGGGTGAGCCGAGCGGTCATCTGGCCCCCGGTGCCTTTGTCAATTTCCTGCAGAACCACGACCAGATCGGCAACCGCGTATTCGGCGACAGGCTGGAGGCGCTGGCGCCGCCGGCGGGGATCGCGGCTGCGCTGGCGGTGACCCTCCTCGCTCCAATGGTCCCGATGCTGTTCATGGGCGAAGAGTGGGGCTCCAAGCAGCCGTTCCCATTCTTCTGCGACTTCCATGGCGATCTCGCGCACGCGGTGCGCAAGGGACGGCGCAGGGAATACGAGTGGGCATACGCCAAATATGGCGACGAGGTCCCGGACCCCCTCGACGTCGAGACCTTCAAATCCGCGATCATCGACTGGAACGCCCGCCATGAACCGGCCGGCCGCGAACGGCTGGTGCTGGTGCGCGATCTGCTCGCCGTGCGCCACAGGCATGTGGCGCCGCGGCTGCCGGGCGCGACCTTCGGTGAAGCTGACGTGACCGATGATGGCCGCCTGACCGCCCATTGGGTGATGGGCGACGGCACGAGACTGAGGCTGCTGGCCAATGTCTCGGATAAGGCGATCGCCGCGCCCTCAAACGAATTCTCGGGCACGCCGATCTGGGGCGGCACGCCCGGTGAACGCCTGCCAGCATGGTCCGTGTTCTGGAGCATCGGAGGATAGCCATGCCTCCGGCCATTCCGCTCGCCACGTACCGCCTGCAGCTCACTGCCGATTTCGACTTCGAGGCGGCGACGCGCGTCGTGCCTTATCTGAAGGCGCTCGGCATCAGCCATGTCTACGCCTCGCCCTTCATGAAGGCGCGCAAGGGCTCGACGCACGGTTATGACATTACCGACCATTCCCAGCTCAATCCGGAGCTCGGCGGTGAGCACGGATTTGCCAAACTCAGCGCGGCGCTGACAGAGCACGATCTCGGCCTCATCCTCGACTTCGTGCCGAACCATGTCGGCGTGCATTTCGACGACAATCCGTGGTGGCTCGACGTGCTCGAATGGGGCCCGGCGTCGCCGCATGCGGCCTCGTTCGACATCGACTGGGACCAGCTGCCATATCGCGCGCGCGGCGGGGTGCTGCTGCCGATCATCGGCACGTCGTACGGCCATGCACTCGATCACGGCGACATCGAGCTGCGCTACGACCCGGACGAAGGCAGCTTCTCCTGCTGGTACTTCGAGCATCGCCTGCCGATCGCGCCGGAGCGCTACGGCGAGATGCTGCGCATCATCGTCAAGGAAGCCGGCGAGGAGCAGAGCGAGGCCGGCCAAGCGGTCCTCGAGCTCGCCTCGCGCTATCGCGGCCTGCGCCATCCCAACCGCAAGGAAGCGCCAGGCTTCAAGGCCGCGCTCAAAGCCATTCCGGGCGCGGCCGAGATCATCGCCCGCGGCCTGTCGGCCTACAGGGCCGGCGAGGACCGGCCGGCGCAGACGCACGCCTTGCACCACCTCCTGGAACGGCAGAACTACAAGCTCGGACACTGGCGGCTTGCGTCCAGCGACATCAACTACCGCCGTTTCTTCGACGTCAACACGCTCGCGGGCCTGCGCATCGAGGATGCCGGTACGTTCGAGGCGATCCACCGGCTGGTGAAGAGGCTGATCGCCAACGGCCAGCTGCACGGACTTCGGCTCGACCACATCGATGGTTTGCGCGATCCCGCTCAGTACTTCCAGCGGCTGCGCCGCCTGGTCCGCGATGCCCGCGGTTCGGCCGACGGCCCGTTTTACGTCGTGATCGAGAAGATCCTCTGCGAGCACGAGAAGCTGCCGAAGTTCGCCGGCGTGCACGGCACCACCGGCTATGAATGGATGAACGTCATCACGCAGCTGCTGATCGACGGCAGCGGTCTGGAGCCGCTCGACGAGATCTGGCGACAGATCAGCAACACCCCCCCGAAGCTGGCGCCGGTCATCAAGGAGGCCAAGCGGCGCGTGCTGGAGACGCTGCTGACCAGCGAGTTCACCGTGCTGACGCGGCTCCTGGCGCGGATCGCCAACGGCCACTACTCCACGCGAGACTATTCGGAAGACAGCCTGCGCCGGGCACTCGAGCTCTATGTGCTGCACTTCCCCGTCTATCGCACCTATCTCACCACAGCCGCCCCGAGCGAGGCCGATCGCAAGCTGATCGACCACGCGATCGAAAAGGCGCGCGCCGAGTGGTTCGCGTCTGACGGATCGATCTTCGACTTCCTGCGCGACGCGCTGACGATGGATCTCATCGAGCGCGACCGCAACACCTCTCACAGCGTCCCGCGCGTACGCCGCTTCGCTTGGAAGGTGCAGCAGTTCACGGGCCCGGTGATGGCGAAGTCGCTGGAGGACACCGGATTCTATCGCTTCCACCGGCTGCTCGCGCTCAACGAGGTCGGCGGCGATCCTGCGGCGCATGCTCTGGCAATCGCCGACTTCCACAAGCTGATGCAGGAACGGGCGAAGCACTGGCCGCACGGCATGACGGCCACCGCCACGCACGACACCAAGCGCGGCGAGGATGCCCGCACGCGCCTCGCCGCCATCACCGAGCTGCCCAACGACTGGACCTCGGCAGTTGCGCGCTGGAAGACGCTGAACGCGCCAAGCGTCGTCACCGAAGGCAACATGCGCGCTCCCTCGGCCGCGTTCGAGTACATGCTGTACCAGACCCTGGTCGGCATCTGGCCCACGACCGGCGCGGACGACGGCCTTGCCGAGCGGCTGCAGGCCTATGCCTTGAAGGCCGCGCGCGAAGGCAAGGAGGAGACCAGTTGGCACAACCCCAACGAGGCCTATGAAACGGGCCTGAAGGTCTTCATCGCGCGCATTCTGGATCCGGGCCATTCGCCGGAATTCCTGCAGTCGCTGGAAACGATGGCGAAGCGGCTGGCGCTGCTGGGCGCGCTGAATTCGCTGACACAGCTGACGCTGAAGGCGACCATGCCCGGGGTGCCCGACTTCTACCAGGGGACCGAGTTCTGGGATCTGTCGATGGTCGATCCCGACAACCGGCGCCCGGTCGATTTTGCCGCGCGCGAGAGCGCGCTGCGCCAATGCGAGAGCCCGGACTGGACGCAGCTGGCAGAGCATTGGCCCGATGGCCGCATCAAGCTGGCCTGGACGCGGCATCTGCTCAAGATACGCAACGAGCAGGCCTCCGTGTTCACCGACGGCGCCTATCAGCCGCTCGAAGTGACCGGCCGCGATGCCGATCACATCATCGCCTTCGCGCGCCGCCGCCGGCGCGAGGCCGCCATCGTCGTGACCGCGCGGCGCTTTGCTGCGTTCACCGACAACGGCCGGGCCTGGCCTCATGCCGACGCTTTCGATGCGACGGTGCACGTGACCGGCTATACGGCCCCAGCCATTCAACACGGCGTCCTGGCGGTCTCCAACATCTTCACTCATCTGCCCGCGGCGATCATTCCGGCGCGGACCGAGGCGGCTGCCGAGCAGCCTGGGAAACGTCAGCCGGCGGCCTCCGCAGCATCCAACTGATCAGCTCTTCTTCGTCAGCAGCAGCTGGCCACGGCTACGAATGGCGGCCTGCGCCGCCTCGGCGAAGCGCTGCAACAACCAGGGCAACACGACCTCGACCCGCACGTGATCCTCGGCGACGTCGACGTGCCCCGAAGCCGCCTGGCCGAGCGCGCGAACACGAAACACCATTCTGTCGCCGTCCCAGCGTTCTTCATCGACCTTCAGGACCGGAATGCTGCTCGCCGCCCGGCTCAACCCGGACTGCAGCCGGCGGACGGCCTCGTCTTTGCCCAGGCGATGCGGAATGGAAACGACAAGCGGCCTTGACATCGCGACCTCCTAACAACCAGCTGTATGTAGTGATGGGCCACCACGACCGCAAAGATACACCCGACATTTACCTGGTCGGAACCTGGAACTTTCCGAGTTCCGACCAGTTTCCTCGCCGAAGGCAGATCTACGTATGGCCTGCTGCCGGGCTCTGGAGGGAAGCACATGTCAATCGGCACTATCATTCTGATCATTCTGATCATCGCACTGCTCGGCGGCTTCTCCGGCATCGGCGGCGGTCCGTTCTATGGCACCGGCTATTACGGCGGCGGCGGTCTCGGCCTGATCATCGTCATCATCCTGATCCTGGTTCTGCTCGGACGAATCTGAGCCATCGACTCGAACTGATCGGCCCGGGCAGACATGGCGACGCCATGTCTGCCCGAAGTGCCGAGCGCACCGTGCTCAGCGCCTTCCTTGGTGCCTTCCTCTGGCACCTTCCTCGCCTCTCACGCTTCGGTCGCAAGCTTCCTGATCGCCGGCTTGATCGATCCGGCGGCATCATCATAGCCTTGCCACGCCTTGGTCTTCGCCAGCAGCGCCGGCACCGTGCGGATCGTGTAGCGCTTGGGATCGAGCCCATTCTTGACTTGCGTCCAGCTCAGCGGCATCGACACGGTCGCGCCCTCGCGAGCACGCGGCGACAGCACGGCCACGGCCGTCGCCATCCGGTCGTTGCGCAGATAGTCGAGGAAGATCTTTCCCTTGCGCATCTTCTTGGACATGTTGAGCAGGAACTGATCCGGGCTGTCGTTGGCCATCCACTGGCACACGCCCTGCGCAAACGCCTTCGCCTCCGGCCACGTCACCTTGTCACGCGCGCCGTACAGCAGCGGCGTGACGACGTGGAGGCCCTTGCCGCCCGTGGTCTTGCAGAAGCTCTCCAGGCCCAGGCTCTTCAGACGCTCGCGCATCTCCTTGGCCGCGGCGATCACCTCCTCGAAGGCGACGTTCGGCGCCGGATCGAGATCGAACACCAGACGCCCCGGCACGTCGTAGGCGCCGGGCGCGCAATTCCAAGGATGCAGCTCGACGCCGGCGACCTGGGCGACGGCGATCAGACCTCCGACGCGATCGATCTGCAGATAGGGCTTGCGGTCGCCCGACACCTTGACCAGTTCGAGCAGGTCGGATGTCCCCTGCATGCCGTGGCGCTGGAAGAACGTCTCACCGGCGATGCCGTCGGGCGCGCGGACGATCGAGCACGGCCGCCCCTTCAGATGGCCGATCATCCAGTCGCCGACGGCTTCCAGATAGCGCGCGAGATCGAGCTTGGTGGCCGGCTGACCATCGCCGGCATCGGGCCACAGCGCCTTGTCGGGCTTGGAGATCGCGACACCCATCACCACGGCGCCGCTCTTGGTCCGCGAGGGTGTCTTGTGCACCGTGGTGCCACCCGCCGCGACAGTCGCAGCGGCACGAGCGACCGGCTTCGTGACGTTTGTCGTCATGACCGGATCCTCGGCCACGACCTCAGCCGCCGGCTTGTCCCGGCGCAGCGCCTTGAATGAGGCCTGCCTGACATTGCCGTCGCCCGTGAAGCCGGCGAATTCGATCTCGGCAACAAGCCTGGGCTTGAGCCAATGCACCTCGCGCGCCCCACGCGGAGCGTTCTTGCCGCTGAACGGACTCTTGTCGGAGGCGGCCGCCTTGAGCGCGGGCATGAGCTCCTTCACCGTGTCCTGGCCGAAGCCGGTGCCGACGATGCCGACATAAGCCAGATGATCATCCTTGTTGACGCCGACCATCAGCGAACGGAATTTGCCGTTGGTGGTCTTCCATCCGCCGATGACGACCTCGTGACCGGGGCGGGTCTTGGCCTTGGTCCAGCTTTCGGTGCGCCCGGAGTGATAGGCCGAATCCAGCTTCTTCGAGACGATCCCCTCGAGCGCGAGCTTGCGCGCCGACTCCAGCACGGCCTCGCCGTCGCTCTCGAAATGCTCGACATAGCGGATGCGCGGCGCCCTGCCCTTGATGTTCGCCTTCAACAGCCTGGCAAGCCATGCCTTGCGCTCACGCAAGGGCTGGCGGCGCAGATCGAACTCTTCGGCAAACATCAGGTCGAAGGCAAAGAAGATCAGCTCGTCGGTCTGGCCGGCAGAGATCGCCGCCTGCAGCGCCGAGAAATTCGGATTGCCGTCCTTGTCGAGCGCGACGATCTCGCCGTCGATGATGGCGTCCGGCAGCTTGGCGGCTTCGTCGGCGATCGCGCTGAACTTGGCGGTCCAGTCGAGGCCCTTCCGCGTCTTCAACGTCACCTCGCCACTTTCGATCCTGATCTGCACGCGGTAGCCGTCGAACTTGATCTCGTGCGCCCAACCCTCGCCGCTCGGCGGCTGTGCGACCAGGGTGCATAGCTCGGGAGCTACGAAGTCCGGCAGCGATGACACCGTTCGCGGCGTCACCGCCTTCGGCTCCACGCGGGCTTTCGTCGCCTTGGATTTCCCCGATGAAGCTGTCTTCGATGTTGCCTTGCTGTCGCTGCGATTGGAGTGCCAGACCGCGTCGGCATTCATCCGCCGCGTCTTGCGGAGCATGAACGGCTTTGGCGCCGTGCCCTTGCCGGCAGCGATCTGCTCCATCGTGCGTCCCGAAGCGACCGATTTGTCGGCCTCCAGGATGTCGTTGGCCTCGCCTTCCCTGGCGAATTCGTCGCGGTGCTTGATGAGCAGCCAGTTGGTGCGTTTACCCCCGGTGCGATCGTGGCGCATCCGCACCAGCACCCAGCTGCCATGCAGCTTCTCGCCATCGAGCGTGAATTTCAGGTCGCCCTTCTTGAAGCCGCGCTCGGGATCCTCGCTCTCCCAATAGCCGCGATCCCACAGCATCACCGTGCCGCCGCCATACTCGCCTTCCGGGATCGTGCCTTCGAAATCGCCGTAATCGAGCGGGTGGTCCTCGACCTCGACCGCAAGCCGCTTGTCATGGGGATCGAGCGACGGTCCCTTCGCGACGGCCCACGACTTGAAGACGCCGCCGAATTCCAGCCGCAAATCGTAATGCAACCGCGTCGCATCGTGCTTCTGAATCACGAAGCGCGGCCGCCCGGCGCGGGCGACCTTGGCCTCGCCCGACGGCTCCGCCGTCTTCTCGAAGTCGCGCTTCTTGCGATAGGTGGAAAGCTTCTCGATCGCCACGGTGATCCCTCGCGTTGAGCCGAGCGTAGCAAAGCGGGAGGCGTCCTGGAACCGGCCGGGGCCGGCACCCGCCAGCTCGTCACCGCCCGCCTCCGGACTCCATCACGTCGATAACGCCAGGCAAAGTTCCGCGTTCCCGCGGCATTCATTGCCCGGGGGTGACGGTAGGCGACCTTCTACGGATCGAGAGGGTGCAGGGAAGGCCGGGTGCCGACTGGCACCCGTGGCCCCCAGTGCGGAAAAAATGCACGGGGCAGGAACCACAGGTTCAGCCGGAACGACCCGGCCCTCCCTGCGCGATGGTTCTAACGCTTACTTCGCGCTCTCCCCGGTGTCCGGCCTGTTAGCCACCGTCGCCCGCGCGCCTCGTCAGAAGGCGTCACGAACTTGACGCCAGCATCGGGGCGCCAGGACCACGCGACTTCGCGTCCGAAACACAGCGCTCGTCGGCGCACATCCATGCGCACGCTGCCGTCCCGGCCATCGCATCCCACCCCTACGTATCGTGACGACGCGTACGCCCCTCTGCATGGGGCGGGATGCGCGGAAAGATCGATCTGATTTGCCCGACGGCGCAAGGACCATTTGCTGCGACAAAGTAACCCGACGGGCAAATGACAGCTGCGCTGCCGATCATCTCCCTCGTCGCTCGCAGGGAACCCGCACCAGCGTCTGTCCGTTGCACATCAATCCTGGTAGCACACGGAGAACACGATGGCCCCCCGCGCCTATTGGAAAGGTTCGCTCAAACTGTCCCTGGTCAGCTGCCCCGTCGTGCTCTATCCAGCCTCGACCTCGGTCGAGAAGACGCGCTTCCATCTGATCAACCGCGAGACCGGCAACCGGCTCAAGCAACAGATGGTCGATGCCGAGACCGGCGATATCGTCGAAGGCGAGCAGAAGGGCCGCGGCTACGAGCTATCCAAAGGGCAGTATGTCGAGATCGAGCCGGAGGAGCTCGAGGCGGTCCAGATCGAGAGCAACCACACCATCGACATCGACAGCTTCGTGCCGCGCGACGAGATCGACCAGCGTTATCTCAATCATCCTTATTACATTGCCCCGGACGGCAAGGCGGCGCTCGACGCTTTCGCCGTCATTCGCGACGCGATGAAGGACCAGGGCCGCGTCGCGCTGGCGCGGATCGTGCTGACCAACCGCGAGCACGTCATCGCCATCGAGCCGATGGGCAAGGGCATGCTCGGTACGACGCTGCGTTTCCCATACGAACTGCGCGACGCGGCCGAATTCTTCGGCGACATCAAGGCGCCGAAGATCACCAAGGACATGATCGAGCTGGCCGGCCACATCCTGCAGACCAAGGCGGCGCATTTCGATCCCTCGGAGTTCAAGGACCAGTACGAGACCGCGCTGAAAGCTTTGGTGAAGCGCAAGGCCGCGGGCAAGCCGATCAAGCTGCCGGAGCCGGAGGAGCGGCCCGACAACGTCGTCAACCTGATGGATGCGCTGAAGCAGAGCCTGAAGAGCAAAGGCAACAAGAAGACCTCACGCGCAACATCACGGCGACCGAGTGCGCATCGACGTCCCGCGAAGAAGGCGCACCGCTCGGCAGCGCGACAGCGCAAGGCAGGATGACGAGGCCGTAGCCCGGATGAGCGGAGCGACATCCGGGGTCTCACGAGCTGCAGGCGTGAACCCGGATATCGCTCCGCTCATCCGGGCTACGCGATGCCGGGACTCCGCGCATTCTGATCATGGCCTCAGCGCTTCTTCGATGACTTCTTCTTCGTGGTCTTCTTGGTGGACGTCTTCGACGCCTTCTTGGCCGTCTTCTTCGCCGACGACCGCGCGCCCTTCTTCGGCGGCACCTTCTTGCCTTCGCGCCGCGCTTCCGAAAGACCGATCGCGATCGCCTGCTTGCGGCTCTTCACCTTGCGACCCGAGCCGCTGCGCAGCGTGCCGGCCTTGCGCTTCTTCATGGCGCGGCCGACCTTGGCCGATGCCTTGGGTGAGTACTGTCGTGCCATCCGCTTTCTCCCGGTTGCGACCGATCAATTGCAGCACCCGGGGAAAGTTCCAACGAGCATCACAGAGCGGCAACGTCGCGACGTTACCGCGTCCACAGCGCTGGATCAGTCAGGCCATCGCAGCAGATCCGCCAGCGGCGTAGCGGGTGTCGACTTCCGCTGGAATTCCTTCGGAACGCTTTGACGGATGATCCCACGCAACTGGACTTCAAATTCGCTGCCCTGGGACGACGCGGCTGCCTAAGAAGACTTTTTCGTCGACGGCACCCGTGCCTCCTCGTCAGCCAGCAATTTCAGGAGCACCGTCCGCTGCGATTCATCTTGTGGTTCAGCGAGACGCTTCTTCAACAGGATCAGATTCTGCAGATGAACATATTCGTCCATGGCCGACCTCAACGATTGGAGTCGAGAACGACGTCTAGGGCCGAGCGGCGCAGGCAGGCAATCCATGCGCGCAACGTCTTCGAATTCATGGGGTCTTCCGAATCTCCCAAGGTCCGGACCATGTGGCGCGATTTCGGACACGTCCGACATCCGGGCAGATCGAACACGCAGAACGCCTCGCCTGAATGCGTACCCGCCTCCATTTCGAAGCGGCAACGCGGTCTGACGGGCTGAACTCGTCCGGACTGAATCTCGAGCATGATTTGTCTCCCTCCATCAGCCGACAAGACGAGGGTCTCGATCATCGATGAATTCCAAGATCGAACGGCGATGGCGCATCCTGACGCAAAGCGATGCGAGCTGATGGTCAAAACGGCACGTTCACTAGAATTTCACGAAAGGAGATTCTGCCCGACACGAGGGCGATCGCTCGTCACAATGGCGCCCCTTTTGGACGATGACGCTCATCGAACGCAGATGCTCGCGCGCGGAGGAGACGGGCGTCGCCGAAGACAACGTCTCCTCAACGACATGACGCAACCGACCGATACGACCCTAGTCCGGTGCGCGCAGCCGGTAGCCGATGCCGGTCTCGGTCAGCACGAATTGCGGCCGTTCGGGATCGGCCTCGATCTTCTGCCGCAGCTGCCGCACGTAGACGCGTAGATATTGCGCGTCGGTCAATTCGTCCCACAGTTCCTTGAGCAGGAAACGATGGGTCAGCACCTTGCCCGCATGCTGCACGAGAACCCGGAGCAGATCATATTCCTTGGGCGACAGCTTGACCTCGCGCTCGCCGACCTTGACGATCCGGCGCACGAGATCGACGGAGAGATCCCCGGTGCGAAATACCGGCCGTTCGCCCTTCACCTGCAACTGGTGACGCAACGCCGCGCGCATGCGGGCCAAGAGCTCGTCCATCCCGAACGGCTTGGTGATGTAGTCGTCGGCGCCGAGATCGAGCGCCTGCACCTTGCCGGCCTCGTCGCCCCGGCTCGACAGCACGACGACGGGGACCCCCTCGTTGCGCCCGCGGATGGTCCTCAGCAATTCGAGGCCGTCGATATCCGGCAGGCCGAGATCGAGAATGATCAAGGCGGGCTCCTGCGCGAGCAGATCCAGCGCAACCTTGCCATTCGAGGCTTCGAGAATGTCGTAACCTTGCGTCGTCAGCCCCATCCGCAGGAGTTTGCGGATCGGCGGCTCGTCATCGATGACGAGCACCTTGATCGGAGCACCGGTCATGCGGCGGTATCCAGCGGTCTGACCTGCGCCGGCACCGGCAGGCGGATGGTGAGCACGGCGCCGCTGCGATCGGCGCGATTGCCGGCAGTCATGCGGCCGTGCATCGCCTCGACGAAGCCGCGCGAAATCGCGAGCCCGAGCCCGGTGCCGGGTCGCACCTGGTCGCCCTTCTGCACGCGATAGAACTTGTCGAACACATGATCGACCTCTTCCGGCGGAATGCCCTCGCCTTCGTCGCACACCTCGAGCACGACCCATGAGCCCTCGCGCTGCGAGCGCAATTCAATGGTCGTATCGGCAGGCGCGTATTTGGCTGCGTTGTCGAGCAGGTTGAACAGCACCTGCTCGAACAACACCGCGTCGAGCTCGAGCATCGGCAGGTCGGCGGCTAACGCGAGCGCCACCTTGTGGCCGGACAGGATCTTGCTCGCGCGGCGCAGCGCGCTGCCGATGATCTCGCCGAGATCATGCAGCGCCGTGTTCGGCACGATCGCGCCGGATTCGAGCTTGGTCATGTCGAGCAGATTGGCGATGAAGCGATTGAGCCGCTCGGACTCGTCGATGACGGTCGCGAGCAGGTCGAGCTTCTCCTGCTCCGACAGCCGCGCGGCGAGGTCGCGCATCGTCGACGCGGCGCCGAGCACGGAGGCTAGCGGCGTCTTGAGGTCGTGCGAGATCGAGGTGAGCAGCGCCGAGCGCAGCCGGTCCTGCTCCATCGTGCGCTTGACCTTGTCCATGTCCTCGACCAGCAGCACGCGCTCGATGGCCAGCGCGCCCTGGTCCATCAGCGCATCGAGCAGCCGGCGCTGATCGGGGGTCAGCAGCGGCCCGGTGCGGTCGTCGTCGATGCCGATGACGCCGATCAGCCCGCGCCCGGTGCGCATCGGCAGGAACAGGCGCTTCGCCCCCGGCAACGTGTCGGAGCCGCGCCCCGCAGCGCGGTCGTTGGCAAAGGCCCAGCTGGCCGCGGCGAGATCAGCGTCGTCGAGCTGATCCTCCGGCGGGTAGCCGGTCATGACCACGAGCTTGCCATCCTGCGGCAGCAGCAGCACGACGCGGACCTTCAGCATCAGTGCGGCCTGATAGGCCGTGGCCCACAGCACGTCGTCCAAGGTCGCGGTGCCCGCAAGCTTGCGGCTGAAGGCATAGAGCTGCTCGGTGGTGCGGATCCGCATGGTGGCCGAATCGGCCTGCACGCGCACCGGCGCCGCGACGTTGGACACCAGGATCGCGATCAGCATGAAGAAGAAGAACGCCGCGACGTTGGTCGGATCGGTGATCGTGAAGGTGTAGATCGGCGGCAGGAAAAAGAAGTTGTAGCTGAGCGAGGCTGCCAGGCTCGCCAGCAGCGACGGCCACAATCCATAGCGGACGGCGACGCCGACAACGGCCGTGAGAAACACCAGATCGACGTTCTCGATGCCGAAGAAGGGCTGGATCAGCTCGGCGAGGCCAAGGCCGACCGCCGTGATCAGCAGCGCCATCAGATAGGGCTGTGGCCGCAGCGGCTCGCTCAGCGCACGGGTCTGCACCGGCGTATTCGTCGTCTCCGCAGCTTCATCGCCGGCGATGACATGAATGCTGATGTTGCCGGCGCGGCGCACCAGGTCGTGCACCACCGAGCCCCGGATGATCTCGAACAGGCGCGAGCGGCTGGCCTTGCCGATGATGATCTGGGTGACGTTGTTGCCTTGCGCGAAGCTGATCAGGTCGTCGGCGATCCGGCGGCCGACGCCGGGAATGGCCAGCGCCTCGCCGCCCAGCGTCTCGGCGAGCCGTAGCGTGTCGGCGAGACGGTCGCGCTGCGCATCCGAGAGCTGCAGATTGCGCCGGGTCTCGATCGTCACCGCGGTCCAGGGCGCATGGACGCGGTCGGCGAGCCGCTTGGCATAACGCACCAGGCCGGCCGCGCGCGGGTCGTCGGAGATGCAGACGAGAATGCGCTCGCCGGCGGCCCACGGTCCCGCGATGGCGTGGGCCTGCATGTGGTCGAGCAGTTGCTCGTCGACCCGCTCGGCGGTGCGGCGCAGCGCCAGCTCGCGCAATGCGGTCAGGTTACCCGGCGAGAAATAATGCTCCAGCGCGCGCTCGGCCTGCTTGGGCACATAGACCTTGCCCTCCTTCAGCCGCTGGATCAGGTCATCGGGCGTGAGATCGATCAGCTCGATGGCGTCGGCGCGATCGAGAATCGAGTCCGGCACGGTCTCGCGCACACGGACATGGGTGATCTGGGCGACGACGTCGTTGAGGCTCTCGATGTGCTGGACGTTGACCGCCGTGTAGACATCGATGCCATGCGACAGCAGCTCCTCGACGTCGAGATAACGCTTGGGATGCCGGCTGCCGGCGGCGTTGGTGTGGGCGAGCTCGTCGACGATCGCGAGCTTCGGGCGGCGCGCGATCACGGCATCCAGATCCATCTCCTCGATGATCTGGTCCTTGTAGGTGATGCGCTTGCGCGGGATCATTTCGAGGCCACGGACCAGCGCCTCGGTCTCGGCGCGTCCATGGGTCTCGACGAAGCCGACCACGACATCGATGCCGGCCTTCATCCTGGCATGGGCGCTCGACAGCATCTCGTAGGTCTTGCCGACGCCGGGGGCGGCGCCGACGAAGATCTTGAGCTTGCCGACCGGGCTTTCCTCGCGCCGGACCGCCGCAAGCAGCGCGTCCGGCGAAGGTCTATGATCGGAGTCGCGGCGAAGATTGGCCATGCGGCATTATAGACAAGGCGCCCCCAGCGCCAAGACCGGAGAGACGCGTGTCCTCACTTGGCCTTGGCATCAAGCGCCAGATTGAGCGCGAGCACGTTAACACGGGGTTCGCCGAGCAGCCCGAGCAGACGGCCCTGGGTATGCTGCGCGACCAAGGTCCGGACGCTGGCTTCCGGCAGGCTCCGCGCCTTGGCCACCCGCGGCGCCTGGAACAGCGCCGCCTCCGGCGAGATGTCCGGATCGAGCCCGCTCGCCGAGGTCGTCACCAGGTCGACTGGCACCGCCTGCGCGGGGTTTTCCGCCTTGAGCTTGTCGACATCCTCCTTGAGGCGGTCGGCCAGCGCCTTGCTGGTGGGCCCAAGATTGGAGCCGGACGAGTTGGCGGCGTTGTACGGCGCCGGCACGGTCTTCGTCGCATCGTTCGGATCGGCCGCCGACGTCGCCGACGGACGGCCGTGGAAATATTTGTCGTCCTTGAACTCCTGGCCGATCAAGGCCGAGCCGATCACCTGGCCGTCCCGCATCATCAGGCTGCCTTCGGCCTGGGCGGGGAAGACGACGCCGGCAATGCCGGTCATCGCGAGCGGATAGAGCAGTCCGGTGATCGCTGTCAGGGCGAGCAGGACGAGGATGGCGGGACGGAATTCTTTGAGCATGGGAGTCTCCGGTTTCTCTCCCGTCATTGCGAGCGCAGCGAAGCAATCCAGAATCTATAGGGTGCAACAGTCTGGATTGCTTCGTCGCTACGCTCCTCGCAATAACGGCAGTTGTGGTGTCAAGCCAGGTGCAAGGCGGTCACGATCAGGTCGATCGCCTTGATGCCGATGAAGGGGATGATGATGCCGCCCAAGCCGTAGATCATCAGGTTGCGTCCGAGCAGCGCGCCGGCACCGATGGCGCGGTAGGCCACGCCCTTCAAGGCCAGCGGGATCAGCGCGATGATGATCAGCGCGTTGAAGATGATCGCCGACAGGATCGCGCTCTGCGGGCTCGACAGGTTCATGACGTTGAGCACGTTGAGCTGCGGGTAGAATGTCAGGAACATCGCGGGGATGATCGCGAAGTACTTGGCGACGTCGTTGGCGATCGAGAACGTCGTCAGCGCGCCGCGCGTCATCAAGAGCTGCTTGCCGATCTCCACCACCTCGATCAGCTTGGTGGGGTTGGAGTCGAGATCGACCATGTTGCCGGCCTCGCGCGCGGCTTGCGTGCCGGTGTTCATGGCGACGCCGACATCGGCCTGCGCCAGCGCCGGCGCATCGTTGGTGCCGTCGCCGCACATCGCCACCAGCTTGCCCTTGGCCTGCTCGTCGCGGATCAGCCGCAGCTTGTCCTCGGGCGTGGCCTGCGCCAGGAAGTCGTCGACGCCGGCTTCTGCGGCGATCGCAGCCGCGGTCATCGGATTGTCGCCGGTGATCATGATGGTGCGGATGCCCATGCGGCGCAGCTCGGCAAAACGCTCGCGGATGCCGCCCTTGACGATGTCCTTGAGCTGGACGACGCCGAGCAGCCGGCCATCTTTCGCCACCGCGAGCGGCGTGCCGCCGGTCTTGGCGATCTCGTCGGAGATGGCGCGGACCTCCCGCACCATCTCGCTCTCGGCCGGCTGGATCGCACGGACCGTGTTGCCGGAGGCGACCTGGGTCGCGCCGCCGCCGACATGGGCCAGGATGGCATCGACCGCCCCCTTGCGCACGGACGAGCCGCCGGCATCGACCCCGCTCATGCGGGTCTGCGCCGTGAACGGCACGAAGGTGGCGCCGAGCTCGGCCATGTCGCGGCCGCGGATGCCGTATTTCTCCTTGGCCAGCACCACGATGGAACGGCCTTCCGGCGTCTCGTCGGCGAGCGAAGCAAGCTGCGCCGCGTCCGCGAGCTCCTGCTCGCTCACGCCCCTGACGGGACGGAATGCCGTCGCCTGACGATTGCCGAGCGTGATGGTGCCGGTCTTGTCGAGCAGCAGGGTATCGACGTCGCCAGCGGCTTCGACCGCGCGGCCGGACATCGCCAGCACGTTGAAGCGCACCAGGCGGTCCATGCCGGCGATGCCGATCGCCGACAACAGCGCGCCGATCGTGGTCGGGATCAAGGTCACGAACAACGCCACCAGCACCACCACCGAGATCGAGCCGCCAGCATAGGCCGCGTAGCTCGGAATGGTCACGGTCGCGAACACGAAGATGATGGTGAGGCCCGCGAGCAGGATGTTGAGCGCGATCTCGTTCGGCGTCTTCTGCCGCTCGGCGCCTTCGACCAGCTTGATCATGCGGTCGATGAAGGTCGAGCCTTGCGCGGCCGTGATCTTGACGCGGATCCAGTCGGACAGCACCTGCGTGCCGCCGGTCACCGCCGAGCGGTCGCCGCCTGATTCGCGGATGACCGGCGCGGACTCGCCGGTGATGGCGGCTTCGTTCACGGAGGCAACACCTTCGATCACCTCGCCATCCGAGGGAATCGTGTCACCGGCCTCGACCAGCACGATGTCGCCGACCTTCAGGCCCGTGCCCGGCACCAGCCTGAAGCTGCGGTCTGCGGGACTCGAGCCCGTCAGCAGCTTGGCCTGGCTCTCGGTGCGGGTCCTGCGCAGCGATTCCGCCTGCGCCTTGCCGCGGCCTTCGGCGACCGCTTCGGCGAAGTTGGCGAACAGCACGGTGAACCACAGCCAGAGAATGATCTGGAAGGTGAAGCCGAGGTTCGCTCCGCCGGTCACGACGTCGCGCAGGAAGATTACCGTGGTGAGCGCGGCGACGACTTCGACCACGAACATCACGGGGTTCTTGACCATCAGCCGCGGATCGAGCTTGACGACGGCAGCCTTGATGGCCGGCAGCACGATCTTCGGGTCGAGCATCGTCGACATCGACGAGCGCTTCTGCAGTTTCATGGTATCCATGGAGATTGCTCCGAGATCAGAACACGGTGCCGGCGGTCATCGCGAGATGCTCGACGATCGGACCGAGGGCAAGTGCGGGGAAGAAGGTGAGGCCGCCGATGATCAGGATGACGCCGACGACGAGACCGACGAACAGGCCGCCGGTGGTCGGGAACGTGCCGGCCGATGGCGGGATCGACTTCTTCTCGGCGAGCGAACCGGCGATCGCCATCGCGGGGATGATCATGAAGAAGCGGCCGACGAACATCGAAGAGGCGAGCGTCAGGTTGTAGAAGAAGGTGTTGCCGGTGAGGCCTGCGAAAGCCGAGCCGTTGTTGCCGGTCGCGGAGGTGTAGGCATAGAGCACCTCGGTGAAGCCGTGCGGGCCGGCATTGGCCATCGAGGCCACCGCCTGTGGCAGCACCACCGCAACCGCGGTCCAGCCGAGATACATCAGGGGCAGCACCAGGATCGCCAGCATCGCCATCTTGACCTCGCGGGCCTCGATCTTCTTGCCGACATATTCCGGCGTGCGGCCGACCATCAGGCCGGCGACGAAGATCGCAAGCACGACGAACAGCAGCATGCCGTAGAGGCCGGCGCCGACGCCGCCGACGATGATCTCGCCGAGCTGCATGTTGATCAGCGGGATCATGCCGCCGAGCGCGGTGAAGCTGTCATGCATGGCGTTGACCGCGCCGCAGGAGGCCGCCGTGGTGATCACGGCGAACAGCGAGGATGCGACGATGCCGAAGCGGACCTCCTTGCCCTCCATGTTGCCGCCGGTCAGGCCCAGCGCGTTCAACGTCGCCGTGCCGTTGGCTTCGGCCCAGTAGGTGACGAACACGCCAGCGATGAACAGCACGCCCATCACGGAGAGGATCGCCCAGCCCTGGCGCTGGTTGCCGACCATGCGGCCGAACACGTTGGTGAGGGCTGCGCCGAGCGCGAAGATCGAGATCATCTGGATGAAGTTCGACAGCGCAGTCGGGTTCTCGAACGGGTGCGCGGCGTTGGCGTTGAAGAAGCCGCCGCCATTGGTGCCGAGCATCTTGATCGCGACTTGCGAGGCGACCGGACCGACCGCGATGGTCTGCTTGGCGCCTTCCAGCGTGGTGGCCTCGACATAGGGCCCGAGCGTCTGCGGGATGCCCTGCCACACCAGGAACAGCGTGTAGACGATGCAGACCGGCAGCAGCACATAGAGCGTGCAGCGCGTCACATCCACCCAGAAATTGCCGACCGTGCGCACTGATGCCCGTGAGAAGCCGCGGATCAGCGCAATCGCGAGCACGATGCCGGTCGCCGCCGACAGGAAGTTCTGGTGCGTCAGGCCGAGCATCTGCACGAGATAGGAGACCGTGCTCTCGCCGCCGTAGTTCTGCCAGTTGGTGTTGGTCAGGAAGCTGATCGCGGTGTTGAACGACAGATCCTCGGCCACCCCGGACTGTCCCGCGGGATTGAACGGCAGGATGGCCTGCAGTCGCATCACGCCGTAAGTGATCAGGAAGCCGCCGACGTGGAACAGCAGCATCGCGACCGTGTAGGTCAACCAATGCTGCTCGCGACGCTCGTCGACGCCGCCGATCCAGTAGATCGCGGATTCCACCGGCCGCAGCGCCGGCGAGAGAAAGGTTCGCTCGCCATTGAAGACGCGCGTCATGTACCAGCCGAGCGGCTTGGCGAGCGCGACGATGACGGCGCAGAAGAGAAGGATCTGGATCCAGCCGATGACGGTCATGAGATGTGCCTTTGAAGGTGCGACGGCGGCCGGTCAGAACCGCTCGGGCCGCAGCAGCGCATAGGTGAGATAGATCAGAAGGCCGAGCGACACGGCGCTGGCGAGCGAATAGTCGAAGATCATGGCCCGTCCTCCTAGAGTCGCTCGCAGGCGTAGGTGTAGCCGATCGCCAAAGCGAAAAAGCCGGCGGCGAGCGCCAGCATCAGGATGTCCAGCATGGTGTGCTCCTCTTGCGCGCAGAGACGCGCTAAGCGTAGATCAGCCGGGAGCGCGCGACTTGTGATGGATCAAGCATCCGATCGCCGCGCCCCGCGGTCCGTTCCATCGCCACAGATGGCATCCGGAACCATAGGTTTTCGAGACAGTGCCGCCGGCAAAGTTATAGGAATCTCATAAAGACCGCGGCATTCCCCGGCGCAAATCGCCTGGTCGCCGCGGCCATCGCATATGAAGTGGCCGCAGTGCCAGGGCGCGCCTATGCGCCGCTTATTTCTCTCAACCCCCGTCCCTCTCGCATTCCTACGGCCGCGTCGGCCACATTGCAGGTCAGGCCCCATCGGGCCATGACACAATGACGACAGGAGGCCAGCATGTCGGCCTTGACGACACGACAGGATTTCCCCGAGCCGGCGCACATCGATCAGGCCACCGCGACGATGCTGGCGGCTCTTCTTGGCGACGACGACGGCGCCTCGCCGATGTCGGCGCGAGGGCAACGCCGCTTGCGGATCGGGCAATTGCTACAGGTCGATGCGCGGATCGATGCGGCACTCGAACTGATCGCCCTGCAATTGCCACGGTGGCAGTTGCGCCGGATCGCCTATGATGACGGCGAATGGCATTGCGCACTATCGCGGACTCGCGAAATGCCGGACTGGCTCGACGACTGCGCCGAAGCCCGGCACCCGGATCTCGCGCTCGCCGTTCTCCATGCGGCTGTCGAGGCCCGACGTCTCGACCAGCGCCCCGCGGGCTCCGCGGCCATGCGCCCCGCACGATCGGAAACCACCCTGCTCTGTTGCGACAATTTCTTCTGAGCGTGCCAAGACCCCGCCAAGACACTGCAATGAACCTCTCTGTTGACAAGTCCGCGGCGCTGCCGCCGGCCAGGGTGTTGTTTCGCTTTGCGCTGCGAACCGCGATCCTCACCCTGTTCGCGACATTCGGCAGCATCGGCTTCGGACGCAGTCTCGCCGCGCTGCTGTGGATGACGATCATTCTCTGCGCCGTGCTCGGCACGATGCGCCGTGAGCGCGTGTTCACCGCCGACCTCAATCATTGGGACGAGATGGTGGGCTACGTCGCGCTCTACTGCGCCGTCATGGCGCTGAACCAGCTGTCCGGAGCCTGATCGCCTTTACGACGGCTTTATGAGATCACGCACTCCGCCGCCTCGATTTCCTATCCGCACCGCGCGATATCCCAACGACCGCGATGTCCGCTCGCAAGAGATACCCGCGCCAACCAGAAGGACCACGTCCATGAAGCTCGTCGAACCTCCGTCGATTCACAAGTCTGCCGCCGCCCTCGTCCTCATCGGCCGGAACAGTCGCGGCCAATGGGTCGCGCAGGAACAGAACGGCCTCTATGGCGGTCTGTTCGTCAGCCGTGCCGAGGCCATGAAATACGCGCTGTTCGAGAACGGCCATCATCCGGAGACGATCGTCGAGATTTCCCGCGCCATCGAGCTCGACGCTGAAGGACGGCTCGCGCCGGTCGGCATGCTCTTCGGCGCCGGCAAGCGGCCTGTGGCATGAGCGTGCAGGTCATCGGCGCGCGCAAGCCCGTCCGGTGCACTCCACCCGCCGAACGCTTCATCCAGATCAAGACTGCGATCTAGGCCATGACAACAATGGCAAGTCCGGCGAGTTGGCTTGCGGGATACATACCCGACCTCCCCACTCCCTTCGATGAACTCGGTCGCATCGACCGCAACGCGTTCGCGAAGCTGTGCGAGCGGCAGATCGCGGCGGGCGTTTCGGCGCTCGTCGTCTGCGAGACCGCCGGCGAGGCTTCCACCCTGTCGCCAGAAGAGCAGGAATCGCTGATTCGGATGGCCGTCGAAACCGCGCGCGGCCGCGTGCGCGTGATAGCCGGCGCAGGCTCGAACTCGACCGATGGCGCAATCGAATTGACGCGCCGTGCCGAAGCAGCCGGCTGCGACGCAATCTTGTCGGTCGTGCCCTACTACAACAAGCCGATGCAGAACGGGATCAGCGCGCATTTTCGGGCAATAGCCGACTCGACGGGGCTGCCGATCATCCTGCACGATATACCTTCGCGTACGGTTCGCGAACTCGCCAATGACACGCTCGCGCGTCTTGCGGAGTCCGAACAGTTCATCGGGTTGCGGGACGGGACCGGCGATGCCGCCCGCCCGATGCGCTTGAGCGCGCTGGTCCCGCCAGGGTTCCGGATGCTGTGCGGAGACGATGCTGTTGCATTTGCCTATATCGCCGGCGGCGGTGACGGCTGCATCTCGACCATCTGCAACGTAGCTCCGGACCTGTGCAGCGCCGTCTTCTCAAGCCTCAGGCAGGGGCGATTGCAGTCCGCTCGTTGTCTGCAACGGAGGCTCGTCGCGCTGGACGCCAGCCTCTCCGGAGGCAGTCCGGCTGCGCTGAAATATGCGTTGAGCCTGCTTGGCCTGCTCGATCCCACGACCCGGCTGCCGCTGGTCGAACTGGAAGAGCCGGCGAGACGCGCAGTCGCCAGGGCGGTCGCCACGATCGCCGAAGAAGATTTGGCCGACCCGACCCTGGTGTGATCGCTCGCCCCCGGCCGCCCAGGATCGCATGATGGATCAGGACCTGGTCGAACTGCACGCGAGGATGCTGCGGGCTTGGCAGCTCGCGATCCTGCGCTTTGCCATAACGTTGGACCATACTGACAGGCTGGGCGCGCTCGCAATCGCCAGCGAAATGGACAGGCTCGGTCAAAAGGAGCACAAGGAGGAATTCGCCTTCGGCTTCTTTCGCCGGACGAGCGCCGAGCTGTGCGCGTCCGTCCTGCAGCGGGACGAGACTGCTGACGAGATCCTGATGCAGCACATCGCGCGCATTGATGATGCACGGATGAAGCGCGCGTTCGCCGCGGCGGTCGCCATCGAGCAGCCGCAGTCTCCAGCGGTCAGACGACGGTCCAAACCTGAGATCGATCTGTGGAAAGGACTACGTCCGCGCGGCGGCGTTCACGGTTGAGGGTCAGGCCCTGTTGGGCGAGCTGGACGCACGATCGGCGAGCTGTTTCGCTCGCCACTTGGGGCCTGGCCCTCGCATATAATGGTCTTCCGGACGGTATGGCGTGGCCGGACCCGGCAACAGGAAGGCGATCACCAGACAAGTCGCATCGCGGAAAAGAATAGCGATTCTACGAACTGCTCGCGAAACCAATGTCATGAGCTCGCTCTCTCGACGCCGAAACTGCTTCAGATCACTCTCCGGCAGTTCCACACGATTGCGCGACCCCGCATAGGAAATCCAGTTCAAAAAGCTGCGGCACGCATAAGCGCGGCATAGTCGCGCCGCGCCCGGCCCGCCGGCTCCTATGCGTTTCTTATGGAGCGCCGGATCGAGCCATCTCGCATTCCTATGGCCTTATCAGCACATCATGGACGTCAGATTTGCGAGGGGGCCGCCATGGCCACAATCACTTCCAAGGTCGGTGACCGGACGATGTCCCACCAGCTGCAGAGCCTACTCTCCACTCTTCATGATGCGCTGAACGGCTTCGCCAGCAATCGGCTGCGGCATGCCGCTGCGACAGCGGAGCACTTGCCGTTCCGACAAGGCGTCCCTTCGGGCCTTTCAGCCGAGCAGGTTGGCGCGGCCGGCGTCAGGCTCGCCCCGCCGGATCCCGAGGTCCTCAGCGAGAGCATTCCTGCCTTCTTCATCGGCCGCAACCGAGCCGGGCTTTGGGTCGCTCGTGAAGCGAAAGGCCGCGCCGGCGGGCTGTTCCTGCTCAAGAGCTCGGCGCTCGCCTTCGCGCGTGCGCCGAGCAGCGGCAGTTGCGCATTGATCTTCCCGACCGAGCGCTTCGAGCTCGATCTGCCGAACGCGGGCAATCCGCTCGCGACGCAGCTTCGCCGGCTGGTGCGGCTTCTGCCTGGGCTCTAGGTCGACGGCATCAAGAGGCGACACACAGCATCGTCGGCGTGTTCGGATCGACCGACAGGACGAGGATTCCGAAATGACGATACTTGCGCATGATCTCCATTCGCCGGTTCGCACGCCGGAAAATCCGGCTCGCGCTCGTGCCGAAACGGAGAAGACACACCTGCCCGCAACACACCTGCCCGCAATCAGGCGCTTCTTGCTGAGTGCGTTGACCATCCTGCTTGCAGGCGGAGGACTCGCCGCTGCTATTGCCCTCAAGACCGCGGTCTACCTCTCCCGCCAGCAGCTTGGAGCAGGCTAATCTCGGCCCGGCTGTAGCGGACACCGGCGATCCGTCGGTCGACATGGCTGGATCTGGATCGGCGACGCGAGGATTAGACTCATGCGTTGAAGATTGGGCGCTCCAATGATCGAAGCGAAGATCGCGCTGATGGTGATACTGATCGCCTTGCTGCTCTTGTCCGTCTACATCACGGCGCTTCCGGGCTGACCAGAATCGATGTGCCCGGCCGGGGTCCGGGCGCATCGCTCGTTCAGAAATCCCACTTGTTTCCCTTGATCGGTGACATCCGCGGCCGAGCCGGATCTGGCGCGATCGACGGCGCTCCGACGTAGCCGCCCCGCAACATCAGCTCTCTGCGCAGTCGCCGGATTTTCGCCGCGGCGATCGCGGCGTGGATCGTTCTGAGGGCGGTGCGAACCCTGCGAAGAGTGCGCGGAAGAAGTGCCACTCCCCTGCCGAAGCCTCGCGCGGGGTCGCGGTGAATAGAGATCAACGTCATGGCCCGTCTCCTGTCGCCGGCGCAAGTCGGCGCACCGGCAGACAGAAACGATGGACGCGATTGGGGTAGGAATTCGAGACGGCTTGCCGCCGTCTCTCATAGGAAAACAATAGGCATTGCCCGCAGCAGTCCGGCGCGGCTATTCCGCCGCTGCCGTGCGCAGTTCGGCGCGCTCGACGCGAACGGCGCAGAACTTGAACTCCGGGATCTTGCCGAACGGATCGAGCGCCGGATTGGTCAGCAGATTGGCCGCGGCTTCCGCATAGCAGAACGGCATGAACACCATGTTCTCCGGCACGTCGCGGTCGGAGCGCACCTTGACCTCCACGGCACCCCGGCGCGTCTCCAGCCGGATGACGTCACCCGGCAGCACCTGCTTGCGCCGCATGTCCTTGGGCGACATGAAGGCGACCGCCTCGGGCTCGATCTGGTCGAGCACGTTGGAGCGGCGGGTCATCGAGCCGGTGTGCCAGTGCTCCAGCACCCGGCCCGTCGACAGCACCATCGGATAGTCGTCGTCCGGCACTTCATCCGGCGGGATGATATGCGCGGGCACGATCTTGCCGCGCCCGCTCTCAGTCGGGAAGCCCGTTGTGAAGATGATCTCGTTGCCGGGCTGGCTCGGATCATCGACCGGATAGGTCACGGCGCCTTCGCGCTCGAGGCGCTCCCAGGTGATGTTCTTCAGGGACGGCATCAGCTCGGTCATCTCGGCGAACACGTCCGCCGGCCCCGCATAGGTCCACGGCAGGCCCATGCGCTTGCCGATCTCCTGGATGATCCAGAGATCCTGCCGCGCCTCGCCGGGCGGCTTGATCACCTGGCGCGCGAGCTGCACGCGGCGGTCGGTGTTGGTGAAGGTCCCGACCTTCTCGGCAAAGGCCGAAGCCGGCAGGATGACGTCGGCATGGAACGCCGTCTCCGTCACGAACAGGTCCTGCACCACGAGGTGATCGAGCATGGCGAGCGCCTGGCGCGCATGCTGCAGGTCGGGATCCGACATCGCCGGATTCTCGCCCTCGATATACATGCCGTTGATCTCGCCGGCATGGATCGCATTCATGATCTCGACCACGGTGAGGCCACGAACCGGATCGAGCTGCTGCTGCCAGAGCCGCTCGAAATTGCCGCGCAGATCGACCCGGCCGACCGGCTGATAGTCCGGCAGGAACATCGGAATCAGGCCGGCGTCGGACGCACCCTGCACGTTGTTCTGGCCGCGCAGCGGATGCAGCCCGGTGCCGGGACGGCCGATCTGGCCGGTGATCAGCGCCAGCGCGATCAGGCAGCGCGCATTGTCGGTGCCGTGGACGTGCTGGCTGATGCCCATGCCCCAGAAGATGATCGAGGACTTGGCGCGCGCATACATGCGAGCGACATCGCGCAGGGTCTCAGCCGGAATGCCGCAGATCGGCGCCATCTTTTCCGGCGTGAACTCGGCAATCTTCTGCTTCAGGTCGTCGAAGCCCTCGGTATAGCCGGCGATGTATTGCTCATCGGTGAGCCCCTCGGTGATGATCGTGTTGATCATCGCGTTGAGCATCGCAACGTCGCTGCCCGGCTTGAAGGCGAGATGCTTGTCGGCGTGACGCGACAGCGTCTGCCGCCGCGGATCCATCACGACCAGCTTGGCGCCGTTCTTGGCGGCGTTCTTGATGTAGGTCGCCGCCACGGGATGGTTCACGGTCGGATTGGCGCCGATCACGATGATGACTTCGGCATCGAGCGCGGCTGCAAACGGCGCCGACACCGCCCCCGAGTTCAGCCCCTCCATCAGCGCGGCGACGGAGGAGGCATGGCACAGCCGCGTGCAGTGATCGACATTGTTGGAGCCGAAGCCGGTACGCACCAGCTTCTGGAACAGATAGGCCTCCTCATTCGACCCCTTGGCCGAACCGAAGCCGGCGAGCGCCTTGACGCCCTTCTCGTCGCGGATCCGCACAAGTCCGAGCGCGGCGATGTCGAGCGCCTCATCCCAGGAGGCCTCGCGGAAATGCGTGAACGGATTGGCCGGATCGACCTGGTCGTTGGCATCCTTCTTCGCATTCGGCAGCCGCACCAGCGGCTTGGTGAGGCGATGCGGATGGTGGATGTAGTCGAAGCCGAAACGGCCCTTGACGCAGAGCCGGTTGTGGTTGGCGGGACCGTCGCGGCCCTCGGCATAGATCACCTTCTCGTCCTTGACCTCATAGGTGACCTGGCAGCCGACGCCGCAGAACGGGCACAGCGAGTCGACCTTCCGGTCGGCATAGGTGACGCGCGTCTGCTGCTCATCGAGCATCACGGCCGGCATCAGCGCGCCGGTCGGGCAGGCCTGCACGCATTCGCCGCAGGCGACGCAGGTCGACTCGCCCATCGGATCGTCGAAGTCGAACACGATCTTTGAATCGTGATTTCGATAAGCCATGCCGATCACGTCGTTGACCTGCACCTCGCGACAGGCGCGCACGCACAGCCCGCACTGGATGCAGGCGTCGAGATTGACGCGCATCGCCGGATGGCTGGCATCCGTCGTCCAGCGCTCGGCGGCGGGAAAGCGGCTCTCGGTGACGCCGGTTCTCTCGGCCCAGTGCCAGAACTTCGAGTCCGGATCGTGCGAGGTCTCACGCGCCGGCTGGTCGGCAACCAGGAGTTCCATCACCATCTTTTGCGCGGCCACGGCGCGGGCGCTCTCGGTCTTCACCTTCATGCCGACGCTCGGCGTGCGCTTGCAGGACGCAGCCAGCACGCGTTCGCCCTCGATCTCGACCATGCAGGCGCGGCAATTGCCGTCCGGCCGATAGTCGGGCGCCGGTGAGTAGCAGAGGTGCGGGATCTCCCTGCCCTGACGCTGCGCCACCTGCCAGATGGTCTCGCCGGGCTTGGCTTCGACGTTCACGCCATCGAGCTCGAACTTGATCGTCGTCATTCGGCTGCGTCCTTGAACTCGTCGGGGAAGTATTTGATCACGGAGGCCAGCGGGTTCGAGGCGGCCTGGCCGAGCCCGCAGATCGAGGCGTCACGCATCGCCTGGCTCAATTCGCCGAGCAATTCGCGGTTCCAGACCGGCGCTTGCATCAGCAGCGCGGCCTTCTGCGTGCCGACCCGACACGGGGTGCACTGGCCGCAGCTTTCGTCCTCGAAGAACTTCATCAGGTTCAGCGCCGCGGCCCGCACACTGTCCTGTTGCGACAGGATGATCACCGCAGCCGAGCCGATGAAGCAGCCGTATTTCTCGAGCGTGCCGAAATCGAGCGGGATGTCGTCCATCGATGCCGGCAGGATGCCGCCCGAGGCGCCACCGGGCAGATAGGCATGGAAGGTGTGGCCGTCGGCCATGCCGCCGCAGAACTCGTCGATCAGCTCGCGCACCGTGATGCCGGCCGGCGCCAGCTTGACGCCGGGATCCTTCACCCGTCCCGACACCGAATAGCTGCGCAGCCCGGTGCGGCCATGGCGGCCATGGCTGGTCCACCACGCCGGGCCCTTCTCGACGAGGTCGCGCACCCACCACAAGGTTTCGACATTGTTGATCAGGGTCGGCAGGCCGAACAGCCCAACCTGGAACGGATAAGGCGGCTTGTGCCGCGGCAGGCCGCGCTTGCCCTCGATGCTCTCGAGCAGCGAGGATTCCTCGCCGCAAATGTAGGCGCCGGCGCCGCGCCGCAAATGCAGTACCGGGCCGCCGGGCGGCAACTTGGCGATCTCGCGGGCCAGGATCTCGCGCGCCGCCGGATATTCGTCGCGGATGTAGATATAGACCTCGCCGGCTTCCACGATGTGGGCGGCGATCAACGTTCCCTCGAGGAAGCGATGCGGATCGCCGTTGAGATAGAACCGGTCCTTGAAGGTTCCCGGCTCGCCCTCATCGCCATTGACGGCCATCAGCCTGGGTCCGGGTTCTCCGAGCACGGCGCGCCATTTGCGTCCCGTGGGGAAGCCGGCACCGCCGAGCCCGCGCAGGCTGGAATCGTCCAGCGCCTTCAGGATGTCCTCGCGCGACGTGCGTCCTGCGCGCAGATCGGTGAGGAGCTTGTAGCCGCCCTCCTTCACATAGGCGTCATAGTCGACATAGGCGGGGATGTGCGGATGGGTGTCGCCCTGCGCCAGGCTGTCGAGGACCGCTGCGGCGGTGGCGTCGCGGACGAAGTGGTGGCCGACCTCGGCCACCGGCGCTGCATCGCACAAACCGACGCAGGGCGCGCGGACGACGCGCACCTCCGGACCCGCCTGACTCGATAGGTCCTGCTGGAGCCGTTCGGCCCCCATCATCGCGCATGTCAGCGAATCGCAGACCCGGATCGTGGCCGGCGGCAGGTGGGGCTCGCCCTCCTTGACCACGTCGAAATGGGCATAGAATGTCGCGGTCTCGAACACCTCCGCGAATGAGAGCTTCATTTCGTCGGCGAGCGCCGCAAGATGGGCCGCGGAGATCTGATGATAGGTGTCCTGGATCAGGTGCAGGTGCTCGATGAGGAGGTCGCGCCGCCGGGGCGCTTCTCCGAGCAGTTCCGCAATCTCGTGCGCTGCGGTGGGGTCGACCTGACGTCCTTTTGGCGTGGCCTTGGCGCGGCGACGCCCCTCGCCCGGATGGTCGAAAGCACGAACCTGATGCACGTCGTCAGCCATGAGCACTTCATCCCTACGGTTAGACCGAATCTAACCGTTGGCATGCCAGAGGCAAGCCGGAATCGATGCATCGACCATCAATACGTCGGCAGGATTAGCCGCGACTGATCCCGCCGCCCCGCAACCGCTTCACGTTTTGCTCATACAATCTTCAATGTAGAACCAGCGATCGTCGCCGGCGAGACCCTTGGCCTTGACCTCCTGGCGACAGGCCTTGAGCTTCGGCTTGTTGGCGCTCCACCGCGCCTTCATGTCCTTGAGCTTCTGCAGCGACAGTGTCGCACTCGAGGGCTTGGTGGCACTGGACGTCGCAGATCCGGCCGTCTGGCCGACCGCGGCAGGCAACTGGCCGGCGACCAGCAGCAACGCAACACCGATCGATATCCGAGAAATACGGGTCCGAGAAATACGGGTCAGAGACATGACGATCCTCAAAAATTCGAAATGAAAAGAAACGAAAACATAACCAGAAAAGATTGCGGGACGCGCAAAGCGACGCGTCCCGCGATTTGATAGCACGGAGATCAGAAGATCTTGACCGCGCTTTCCAGCGTCTTCCAGACGCCCCACGCCAGCGGCACGCCGACGAAGGCCCAGAACAAAGCCGACCTCACGTCGAATCCGCCCTTGCCGATGCCGAACGACCCGTGCTGGATCGCCGACTCGTTCTTGGCGAGCTCTGCCTGGTAGCGCGCGACTTCGTCCGTGCTCATGTTCCACTTGTGATCGACAGGCTTGATCAGGAAGTTGCAGACCAAGCCGGCCAGGAGCATGGCGCAGAGGATATACATCGTGGAGTTATAGAGCTGGTCGCGCGGCACGCCCGCGGCGAGCTGGAACTCGCGGATGTAGTTGACGACCACGGGGCCGATGATGCCGGCCGTCGCCCAAGCCGTCAGCAGCCGGCCGTGAATGGCGCCCACGAACTGGGTTCCAAAAAGGTCGGCCAGATAGGCCGGCACGGTGGCGAAGCCGCCGCCATACATCGAGAGGATGATGGCGAAGGCGCCCACGAAGAACAGCTTCGATCCCATTGCTGCGAAGGTCGGCGCCAGTGCATACAGCACGATGCCGATCAGGAAGAAGCAGTAATAGGTGTTCTTGCGGCCGATGTGATCCGACAGCGAGGCCCAGAAGAAGCGGCCACCGATGTTGAACAGCGACAGCAGGCCGGCGAAGCCTGCCGCGATGCCCGCAATGGCCGCCTTCTGAGTGGCGTCGAGCTGGTTGAAGCTGACGTCAGGCAGCCCGATCAGCTTGCCGGCGAAGATCTCCTGCAGCATCGGCGAAGCCATGCCGATCACGCCAATGCCTGCCGACACGTTCAAGCAGAGCACCCACCAGACCAGCCAGAACTGCGGGGTCTTGTGCGCGTTGTCCAGATGCACATGGTGCTCCGAGATCATCGCCTTCTTGACCGCCGGCGGCGTCCAACCCTCAGGCTGCCAACCGACCGGGGCCACGCGATAGGCGAAGGCACCGATCATCATGAAGGCGAAATAGATCACCCCCATCGTGACAAAGGTCTGCCAGACTCCGACCGAGGTCGGCGTCTTGAAGTAGTTCATCAGGAGGTTGGCCAGCGGAGCACCGATCATCGCACCGCCGCCGAACCCCATGATCGCCATGCCGGTCGCCATGCCGCGGCGGTCGGGGAACCATTTCACCAGGGTCGAGACCGGCGAGATGTAGCCGAGCCCGAGGCCGATGCCGCCGATGACGCCGGCGCCGAGCCACATCATCCAGAGCTGATGCACATAGATGCCCAAGGCCGCGAACAGCAGGCCACCGCCCCAGCAGCACGCCGCGACGGCACCCGCCTTGCGCGGTCCGGCCCGCTCGAGCCAGCCGCCCCAGATCGCCGCCGAGCCGCCGAGCAGCACGAAGAACAGGGTGTACATCCAGCCCAGGCTCGCGACCTTCCAGTCGCAGCTGGTCGTGAACAGCTCCTGCACCAGCGTCATGTCCGGGCAGGCCTGGGTCTGGGTCACACCGATCGCGCGTGACAACGGTAGCCAGAACACCGAGAAGCCATAGGCCATGCCAATGCACAGATGAATGCACAGCGCGGCGGGCGGAACCAACCAGCGATTGAACCCCGCCTTCGCGACCGTGTGCTCACGATCGAAGATCCCGGCTTGCACATCCGGGAGCGCTCCAGCGCTCTCAATAGTAGCCATTCATTCCTCCCCTACGGACGCCCGTCCCACGCAACCACGTCATGTTCTGTCCCCTTGATCAGAATCAATACGCTCACCCACCGTGCCCACCATCGACGTACCAGACTCTTTCTGCGATGCACAAAGGTCCAAGACTGTTGCACTGCGCATAGCACCCCTACCGAGGTCCATGCTGCGCGCGCTCATTGTGCCCCGTCCTGCCTGGCCCGATCCCCAGCGGGCATGACCCATCTCCCGCAACCTCCGCGGAAGCGCCCCAATTGGTGCAGAACCGAGGCAAATTGTCGATAGTAAAATGGTAATAGTTAGTCAAACTTGGTGGATTGACTGCAATGCAGCGAACATGTGTTGCTAACAGGCACACAAATTCACGTGCAACTGACGCAACCGCCACTCCCGGCTGTGGTCATATCGCACGCGAGTACTTGCAGATGCTCGCGACAGCCTCCAAATCGATCAACTAATCACCAATGGGATCGATCAATCGGACAAAGCCGAGAGCTTGCGATGCAGGCGGCAGCTCTCGAAAAAGTGAAGCCAAAGGACAACCTGTCCTTGCCTCGCAACATCAGCGCAGCCTGGACTGAGAACGCGGCATTGTTGTGAGCGGGCTCGGGCACGGATGCGACGATAGGAAGCAGCGCGCGGTCTTGACACCGGATACGCCGAGAACGGCCTGCGTCAACTACTTAGTTGATGAGGAGGATGACTGACCGACCCGCAGGCGATCAGCCCGGCAGCGCCGTCGTCTTCTCGATCAGGAACAGGATGCTGCTCTCGTTGCGGTCAAGGATCTCGATCCGGTCTCCGGTCTCCCGAATCAGGTTCGGAATGTCGATCACCGCCAGCGGATCGGTGCAGCGGACCTCGATACGCTCTCCCGCCTTGAGCGCCTTCAATGCCTTGCGGGTCTTGAGCGCCGGCAGCGGGCACTTCAGCCCGGTGAGGTCCAATCTGGTCGTGGTCATCGGGCGACCATGGCGAAGCGGCCGGAGCGCGTCAACCGCATCAGATCAGTTCGGCATAGGCGAGGAATCCGACGCTCTGCCCGGGCTCGACCCGGATCGTGTCCTCGTCGAGCTCGACGAGCCCGTCGGTCTCGATCAAGGACGACAGCAGGCCGGCACCTTCGCGCGGGAACTTGAGGGCTTCCAGGGTTCCGTCGGCGGCCTTGCGCAGCGTCACGCGGACATATTCCCGGCGTCCCGCCTTCTTTTTGTAAGTGAAGCCCGCACGGACCGGGATTGGCAGCAGCCGCTCCGGCAGAGCGCCGGCAAGCGCGAGCACGGTCGGACGCACCACGTGCACGAAGGTCACGAAGCTCGCAACCGGGTTCCCGGGCAGTCCGATAAACGGGGTGCCCGCGATGATCCCCATTGCAACCGGCCGCCCCGGCTTGATCGCCATCCGCCACAGCACCAGCGAGCCGACGCTTTCCACCGCCGCCTTGACATGGTCCTCCTCGCCGGTCGAAACGCCGCCTGTGGTGAGCAGAAGATCGTGCCGGCCGGCGACCTCCTGCAACGCAGCCGCGAGCGGCGCACGCTCGTCGCTGAAGATGCCGAGATCCGATACCTCGCAGCCGAGTCGTTTCAGCATCGCCAGGAGCATGAAGCGGTTGGAGTCATAGAGCTGCGCCGGCGCCCGCGCGGTGCCTGGCGACGCCAGTTCATCGCCAGTGGAGAAGACGGCGACGCGAATGCGGCGGCGGACCTCGACCCCGGCAAGACCGAAAGCGGCGACTGTCGCGACATGCTGCGGCCTCAGGCGCTGCCCCGCCTTGAGTGCGACGACGCCGGCTGCGACGTCCTCGCCGGCCGGGCGGACATTGGCGCCGGGCTTGAGCCCCGCCGGCAGGGCGACGCGGCCATCGGCTTCGAGGCGGACATCCTCCTGCATGAACACGGTGTCGGCGTCGGGCGGCATCGGCGCGCCGGTGAAGATGCGGATTGCGTGCGCGGGCGGGATCGGCTGCGGCGCCGCGCGGCCGGCGGGCACACGGCCCGTCACGGCAAAGATCGCCTCCCCCTGGGCCGGCAGATCGCGGGCGCGCACGGCGTAGCCGTCGACCGCGGAGTTGGTGAAGGGGGGCAACGGCAGCGGCGCCACGATGTCGGTCGCGAGGACGCGACCATCGGCGGCATGAAGCGGAACGCGCTCGGTTTCCGTGACCGCCCGCACCTTGGCGGTGACGATGCCGACGGCGTCATCGACCGACATCAACGGGCCACCGAAGGCAAAGCAGTCATCGGAAAGTTGCGCCATAGGTCCTCATCTGGGTCCTCATCCGCGTCCGGCCGGCGCCAGCACATCGGCAACCGGCATGGCAGATTGCAGGATCAGCGCCGCGATCGCGGGGACATCGTCGAGATGGACCCGCGGCAAGGCGGTTTCAACATCGACATCGCTCGCAATTCCGACAATGCCGGGATCATCGGGGAACAACAGCGGCTTGCCGTTGGCGGCGCGATGCACCTCGATCTTGCGATGCGGACCGGCCTTGTATCCTTCCACGACGACGAGATCGACCGCAGACATCCTGGCGAGCAGATCGGCGAGCGTGGGCTCAGGCGCGCCACGCAATTCCCGCATCAGGGCCCAGCGCGTGCCCGACGCAACGAGGACCTCCTCGGCCCCCGCCTCGCGATGCCGCCACGAATCCTTGCCCGGCACGTCGACGTCGAACTTGTGATGGGCGTGCTTGATCACGGAGACGCGCAGGCCCCCGGCGATCAGATGCGGGATCAGGCGCGTCAACAGCGTGGTCTTGCCGGCGCCGCTCCAGCCGGCGAGGCCGATGACGTTCATCGCAGTCTCCGAAATCGGAACCGCACGCGCGCCGTGATGCGGGAGCGGCGACGAGCACTTCCGAACATGCGCTCCGCCGCCGGCCGGCGAGTCGCGTGCCGGACCGGATGGGGCGACCGGTTGTCGTTCCAGCGAGCTTTATATCGGCGGACTTCGAATGTCATGCTAACCTTCGCCCATGACGAATTCCGCCAGCTCGCGCGCAACACCTCCGGCTCCCGTCATCCTGCCGAACCCCGACGATCCGCGCCTGACGGAGCGTGTGACGGGCATCGACCAGACCGGCGCGCGGGTCGAGATCAAGGTCCCCGTCGAACGTCCCTTGACGCTGTATCTCAACGCGCAGGAGATCGTCACGATGATGACGATCGGCGACTATCCCGAGTATCTGGCGCTCGGCTACCTGCTCAACCAGAACATGCTGAAATACGACGACGTCGTGACCGAGGTGGAGCATGACGACGATCTCCAGGTCGTGGTGGTGCGCACCGAGCACCACACCAATTTCGAAGCGAAGTTGAAGAAGCGGACGCAGACCTCGGGCTGCGCCCAGGGAACGGCCTTCGGCGACCTGATGGAGGCGATCGAGAGCATCGTGCTGCCGCAGGCGGAGCTCAGAACCTCCTGGCTGTACCAGATGACGCAGACGATCAACACCATGCCCTCGCTCTATCTCGAGGCCGGCGCCATCCATGGTTGCGCGCTGTGCGAACAGGGCACGCCGGTCTGCTACACCGAGGACGTCGGCCGCCATAACGCGGTCGACAAGATCGCCGGCTGGCTCTATCGCCACGGCGTCGATCCCGCCGACAAGATCATGTACACGACGGGACGGCTGACATCGGAGATGGTGATCAAGACGGTGCGGATGGGCATTCCGATCCTGGTGTCGCGCTCCGGGTTCACGGCCTGGGGCGTCGATCTGGCGCGCCAGGTCGGGCTGACCCTGGTCGGCCGCGCCCGCGGCAAGCGCTTCATCGCGCTCTCCGGCGAGAAGCGCATCGTCTACGACCAGGACCTCGCCTATGTCGAAGAGGAATCGGCGCGGCACCGCCGCAAGGGTGAGGGAGGCGACGATTGAAGCGATGACCACCGACTCGATTCCGGGCGTGCTGCTGGCGGGCGGTCTCGCGCGGCGGATGGGCGGCGGCGACAAGCCGATGCGCATGATCGGCGGCCGCACCATTCTGGCGCGCGTGATCGCGCGGCTGACGCCGCAATGCAGCCGGCTGATTCTCAACGCCAATGGCGATCCCGCGCGATTCGCGGCCTTCGGCCTGCCGATCGTGGCCGACGGCGTTGCCAATTTTCCCGGGCCGCTCGCCGGCATTCTCGCCGGGCTCGACTGGGTCGCCGCCAACATGCCATCGGCGCAATGGATGCTCAGCGCGGCCGGCGACTGCCCGTTCCTGCCGCGCGATCTCGTGGCGCGCCTCGCCGAGGCCTGCGCCACCGAGAGGTCTGCGCTCGCGGTGGCGGCCTCCGATGGCCAGTCGCATCCGGTGATCGGCCTGTGGCAGGTCGCCCTGCGCGACGAGTTGCGCCATGCGCTGGTGGTCGAGGATATCAGGAAGATCGACCGCTTCACCGCGCGCTACCGTCTCGCCACCGTGACCTGGCCCACGGCGCCGCTCGATCCGTTCTTCAACGCCAACACGGCCGACGACCTGGCCGAGGCGGAACGGCTCGCCGCGCTCGATGACTGAGGACGCATGATGGATGCGACCGATCCGTTGCGCCGCACCGTGCTTGCGGTCGCCGCGCTCAATCTCGGCTATTTCGGCATCGAGTTCGCCGTCGCGACGTCGATCGGATCGGTGGCGCTGTTCGCCGACAGCGTCGACTTTCTCGAGGACGCCTCCGTCAACATCCTGATCGCGCTCGCGCTGCGGTGGAGCCCGGCGCAACGCGCGCAGCTCGGCAAGGTGCTGGCGCTGATCCTGCTCGCGCCTGCACTCGCCGGACTGTGGACCGCCGGCGAGAAGTTCTTCACGCCGAGCATACCCGCGCCGCTGCCGCTCACGATCACCGGCCTCGGCGCCCTGATCGTCAATCTCGGCTGCGCGCTGATCCTGGCCCGCGTCCGCCACCATCAGGGAAGCCTCACCAAGGCGGCCTTCCTGTCGGCGCGCAACGACGCCTTCGCCAACATCGCCATCATCGCCGCCGGCCTCGTGACCGCCTCTCTGTGGCGCGCGATCTGGCCGGACCTGATCGTCGGGGTCGGCATCGCCATCATGAATGCCGACGCCGCGCGCGAGGTGTGGGAGGCGGCCCATGAGGAACACAAGGCCGCGCAGGCGTAGGTCAACGTCCTGCGTTGGGAAAGAACAGCTGCTGGCCGTCGATCTTGTAGCTCGCGATCACCGCCTGGCCTTCCGCCGAGATCAGCCAGTCGACGAAAGCCTGGCCGGCCTCCTTCTTCACATGCGGATGCTTTTCCGGATTCACCAGCATGACGCCGTACTGGTTGAACAGATGGGTGTCGCCTTCGACCAGGATCGCGAGGTCCCCGCGGTTCTTGAACGAGATCCAGGTGCCGCGATCGCTCAGCACATAGGCGTTCATGGCATTGGCCGTGTTGAGGGCTGCGCCCATGCCCTGCCCGATCTCGCGATACCATGGCCCCTTCTGCGCGGCGATGTCGATGCCGGCCTGCTTCCATAGCGCAAGCTCGGCCTGATGCGTGCCGGAGCGGTCGCCACGCGAGACGAGCGGCGTGGCCTTGGCCGCGATCGCCTTCAGCGCAGCGAGAATGTCGTGCCCCTTGGCGCCGGCCGGATCGCCAGCAGGGCCGACCAGCACGAAATCATTGTACATCACGTCGTAGCGTTTGACGCCGAAGCCGTCGGCGAGGAATTGCTCCTCCTGCGCCTTGGCATGGACGAATACGACATCGGCGTCGCCGCGCCGGGCGGTGTCGAGCGCCTGTCCGGTGCCCTGCGCGACCACCTTCACGTCGATGCCGGTCTTGGCCTTGAACAGCGGCAGGATGTACCCGAACAGGCCGGAATCCTGCGTCGATGTTGTCGATGCCACGACGATCGAGTGCTGCTGTGCGCGGGCGGGAAACAGTCCCGTCATCAATGCCAGGACCGCGACGACGACGAGAGAGCCCGGTCGGAAGCGCGTCATGTTCATCTCCTGTCGCTGCTTGTGTTCACATCACGAGATCGCCGCGCAGGAAGGCTGCGGCTTCCTGTGTCTGCGGGCGGTCGAGAAAGTCGATGACGGGGCTGCGCTCGCAAATCCCGCCACGCACGAGGAAGACGACGTCGCTGGCAAGCCGCCGCACCTGGCCGAGATCGTGGGTGGTCATGACGATCTTGATCCCGCCCCGCGCCGCCATCAGCACGATGTCCTCGACCGCACGCGTGGCCGCGGGATCGAGGCTCGCGGTCGGCTCGTCCAGGAACATGATCTCGGGCTGCCGCGCCAGCGCGCGCGCCAGAGCCAGCCGCTGCTGCTCGCCGCCGGACAGCTTGCGGGCCGGCCGCTCGGCGAGGTCCGCGAGCCCGACGCGCGCGAGCAGATCGGGAATGCGGGAAGGCCGCTCGCGGCTGACGACGCGGGCCTGCGCCAGCGCATAGTCGACATTGGCCGCCACGCTCCGCCGCAGCATGACCGGCCGCTGGAACACGAACGCGCGGCGCTGCGGCCCGGCATCGGCGCGGCCGCCCCAGGTGATGCGGCCTGCGTCCGGACGATCGAGCCCCATGCACAGCCGCAACAGGCTGGTCTTGCCGGAGCCGTTCGGGCCAACGACCAGGGTCGGTGCGCCCGGCCCGATCGACAGGCTCACGCGATCGAGAATCGTGGTCGTTCCCGCACGGCGCGACACGCCGTCGAGAACCAGGGGAAGCTCGCTGACGGGACCACGCATCCGCTAGCCGATCTGCCGTTCGGACCAGGCACGCATGGCCCAGGCGGCCGCGTTCACCCCGACCACGATGACGAGAAGGACGAGGCCAAGACCGAGCGCGAGCGGCAGATTGCCTTTCGAGGTCTCGAGCGCGACCGCGGTGGTCATGGTGCGCGTGAAGCCATCGATGTTGCCGCCGACGATCATCACCGCGCCGACCTCGGCGGCCGCGCGGCCGAAGCCCGCCAGCAGTGCCGTGAGCAGGCTGAAGCGCGCATCCCACAGCAACGTGACGATACGACCGCGCGGTCCGACCGCCATTGCCGCCAGTTCGTCGCGGTACTCGACCCAGAGATCCTCGACCGTCTGGCGCGTCAGCGCGGCAATGATCGGAACGATCAGGACGGTCTGGGCGATGATCATCGCCGTCGGCGTGAACAGAATTCCCAATGCGCCGAGCGGGCCGGAACGCGACAGCAGCAGATAGACCGCGAGTCCGACGACCACCGGCGGCAATCCCATCATCGCGTTCAGCGCCACGACGACGGCGGACCTGCCCGGGAACCCGACCAGCGCAAGCCCCGCGCCGAGCGGCATGCCGATCAACGCCGACAGCGCTGCGGCAGAAAGGCTGACGGCGAGCGAGAGGCGGACGATCGCAAACAGCGTCGGATCACCCGTGACAAGCAGCTCCCAGGCGCTGGCATGCTCGGCCATTCATGTCCTCCTCGGGCGGCAATGATGCGAACGTCGAACCGGAGCCCGACGCCCTGTTCGGCAGAGATTCCGTTCGATGTCAAATGGTTGAACGCGATATTGACGACCGCCCTCGATTGATTGCAGATAAGTGGACCGGCCGCGAGAGCCGGGACGAACAACGGCGGCATGCCGGCATCGCGGGAGGACGGATTGCAGTTGATCTGGTTGAGACGCGCGGCGTGGGTCGCCGCGGCGCTGGTCACGACAGCCGCACACGCCGAGATTTCGGACAACGTCGTCAAGATCGGCGTGCTCAGCGACATGAACGGTCCGGCGTCGACGCCGACCGGACAGGGCTCGGTCACCGCGGCACAGATGGCGGTGGACGATTTCGGCGGCAGGGTTCTGGACAAGCCGATCAGCGTCATCGTCGGCGATCATCAGCTCAAGCCCGACATTGGCGCCGCGATCGCGCGGCGCTGGTATGACACCGAGCAGGTCGATCTCATCGTCGACGTGCCGGTCTCGGCCGTCGGCTTGGCGGTGCAGACCATCGCCACCGAGAAGAAGAAGCTGTTCATCACCCAGTCGACGGGTGCTGCCGATTTCCACGGCAAGTTCTGCTCGCCCTACGCCATGCAATGGGTGTTCGACACCCGCGCGCTGGCCACCGGCACGGCGAAGGAGGTCGTGAAGCGCGGCGGCGACAGCTGGTTCTTCATCACCGACGACTATGCCTTCGGCCATTCGCTGGAGCGCGATGCCGCCAGCGTCGTCACCGCCAATGGCGGCAAGGTAGTCGGCTCTGTCAGGCCGCCCTTCGCGACCCCCGATCTCTCCTCCTTCATCCTGCAGGCGCAAGCCTCCAAGGCCAAGATCATCGGCATCGCGGCCGGCCCGCCCAACAACATGAACGAGATCAAGACGGCGTCCGAGTTCGGCCTGCTCAAGGGCGGCCAGCAGATGGCGGCGCTGCTGGCGCTGATCACCGACATCCATTCGCTGGGGCTGCCGGCCGCGCAGGGTCTTCTGCTCACGACCTCGTTCTACTGGGACATGGACGACAAGACGCGGGAATGGTCGAAGCGCTATTTCGCCAAGATGAACCGGATGCCGACGATGTGGCAGGCCGGCGTCTACTCCGCCGTCACGCATTATCTCAACGCCATCAAGGCCGCCGGCAGCGACGATCCGCTTGCCGTGGCCGCGAAGATGCGGGAGACGCCGGTGGAGGATTTCTTCGCCCGCAACGGCAGGCTCCGCGCCGACAACCTGATGGTGCACGATCTCGTGCTGGCGCAGGTCAAGTCGCCGGAGGAGAGCAAATATCCGTGGGACTACTACAAGATCCTCGCGACCATCAAAGGCGAGGATGCGTTCGGCCCGCCTGATCCGGCGTGTCCGATGAAGTAGCCGAATGGCGAGCGGCGAGTGGCCAATGGAAGAAGGCGTGCCGCCCTTCCCTGTTGGCCACTCCATATTCGCTGCACGCCCTTGCTCACTTGGCGGCACCGATCTCCCTCAAATATCTCATCACGCCTGGGTGGATTAGCGCGAGATCGGGCGCCGCCGCCACGGTGTTGGCGGCCGTGGTCTCGCAGGCCTGCGCCAGCGTCCTGCATAGCGCAGCTTCCGCGCCATGCAGCGTCTTCGCCAGCCGGTAGGCGACGTCGTCGGGCAGGCTCTCGCGGACCAGGACGTAGCTCCAGGACCCGATCGAATTGATCGCCGCGTCCTGCCCGGAATAGCTGCCGGCGGGCACCGTCAGGGCTTTGAGGAAGCCGTGCTTCGCCCTCACCTGCGCGATCTCCTCCGCAGAAGGCGCGATGAAGCGGGCGCCGCCCGGTGCCTTGGCCATCGCCGCGAAACCGGGCCAGCCGACGCCGGCGCCCCACAGCGCCGCGGCGCGGCCGTCCAGCACCATGGCCGGACCGTCGCCGGCACGGTCGAGATAGATCGCCTTGAAGTCCTCATCCTGTTTCAGGCCGAGCCCGTCGAGCATGTAGCGCGACATGATCGGCAGGCCCGAGCCTTTCGCACCGAACACGACCGTCTGGCCGACGAGATCGCGGATGCTGCGGTAGGAGCTGTCGGCGCGCACCACGAACAGGCCCGGGCTGGAAAAAATCGCGGTCAGGATCTTCAGCGGCGTCTTCGGGCGGTCGATGCCCATGAAGGCCTGATAGGCCGGCTCGCCGGCGACGAGGCCGAGATCGAGCTCGCCTTGCTCCAGCAGCGGAATGTTCTCGTTGCTGCCCTTGGTGTTGCGCGGGACGATCACGAGCCCGGCATCGGCGGCATTCATGACCGTGGCGAAGGCATCGCCATAGAGCGGGAAGCCGCCGCCTGGCGTCGCTGTCCCGAGGCTGATCGTGAGCTTGCTGATGGCGCTCCCTCCCTGCTGCGCTGCGGCACTGCCGAACAGCAGCGCGACGGCAACGCCCAGCATCCGCAACGACTTCATGGGCCCGCCCTTCCGTGTCTGCGCGTCCGGCACGAGCTTGTATGCAAGCGTGCCGATCTATGGAAGCATGTCGCCAATGACAACGACAAGAGCTTCGGGAGGACCTGATGAAGTGGGCGCGTGCATTGCTGGCCGGCCTTGTGGCCGCGGCCTGCCTGGTGATACAGCCGGCCGCGGCGGCCTATCCGGACCATCCGATCCGCTGGCTGATCGGCTTCTCCCCGGGCGGCCCGGTCGACATCGTCGCCCGCATCATGGCGCAATGGCTGTCCGACCGCCTCGGTCAGCAGGTCGTCGTCGAGAACCGCACCGGCTCGGGCGGTAACATCGCGGCCGCCGCCATGATCAATTCGCCGCCCGACGGCTATACGCTGTTGTTCGTCGCGCCGAACAACGCGATCAGCACCTCGCTCTACAAGAAGCTGCCCTACGACTTCATCCGCGACACCGTGCCGGTCGCGAGCATCATGCAGCTCACCAACATGCTGGTGGTCAGCAACGATGTGCCGGCCAAGACGGTGAAGGAGTTCATCGACTACTGCCATGCCAATCCCGGCAAGATCGCCTTTGCCTCGTCGGGCAACGGCACATCGGTGCACATGGCAGCGGAATTGTTCAAGGCGATGACGAAGTGCGACATGCTGCACGTGCCCTATCGCGGCTCGGCGCTGGCCTTTCCCGACATCATTTCCAACAAGGTGCAGCTGATCTTCGACAATCTGCCGACCGCGCTGGAGCAGTCGCGCGGCGGCAGCGTGCGCGCGCTCGGCGTCACCTCGCCGCAGCGCTGGCCGACCGTGCCGGAGGTGCCCGCCATCGCCGACACCCTGCCGGGCTACGAATCGGTCGGCTTCTACGGCATCTCCGCGCCGAAGGGGACGCCGCCGGAGATCGTCGACCTGCTCAACAAGGCGGTCGGCGAAGCCCTGAAAGATCCCAAGCTGGTGGCGCGGCTGACCGAGACCGGCGGCATCCCGCGCGCGATGACCCCGGCCGAGTTCGGCAAGCTCGTCGCCGACGAGACCGAGAAATGGCGCAAGGTGGTGGAATTCGCCGGAGTCTCGGTGGATTAGCGCTGCGGCGGCGGAGCGGAGCCGCGACGACCCAGGCCCGGGAAAACGGACCGGCCCCGGCATTGCCGGATCGATGGCCAGGCTGTAAACGGAGCCCGCACCGTCGCCGGGTCGCTCACGCCGCGCCGGACAGGCCCGTCCCTGTCCGCCGCCGTCACGAGCCCCCTCGCGCCGCGGGGCCTGTAGCTCAATGGTTAGAGCCGGCCGCTCATAACGGTCTGGTTGCAGGTTCGAGTCCTGCCGGGCCCACCAGCTCATGAGACACTTGTACCTACGCGGTGGCACAGTCTTTCCCGTAACGCGCGCCTCGCCCTCGGTGTCGTCCCGGGCAAGTCCGGCGACGCGCAGCGTTGGCGGACGCTGACCCGGAACCCATACGCCGCGGCGGAATTGGCTGGCGGAATCGATCGACCATCATGCCCCGCGCGTCTCCCTGGGGTTATGGATCCCGGATCTGCGCGCGCCTGCCGCGCGCTTGTCTGGGACGACAGTGAGGATGTGGCTGCGGTCTTGGCCACCGAAACACGGCTACGGAGACACGCCACCTAGGCACGGCCACGGAGACATGACATCACGGTCCCGCGGCACATCGTGCCCGGGTGGTGCATCGATCATGTCCCTCTTGAATCACGAGAGGGCGCGGAGAAGGCCGGACCTCGGCTGAGGCCCGTGGCCCGCCTGCTCAAAAAAATGCAGGCGGCAGGTACCACAGGTACAGCCGGACAGACCCGGCCTTCCCCGCGCAACGGTTTTAACGGTGTCCTTCTTGCTCTCCCTGGGGATCGGCTTTCTTGCCCCCATCGCCCGCGCGAGCCGTCAAAGCATCACTCGCGAACTTGACCTCAGCGTCGAGAGGCCAGGACCACACGACTTCGCCGTACGTAACCACTGCGCTCGTCGGCACAGCCGTCACGTCCATCGCAGCCCACCTCCACGTTTCGTGACGACGCGTACGTCCCTCTGCACGAGGCGGGTTGGCGATAGATAAGCACGATTTCTGAAAAATAGAAAGAGAAATTTTTCGAGGCAAAGACTGCGCTCGCCGTTGCAATCGGCAACCCGGCCACGCTCCGAATTTTCAGTGTTCCGGCACCAGCATTCGCTTCCGCTCTAAGCTGCACTTCAGCGCATGTCGGTGCCAGTGCAGCTCCATTCCTACTTCGTCGCCTCGATCCAGATCCCCGGGGCGGAATGGGCGCGGATATGCTCGACCAGAAAGTCCGCGAACACCCTGATCTTGGCCGGCAGCCTGACGCGGTTCTGATAGGCGATGTTCATCGTCAGAAGCGGCAACTCCCAATCCAGCAGGATCGGCACCAGCTTGCCGGCAAGAATATCGCCCTGCACGATGTAGAGCGGCTGGATCAGTATCCCCAGGCCTGCGAGCGCAGCGCCGCGGATCACCTGGCCGTCGTTGCTGTCGAGGGTCGGTGCGATCCGAATCGTCTGGACCGCGTTGCCGCTGCGCAACGACAGGGAATAGGGATCGTTGGCGAGATTGTAGATCAGCATGTCGTGCCGTACCAGCTCGGCGGGCAGATTGGGGCGCCCGCGGCTGGCCAGATAGGACGGTGCGGCAGCCAGCACGCGCCGCATCTGGCCGATGCGGCGGACGACGATGCCGGAGTCGGGTTCGTGCTCACGGGTGCGAATCGCCACGTCGATCCCCGCCTCGATGAAATCAGGGTAGCGATTGGCGGCGATGATCTGCACGTTCAGTTTTGGATACATCGCGCGGAACGCCGGCAGCATCGGCGCGAGATAGATGGTCGCAAACGAGAGCGAGCTGGTGACGCGCAGCATCCCCTGCGGCGACAGCGCGCGGTCGCTCACCGCGTCCTCGGCTTCGGCCAGCTCGTTGAGCAGCGCGCTGCAGCGCTGGAGGAACTGCTGCCCGGCTTCGGTCAGCCAGAGCCGGCGCGTGTTACGCTCGATCAGGCGAACGGCCAGCCTCTCCTCCAGCGCGCTGAGGTGCCGGCTCGCGGCCGCGTTCGACATCCGCAAGGCGTCCGCCGCCTTCGACAGGCTGCCCATCTCGGCCGTCTTGGCGAACACCTCGAGTTGGAGCAACCGGTCCATTCTTACGCACAGCGGAAAAGAGAGTTACAATTTTTGACCTTTATTTCCGATCTGCGCAAGGCAAAATCGTCCCACAAAATGAAGACAGGCGAGGAAGCACGGGCATGTCGGGTCCGATCAGGCACATCGTGATGTGGCGGCTGCGGGCCGAGACGCCTGCAGAGCGCACCGCGGCCCGCCTCAAGGTCAAGACCCTGTTCGAGGGCTTGAGAGGCCGGATCGACGGCCTGACACGCATCGAGGTCGGCCTGGATGTCAGCAACGTCGACTATGCCTGCGATGTCGTCCTGTTCTCCGAATTCGCAAGCAGTGCCGCGCTGACCGCCTATGCGTCCCATCCCGAGCACCTTCGCGTGCGCGAGGAGCTTGGCGACATCAGGATCGGCCGCTTCCAGGTCGACTATCCCATCAACCCGGAGACCGGCACATGATGGGCTCGTTCACTTTCGAGACCTTGCCCTGCCGTGTGGTGTTCGGCAGCGGCACGCTGAGCGCGGCACGAGCCGAGATCGAACGGCTCGGCGGCAAGCGCGCGCTGGTGCTGACCACGCCACAGCAGGAGGCGGAGGGCGCCAAGCTCGGTGCCGCGCTGGGGCCACTCTATGCAGGCCTGTTCCCTGGCGCGACCATGCACACGCCGGTCGAGGTCACCGAGCGGGCGCGCGCCGCGATGACGGCATGCGACGCCGATTGCGTGGTCGCGCTGGGGGGCGGATCGACCACCGGCCTGGGCAAGGCATTGGCGTTGCGAACTGGCGTCAATCAACTTTGCATTCCGACAACCTATGCCGGCTCCGAGATGACGCCGATCCTCGGCCAGACCGAGAACGGGCTGAAGACCACTTTGCGCGACATCGCCGTCCTGCCGGAGACGGTGATCTACGACGTCGATCTGACCCTGACCCTGCCGGTCGGACTGACGGTTTCCTCCGGCATCAACGCGATCGCGCATGCCGCGGAGGCGCTGTATGCACGCGACGGCAATCCGGTGACATCGTTGATGGCGGAAGAAGGCATCCGCGCGCTGGCGCACGCCCTGCCCGCCATCGCCGCCACGCCCGATGACCGGGAGGCGCGGACCGAGGCGCTGTATGGGGCCTGGCTGTGCGGGGTGTGCCTCGGCACTGTCGGCATGGCGCTGCACCACAAGCTCTGCCATACGCTGGGCGGCACGTTCGATCTGCCACATGCCGAAACGCATACCATCGTGCTGCCGCATGCGCTCAACTACAACCGCGACGCGGCCCCCGCGGCGATGGCGCGCATCGCCCGCGCCGTCGGCGCAGATGACGCGGCACAGGGTCTTTATGATCTCGCCGGGCGGCTCAATGCCAAGCTCGCGCTGCGCGACATCGGCATGCCCGAGAGCGGCATCGACAAGGCGGCCGACCTTGCTGTGACCAACGCCTATTGGAATCCGCGGCCGCTGGCGCGCGACGCCATCCGCGACCTGATCGCGCGGGCCTGGGCCGGCGAACGCCCCATGCCGGCGTAAACGGACTCAAACATGCGCCGGGTTCGAATTCAGCAGGAGATGCCGGTGAGACGACCAACGGACGACGCTCATGTCACCTCCTGATAAACGCATCGCCTTCATCGGGATCGGCAAGATAGGCCTGCCGATCGCGGTGCGGCTCGCCAAGGCCGGCTATGCCGTCACGGCGTTCGACCGGAACGCCGCCCGGCTCGACGAGGCGCACGCCCAGGGCATCGCCGCCTCGTCGTCCGCCGTCGAAGCGGCACGCGACCACGCCGTGGTCATCTCGTCTTTGCCGGACGACAATGCGCTGCGCGCGGCCATGCTGGGCAGCAACGGACTGATCGAGGGCATGGCGCCGAACGCGATCCTGATCGAGACGAGCACCGTAGGCGTCGACGCGTCGAGCGCGGTCGCGACCGCGGCGAGCGCACGCGACGTCGCCTATCTGCGCACACCCATCTCCGGCAATGCCAGCATCGCCCATACCGGCGAGCTGACCTGCTTCGTGTCGGGCCCCCGTGACGCCTACGAGCGTATCACGCCGCTGCTGGCGAGTTTCACGCGCGCGCAGACTTATCTCGGCGCGGCGGAAGAAGCCCGCTACGCCAAGCTCGCCGTCAACCTGATGATTGCGACGACCGCGGCGATGATGGCCGAAAGCCTCGCGCTGGCGCGCAAGGGCGGCATCGCCTGGGCGGACATTCTGAAGGTGCTGCATGACAGCGCGATCGCCTCGCCGATGGTGAAGTACAAGACGGCGCCGCTCCTGGCGCGCGACTTTGCCCCGACCTTCTCCTGCGCGCAGATGGCCAAGGATCTCGATCTCATTCTCGGCGCCGGTCACGCCGTCGGCGTGCCGTTGCAGCTCGCGGCGCAGGTCCGCGAGACCTATGGCGCGCTGGTCGCGCAGGGCGACGCCGACACCGACTTCCTCGCCACCGTCCGGCACCTCGAGCGGCTGTCCGGTCTCGGCGAACCGTCATTCTGAGAGGAGACAGCGTCTTGCGGAACTTCGACGAGACCACGATCACGAACGCGGTGATCGAGCGCCTGGCGGGCACGAGCGATCCGCGGATCAAACAGGTGAGCGAGGCGCTGGTGCGCCATCTCCATGCCTTCGTGCGTGAAGTGCGTCCTAGCCAGAAGGAATGGGAGTACGGCATCGACTTCCTCACGCGCACGGGCCACATGTGCGACGACAAGCGCCAGGAATTCATCCTGCTGTCGGACACGCTCGGCGTCTCCATGCTGGTCGATGCCATCAATCATCCCGTGCCGGACGGCGCCACCGAGACCACCGTGCTCGGCCCCTTCTTCGTCCAGGCCGCGCCGGAAAAGCCGAATGGCGAAGACATCTCGGGGCCGATGAAAGGCGATCCGATGCTGGTGACCGGCTCGGTCGCGAGCGCGGACGGACGTCCGCTTGCGGGCGCCGTCGTGGACGTCTGGCACTCCGATGACGACGGCTACTATGACGTGCAGCGGCTCGAGCAGATCGGCGATCTCGCCATGCGCGCGCGATTCCGGACCGACGCCGACGGCCGCTTCCATTTCTGGTCGATCAAGCCCGCCGCCTATCCGATCCCGAATGACGGACCGGTCGGCGAGATGCTGGCGGCGCAGGGACGGCACCCGTGGCGGCCGGCGCATGTGCATTTCATGATCTCGGCGCCGGGCTTCGAGCGGCTCGTGACGCATGTCTTCGTCGCCGGAGACCAATATCTCGACTCCGATGTCGTGTTCGGCGTCAAGGACAGCCTGATCCGCGCCTTCGCGCGCTGCCCGCCGGGCCGTGCGCCAGATGGCCGCATGGTGACGGACGGATATTTTTATCTCAATTATGACTTCGGCCTAAAACAGCTTGCGCACGGCGCGGATCAGGCTTGAGCTGAGCTGGCGACAAGGACCGTAAAGAGTCCGGCATCGTCGAGAAAGACGGGAGGGATGATGGACGTGCGGGTCGGCACCGGCGCATTGGCCGAGCGGCTTTCGAACCTGGTCGGACCACGCGCGAGCATCGCGCGCGGCGTGCTGGATCAGCATGGCCAGAGCGAATCCTACTACCCCACGCTGCCGCCCGACATCGTCGTATTTCCCGAGACGACGCAGGAGGTCGTCCAGATCGTCCAGCTTTGCGCCGAGGCCGGCATGCCGATCGTCCCGTTCGGCGCCGGCACATCGCTCGAAGGCAATGCCGCTTGCGTCGCCGGAGGCGTCTGTCTCGACTTCGCCCGCATGAACAGGGTGCTGTCGGTGCACGATGCCGACATGGACGTCGTGGTGCAGCCCGGCATCACGCGCAAGCAGCTCAATGCAGAGCTGCGCGGGACCGGCCTGTTCTTTCCGATCGATCCCGGGGCCGACGCCTCGATCGGCGGCATGACCTCGACCCGCGCCTCGGGCACCATGGCCGTACGCTACGGCACCATGAAGGACAACGTGCTCGCCTTGGAGGTGGTGCTGGCCGACGGCCGAGTGATCCGCACCGCGAGGCGTGCGCGCAAATCCGCCGCCGGCTACGATCTGACGCGGCTGTTCGTCGGCTCGGAGGGGACGCTCGGCGTGATCACCGAGATCACGCTGAAGCTGCATCCCCTGCCGCAGGCGATCTCGGCCGCAACCTGCAGCTTCCCGACTTTGCACGACGCGGTCGACACCGCGATCGCGCTGATCCAGTCGGCCGTCCCCGCCGCCCGCATCGAGCTCGTCGATGACGTCATGATGCGCGGCATCAACGCCTATGCGAAGCTCGGCTATCGGGAAGCCCCGACCCTGTTCCTGGAATTTCACGGCTCGGAGGCGGCCGTCGCCGAGCAGGCGCAGACGGCCGAGGCGATCGCGATCGAGCATGGCGGCCGTGGTTTCGCCTGGGCGAAGGCGGCCGAGGACCGCAGCCGTCTCTGGCACGCCCGCGACAATACGCTCTACGCCGGCCTCGGCTTGCGGCCCGGCGCCCGCGCCGTCATCACCGATGTCTGCGTGCCGATCTCGCGGCTCGCCGAATGTCTGACCGAGACCCGCCGGGATGCCGATGCGCATGGCTTTATCGCGCCGATCGTCGGCCATGTCGGTGACGGCAATTTCCACATGCTGATCCTGATCGATCCAACTGATGAGCACGAGCTCGCCGGCGCCCAGGCGCTGCAGGCCCGCATGGTGGCGCGCGCGCTCGCGATGGACGGCACGTGCACCGGAGAGCACGGCATCGGGCTCGGCAAGATCGACTATCTCGAGCACGAGCTCGGCGAGGCCGTTGGTGTGATGCGTTCGATCAAGGCCGCGCTCGATCCTCACGGTCTGATGAACCCGGGGAAGATCTTTGCCGGCGGAGCGCGGCCATGAGCGCCGCACCGCCCACCGCAGCGTCATCGCCCGCACCGCTGCTGGAGCTGCGCGGCATCAGCAAGACGTTTCCCGGCGTCAAGGCGCTGGATGACGTCTCGTTTGCGATCTACCCGGGCGAAGTCCACATGCTGCTCGGCGAGAACGGCGCCGGCAAGTCCAGCCTGATGAAGATCCTGTGCGGCGCCACCAGCGCCGATGCAGGCGAATTCTACTTCAAGGGCGACAAGGTTGCGATCGCCTCGACGGCCGATGCGCAGAAGCTCGGCATCGCCGTGATCTTCCAGGAATTCTCGCTGGTGCCGTTTCTCGACATCGCGCAGAACATCTATCTCGGCCGCGAGCCGAAAGGCAGCTTCCCCGGCACCATCGACCGCCGCAGGATCCTGGCCGACGCCAAACGCGTGCTCGACAGCATCGGCTTCGACATCGACCCCTCCGTCATCGTCGACACGCTCGGCGTCGCGCAGCAGCAGATGGTCGAGATCGCCAAGGCGATCAGCCAGAATGCGCGGATCCTGGTGATGGATGAGCCGACGGCAGCGCTGTCCGATCGCGAAGCGGAGCTGCTGTTCGCGCTGATTGGCCGGCTGAAGGCGGATGGTGTCGCGATCGTCTACATCTCGCACCGCATGGCCGAAGTGTTCGCGCTCGGCGACCGCATCACCGTGCTGCGTGACGGCCGCCGCATCGACGATCTCCGCCCCGCCGACGTCACCCCCGACCAGCTGGTGCGCATGATGGTCGGCCGCAATATCGACATGACCTATCCGCGCCATTTCGCGGAAGCGCCGGGCGAACTGCTGCTGCAGGTCAAGGGACTGAGTTCGACGACCGGCATCTCCGACATCAACATCGAGGTGCGACGGGGCGAGATCGTCGGCCTATGCGGTCTCGTCGGATCCGGCCGCACCGAGGTGGCGCGCGCGATCTTCGGCGCCGATCCGGTCGCTGAGGGCGAGATCGTCTTCGACGGCAGGCCGATCTCGGGCGAGCCTGATATCGCCGCTCGTCGCGGCATCGCGCTGATCCCCGAGAGCCGCAAGAGCGAAGGTCTCGCGCTGCTGCGCTCGGTCGGCGACAATCTCGTCGTATCTGCACTGAAGAAGCTGTTTCCGAGCGGGCTCTACGATCCACGCGGCGCGCAGCGCACCGCAGACGGGCTGATCCGGCAACTGCGGATCGCAACGCCGACGGCGCGCCAGACGGTGGGCCTGCTGTCGGGCGGCAATCAGCAGAAGGTCGTGATCGGCAAGTGGCTGGCGGCCGGCGCGAAGCTGTTCATTTTCGACGAGCCGACGCGCGGCATCGACGTCGGCGCCAAGTCCGAGATCTTCGCGCTGATCGACCGGCTGGTCGCCGAGGGCGCCGCAGCCCTGATGATCTCGTCCGAGCAGATCGAGATCTGCCACGTCTGCGACCGCGCCTACGTCATGCGGGACGGGCGCATTGCCGGACACCTGTCACGCAGCGAGCTGACCGAGGAGAATATCGTGCGACTGGGGATGCATGATGAGTGACACTGCCGTCGTTTCGCCGATCCGTTCGCTGCAGCGTATCCCCGGGGTGGCGATCGTGCTGGTGCTGCTGATCGCGCTGTTCGGCGCGGTCGCGCCGGGCTTTCTCTCGGCCGCGAACCTCTCCAACGTGCTGGTGCAGTCGACGATCCTGACCATGCTCGCGCTGCCGATGACGCTGATCATCATGACCGAGGGGCTCGACCTCTCGATGGGTGCGGTGCTGACGCTGACCTCGCTGTGCGTCGCCATCGTCTCGCTCGCGACCAAATCAATGCTGCTGGGGTTTGGCGCCGCCGTCCTGGTCGGCGCGGCGTTCGGCACCGTCAATGGCTGGCTGGTCGCGATCGTCGGGATTCCGCCGTTCGTGGCCACCCTCGCCACCCTCGGCATGGCGCAGGGCCTGTCCTTGATCGTGAGCGACGGCCAGAGCGTGGTCGGCATTCCCCACAGCGTGCGCGACATCTACTCGGCCAATCTGCTCGGCATCCCCGTGCCCGTCATCATGGGGCTTGCAACCTACGGCGTGTTTCACGGCCTGCTCTACCACACGCGGTTCGGCACCTACATCTTCGCGCTCGGCGGCAATCGCGAGGCGCTCAGATATGCCGGCCTGTCGCCCACCCGGCTGCTCATCGCGGTCTACGCGATCGGCGGCACGATGGCCGGCATCGCCGGCCTGCTGATGACGGCCCGGATGAATTCGGGGCACCCCACTGCAGGGCTCGGGCTTGAGTTCGACGCCATCGCGGCGGTGGCGGTCGGTGGCACCTCGTTCGAGCGCGGCAATGGCTGGCTGCTCGGCACCGTGCTCGGCGTCATCGCGGTGGGCGTGCTGCGCAACGGGCTCAATCTGGTGTCGTTGCCCTCCTCCGTGCAGGTCGCGAGCGTCGGTGCGCTCGTCATCGTCGCGATGTTCCTCGACGGCCTGCGGAGCCGGTCATGACCGACATCACCAAAGAGAGCGTGTTGCCGCCGCGGTCGTTGCTGTCGCAGAGCACGGCACAAGTGTTCTACCGGCTGCTCGCTGCGCTCTTGATCTGCGCCGCACTGGCCGTGCTGAGCGACTCCTTCCTCAGCCTCGGCAACATCCTCAACGTGCTCCGGCAGGCGAGCCTGACCTTCTTCATCGCCTCTGGCCTGACTCTGGTCGTGCTGACCGCAGGCCTCGATCTGTCGGTCGGCGCCAACGTCGCGCTGTCGGCCTGCCTTGCCGGCACCGTGATCCATCAGACCGGCTCGCCCACGCTCGGAATCGTCACCGGGCTGCTCGCGGGAGGCACCGTCGGATTTCTGAACGGGTTCATGGTCACGGCGCTCCGTATCCCGTCCTTCATCGCCACCTACGGCATGCTGTGGGTGCTGAACGGCGTCACCTACTGGTACATGGCTGGAGAGACCATCCACGGCTTCCCGGCCGGCTTCCGCCAGATCGGCAGCGGCTATTTCCTGGGGCTGCCGATCCCGGTCTATCTGCTGCTGGTGTTTCTCGCGATCGGCACGCTGTTCGCGCAACGCACCACATGGGGCCAGGAGATCTACGCCATCGGCGCCAATCCGGTCGCAGCGCGACTCTCGGGCATTCCGGTCGCGCGCCGGCTATTGCTCGTGTACACCGTCTCCGGCACCATGGCCGGGCTCGCATCCATCATCTTCTTGTCACGGCTCAATTCCGCCGAGGCCGACATCGGCGAGAGCCTGACGCTGCCTGCCATTGCCGCCGTCCTGATCGGCGGCACCTCGCTGTTCGGCGGCGTCGGCACCGTCTTCGGCACCTTCATCGGCGCCTTGATTCTCACGCTCGTGCTGAACGGCATGAACCTGCTCTCGATCAGCGCGAACTGGCAGCCGCTCGTCACCGGCATCATCGTGATCATCGCCGTCTGGCTCGACATGAAGACGCGGCGCCCGACGCAATGAACTTGTACGACAACCAAGAAAACCAGGGATGGAAACCAAATGGAACACCGGATATCGCGCTGCCTCGCTTTGTCAATTCTGATCGCGGCCGTCACGACGCAGGCCCGCGCCGACGGCGAAACCATCGCCGTCTTCACCAAGAACCAGACCAACCCGTTCTTCCAGACGGTGCGGGTCGGCGCCGACAACATGGCGAAGGTGCTGAACGCCAAGGTTCTCCACTACATCCCGACCAAGCCGGACTCGATCCCCGAGCAGCTCAGCCAGATCGAGGACGTCGTGGTGAAGAAGCCGAGCGCCATCGTCTTCACGCCAGTCGACTACAAGGCGATGGTGCCCGGAGTCGAGAAGATCAATGACGCCAAGATTCCCGTCGTCAACATCACCGACCGTTCGGCCGGCGGCAAGTTCGTCTCGTTCGTCGGGGCCGACGACTACAGCCTCGGCCTGGAGACGGGCCGGTTCCTGCTCAAGACGCTCGGCGGCAAGGGCAACGTCGTGATCATTGAAGGCGTCAAGGGCTCGCTGACCAATGTCGATCGCGTGCGCGGGTTCAATGACGCCCTCAAGGAAAATCCCGGAGCAAAGCTCCTGGCCTCGCAGCCCGGGAACTATCAGCGCCTGCAGGCCCTGCAGGTGATGGAAAACCTGATGCAGTCCAATGCGCAGATCGACGGCGTGCTCGCCGCCAACGACGCCATGGCCGTCGGCGCCATCGAGGCGCTGGACGGCGCCAACCGCAAGGCCCAGGTGATCGGGATCAACGGCACCAAGGAAGCCATCGACGCGATCAAATCGGGAAAACTGCTCGCCAGCGGCGACTATAACGGCTTCGCCCAGGGCTGCCTCGGCACCATGATGGTCGTCCGCTCGCTTCGTGGCCAGCCGGTGATCAGCGAGATCGTGCTGAAGCCGACCGTCATCACCAAGGAGAACTATCAGCCGTTCGACATACCGCTGGAACAGCGGACGTGTCCGACCTTCGAAGACGCCAGCAAGCTCGGCGCGAAATAGCGGACCGATCTTCTCGTCAGCCTCCGGGCCGGCTGCCAGCTGGGAGCCGGCCCCTCGTCAATCACGGAGAGACCAATGCTTTTCGCCATCCACGCCCTCGATCGGTCCGATGCGCTGCCGGTCCGACTTGCCAACTATGACGCGCACAAGGCTTATCTCGGCGACAGCTCTCGCCTCGCGGTCACGATCGTGATGTCCGGCCCGCTCGTCTCCGACGATGGTTCGAAGATGATCGGAAGCCTGTTCCTGGTCGAAGCCCCCGGTCGTGCCGAGGTCGAAGCGTTCAATCGCGCCGACCCCTTTGCCGCAGCAGGCATCTGGGAAAAGGTTACGATCACCGGGTTCTTGCGACGCCAAGGGTGATGGTGGGGAAGTTGGTAGTTGGGGTCCGCTACGTCGCGATACCCACCATCGCAGAGCCCCAGTTCGAGGTGGCGGCCTGAGCGGACGGAGCGGTCGGCCAATCCATCGGCAGAATCGGAACCGAAACGCCAGCGACAGACGTTGTTGCGGATCGGTGGAGCGTGTCAGTCAAGCCGCATTGGAGAATAACATCTTTCGGCCGCCGGCCATGGATGCCTACGGTCCCACCCCACGCACGAGCCGATAGACGGCAGGTTGGACGCGAACGCGGCCGAGCCGCTCCAAAGGACTTCAGACAGTATTCTCCCGTCCGCGGTCAGATCTCCACCTGTCCGCCGAGCTCGATCACGCGGTTCGGAGGGATGCGGAAGAATTCGGTGGCCGCCATGGCGTTGCGGTGCATGATTTCGAACAGGTGGGCCTGAACGGCGGCGAGGCGCGATCGCCGCTCGGCCACGATCTTGACCCGTCCGACGAAGAACGACGTCTCCATCATGTTGAACGTCAGCCCGCGCTCGCGGCATTGATCGAGAGCTTCAGGGATATCCGGCTGCTCCATGAAGCCATAGCGCAGCGTCATGGTGTGGAAATTGCTCCCGAGATGCTCGACCTCGATGCGCTGATCGGGCGCGACGCGCGGCGTGCTCGCGGTGACGACGTGCAGGAGCACGATGCGATCGTGCAGCACCTTGTTGTGCTTCAGATTGTGGAGCAGCGGCACGGGGACGACATCGAGCCGGCTGGTCATGTAGACCGCGGTGCCGGACACCCGCGCCTTGGCGCCGACCTGGGCGATGAAGATCGCGAGCGGCAGCGTGTCGCGCTCGAGCTTCCTGAGCAGCAGATCCCGGCCCTGCCGCCATGTCATCATGAGGAAGAAGATGATCGCGGCGACGACGAGGGGAAACCAGCCTCCTTCCAGCACCTTCATCAGATTGGCGCTGACGAAGCTCAGATCCACCAGGACAAAGAGACCGGCAATGAGCAGACTGGCTGCGAAGCTCCATTTCCAGATCTCGCGCATGGTCAGAAACATCAGAATCGAGGTCAGCAGCATGGTCAGCGACACCGCGATGCCGAAGGCCGCCGCGAGATTGTCCGACGACTTGAAGCCGAACGCCAGCCCGAGCGTCAACGCCATCAGCGTCCAATTGACGAAGCCGATATAGATTTGGCCATAGCCGGTGGCCGATGTCTGCGCGATATGAAGACGCGGGCACAGCCCGAGCTGGATCGCCTGCCGCGTCATCGAGAACGCGCCGCTGATGATGGCCTGGCTGGCGATGATGGTGGCGACCGTCGCCAGCGCGACAAGCGGCAGTTGCAGCGCGGCCGGGCACAGCGCGAAGAAGGGATTGGCCTCCTGGCCAAGCGCACCGTCAACCACGACAGCGGTCTGGCCAGCGTAATTGAGGATCAGGCACGGCAGCACGAGTCCGTACCAGGCGAACCGGATCGGACGGGCGCCGAAATGTCCCATGTCCGCGTAGAGCGCCTCGGCGCCGGTGGCGCACAGGAAGACGGCGCCCAGTACGAGGAAGCCTGTCATCCCATGGCCGAAGAGATAGACGAGACCGTAACGCGGATCGAGCGCCGCCAACACGGTTGGATGACGCAGGATACCGGACAAGCCAAGGGCGCCGATGATGACGAACCAGACGATCATCACCGGGCCGAACAGTCTGCCGATGCGGTCCGTGCCTTGGGCCTGCAACACGAACAGACCCACCAGGATGATCGCGGAGAGCATCACGATGTAAGGCGTGATCTGAGGCAGTGGCGTCTTGAGCCCTTCGAGTGCGCTCAGCACCGAGATGGCCGGGGTGATGGCGCCATCACCGTAGAGCAAGGCGGCGCCAATCAATCCGATCGCGATCACTCCGAGCCGCTCGCCGTGCTTGATCCCGAGCAGCGACATCAGGGCCAGGATACCACCTTCGCCATCATTATCGGCGCGCATCACGACGGCGACGTATTTGATCGAGGTGGTGATCAGCAGCGTCCAGACGATCAGCGACAGCATGCCGAGCGCGGCGTCAGCATCGGCGCCGCCGGCCCACTCCAGGGCCGTCTTCATCGTATAGAGCGGGCTGGTGCCGATGTCGCCGTAGACGACGCCCAGCGCTCCCAGCATCAGGGGACCGAGCCCCCCGCCGGACAGGCCAGGCGGGGCGTGGACCGCGCTCGGCTCTTCGGTGTCAGCATTTGCCATCATTTTGCGCCGGGTTCGATGGATCGGGGCCGCAAGGAGCGGATCATGCTTGCGACAGATTACGGTTCAAAGTGTTTCTTTTGAGTATTGGACCTGCCTCGAATGACGGGCGGCGCGGGGCGGTAACTCTGCCCGACGTTCTTGCGCGCGTGCTCTTTCCTCCGAGACGTCGCGCGACTGCCCCGACGGCGGGGGATCCCGTGCCAGGCGTCACGAACCTGATGATAGTGCAGTTCGGGCAGATAATCCGGCGTGTTCAGGCCGAGGGTATGGACGTCGAGGCGGCCGACGGCGCTGAGCAGCGTGTAGGACGCGATCACGCGGTCGCGCAGTGCCGCGATCGGCCGTTTCGACGTTGATGTAGCTCAATCGAAGACGACCGCGCCCGCGATACCGGTATTCGCAGGGAAGGTATCGGGAGTTCGTCATGGAGCCGTTCTTCGCCTCTGCTTTCGACGTCGCTGCGATGACGGCCATATCCGCCGATGCACCGTGATGGCGCACAAGGACGATTGGACCCACGCCTTCCCGCTGCTTCGACAGCTGCCGCACGACCTTTTCGTCCAGCTGCGCGATACCAGCCTGATCGTCGAGCTTCCTGAAGGCAGCCGCATCTTCGGTCCCGGTCAGGCGCCGGAGTCCTTTCTGCTGCTGCTGGACGGGACGATTCGCGTGCAGCAGACGTCCGAGTCCGGCCGTGAGATCGTGCTCTACCGCGTCCAGGCCGGCGAAAGCTGCGCCCTCACCACCGCCTGCCTGATGGGCTACGAGGAATACCAGGCCGAGGGCATCGCGGAGACGCGAATACGCGCCGTGGCGATCCCCCGCACGATGTTCGACACGCTGATCGCGAGCTCACGCGAATTTCGCCAGTTCGTCTTCACAGCGTTCAGCCGCCGGGTCACGAACCTCTTCCGCATCATCGAGGAGGTCGCCTTTCAGCGGATCGACGTGAGACTGGCGCAGAAGCTTCTCGAGCTCGCCGGACCGAAGCAGCACATCGCCGCGACGCACCAGGACCTCGCCAACGAGCTCGGCAGCGCGCGGGAGGTGATCAGCCGTCAGCTCAACGAATTCGCGCGGCGCGGCTGGCTGCGAGTGACTCGCGGGGCGGTCGAGATCACCGACGGGCCGGCGCTCTCGCAGCTTGCGCAGCATGGCTAGAAAGCACCTGGCTTGGTGACTTAGTTACATACCGTCCCGGCACCGCATTCTATGGTCTCATCATCACAAGGCAAAGGAAGCGCGAGATGACACAGAACGTTGGCAAGATCGATCGGCTGATCCGGATCATCGTGGGACTGGCCATCCTGAGCCTCACCATCATCGGCCCGCAGACGCTGTGGGGTCTGCTGGGTCTGATTCCGCTCGGTACGGCGCTGATCGGCTGGTGCCCGCCCTACGCGATCCTCGGCATCAACACCTGCGGAACCAGGTCCGGCGCAACGTCCTAGATCGGCCAGGACGACAGACAACGCCTGGGCGACGGTGCCGCCCGGCAAGCTTCATCGTGGAGCAGCAGCCATGTCCCATCCCATCGATCCGCGCGTGCAGCCCAAGGTCGCGGGTTTCTTCGATCCGGAAACCAGCACGATCAGTTACGTCGTGAAGGACCCGTCGTCCGCGGCCTGCGCGATCATCGATCCCGTCCTCGACATCGACTACGCGGCCGGCCGTATCAGCACGCGGTCGGCCGACATGCTGATCGACTATGTGAAGCTGAACGGTCTGCAGCCCGAATGGCTGATCGAGACGCACGCGCACGCCGATCATCTGTCCGCCGCGCCCTACATCCAGGGCAGGATCGGCGGCAAGGTCGGCATCGGCGAGCATATCCTGACCGTGCAGGAGACCTTCGGCAAAGTCTTCAACGAGGGCACCGAGTTTCGCCGCGACGGCAGCCAGTTCGACCGCCTGTTCAAGGACGGGGACACCTACCGCATCGGCGCGATGACGGCGTTCGTGATGCACACGCCGGGGCACACGCCCGCCTGCACCACCCATGTCATGGGCGATGCGGCCTTCGTCGGCGACACCCTGTTCATGCCGGATGGCGGCACTGCGCGGGCCGATTTCCCCGGCGGCAATGCGCGCACGCTGTTTCGCTCGATCCGTAAGATCCTCGAAACGCTGCCGCACGAGACCCGGCTGTTCATGTGTCACGACTACAGCCCGAACGGCCGCGCCGTGCGCTGGGAAACGACCGTGGGCGAGGAACGACTGCACAATATCCATGCGCGGGACGGAATGACCGAGGACGAGTTCGTCGCGCTCCGCGAGGCCCGCGACAAGACACTGGGCATGCCCCGCCTGATCATTCCCTCGCTGCAGGTCAACATTCGGGCCGGGCATCTCCCGCCTGCGGACGAGACCGGCAAGACCTTCCTGAAGGTCCCGATCAACGTGCTCTGACAACAAATCATGTACAAGCGCCACCACTCGCTGCGCCACTGCAGCGTCACGAAGATGTCAGTTGCCAAACACGGCGGGTTTGCGCGACCAGTTCCGACTGGAGCTGATGATCCCCGATGAGGCGTCCCGTTCTCACGATGCATGCGATGATGCGCCGCTTGGCAGCGGCGATGATCGCGATCGTCATGGGCCTGGCTCCTCTTCTCGGTGCATTCGAGTCGGCTGCGGCCGCGACGGCCGGTAAAGCCGATGCGACGCGTCAGTGGTCTCGCACCGGGACGGACGCGCCAAAGCCGTGCAAGAAGGCGGTGCTTCCAGGCACCATCAACATCTGCCCGTTTGCCGGAGCGGGTGTTACGGCCATTCCGACGAGCGACGGTGCGACTGCGCAGCCGGTTGCGGCGCCTCAGATGCTGACATGGCGACCGCACGATGATGCGCTGTTGACGCAGTGCCACGCGTCCTCGCCCTACCGCCCTCCCTGTCGGCTCTCCTAGGCCTATCTCCGTCGCCTTGTCGCACGCGACGTAACGCGGCGGCTTGCGCGGACGAATATCCTTATCGATCGCATCTCGACCGGATCGGCTCCGGCGACCGGTGAGCGGGCTCGCCCGACGCCGAATGCGGCAGCGCGGCTGCCCATGCCGTGCGCGATCAGCGCGAGGGAGTTCTTCATGTCCATTCGTCAACTCGGCCTGGCCACCCTGTTGCTCGGGGCGTTCCATCTGGCCCCAACGATGGCCGCAGCCGGCGGCCTGCCGCACAAGCCGGAGGTCGACACACGCCTGCTGGTCGGCGAGGTCGCGCGAGCCGACGGCGGTCCGACCGAGGCCTGGGCGGGCCTGGATGTCAGGCTCGGATCGGGCTGGCACACCTATTGGCGCTCAGCCGGCGATGCCGGCGCACCGCCCGAATTCGACTGGTCCGGCTCCCGCAACATCGCTGACGTCACCGTCGAATGGCCGGCGCCGCGCCGCTTCACCGAGCAGGACATCGACACCTTCGGCTATGACGAGCACGTGCTGTTTCCCTTGCGGGTACGGCTCCAGGACGGGACGGCTCCGGCGCATCTGGCTCTGAAGGCCGTCCTGTTCGTGTGCTCTGTCATCTGCACCCAGCAGGAGGCGCAGCTCGAGGCCGATATCCCCACGGCGACACGCCAGCCGAACGATCAGGCGCAGATCGACGAATGGCGGCACAGCGTCCCGCGCGAGACGTTGCCCGGGCTGTCCATCACGGCCCTGCGCCTCGATCGTCAAGCCAAGCCGCAGCTGCTGCTCGACGCGCAGGCCTCCCCGCCGCTAGTCGCACCGGACGTCTTTCTCGATGGCAATGACGCAGTCTCCGGCGGCCGCGCGCGGGTGGGCAGGACGTCGGATGGCGGCGTCCGGATCACCGTGCCGGTGCAGGGTCTCGATCAGGCCGGTCCGATCGACAGGCTTCGGGTGACGCTGGTTGATGGCGACAGATCGATCGAAACCACGCTTGCCGTGAACGCCGCCGGAGCTGCGCCCGCTGCCGCCGCTCCGGGGACGGCAACGCCTCACCCCGCCGCCGCATCGATCTGGACCATTCTCGGCATCGCGCTGCTCGGAGGCTTCATTCTCAACTTCATGCCGTGCGTGTTTCCGGTGCTGTCCCTGAAGCTGGTGTCACTGGTCGATCATGAGCCGGGGCGCTCGGCTTCGCCGCGGACGGCATTCCTGGCCACGGCCGCCGGCATCGTCGCGTCATTCGTGAGCCTCGCGCTCGTCCTCTCAGGCCTGAAGGCGACCGGCGCCGAAGTCGGCTGGGGCCTGCAGTTTCAGCAGCCTGTTTTCCTCATTGCAATGATCATCGTGCTCGCCGCGTTCGGCGCCAATCTGCTCGGCCTGTTCGAGATCACCCTGCCGTGGTGGGTCGCAGGCCGCCTCGGCGCCGTCACGAGCCAGCGCACGATCGCAAGCCATCTTGTGAACGGCTTCGTCATGACGCTGCTGGCGACGCCGTGCTCGGCTCCCTTCGTCGGCACTGCCGTCGCCTTTGCGCTGTCGCAGGCGGCGCCTCAGATCGTGCTCGTGTTCACCGGGCTCGGCCTCGGGATGGCTGCGCCCTATCTCTGTCTCGCAGCGGCGCCGCGCCTTGCCGCGCTGTTCCCGCGGCCGGGACGCTGGATGCTGAAGCTGCGCGCCTTCGCAGCGCTCGCGATGGCCGCGACCGCGCTGTGGCTGCTGATCGTGCTCTCGGACATCAGTGGGCCTGCCCCCGCCATCATCCTTGCCGGCGCGCTGCTCGTTGCGCTCCTGATCATGACCGCACTCCGCTTCCCGTTGCGGAGGACGGTTGCCGGAGCCGGCATCGTCGTCACGATGGCGCTGATGGCCGCCACCTATGTGCAGCCGGTCGGGACGGCGCAATCGACCGGGATCGCGTGGCAACCGCTGGTGCCAGCCGAGATCGCAGCGCAGGTTCGCGCCGGCCACACCGTGTTCGTCGACATCGGCGCGAGCTGGTGCATCACCTGCAAGGTCAATGAGAAGCTCGTGCTCGACAGCGCGGCCGTCCGGAGCCGCCTCACCGCCGGCGTCGTCGCCATCAAGGCGGACTGGACCTCGCCCAACGATGCGATTGCGACCTACCTCAGATCCTTCGGCCGCTATGGGCTGCCTTTCAACGTCGTGTTCGGCCCAGGTGCGCCGGCCGGAATCCTGCTCCCAGAGCTGCTCACCCCACAGATCGTGCTCGACGCGATCGACACCGCATCCACCCGCCCTCATCCGGAGAATAACAAGACATGACCAGAACGAGCCTTGCCGCATCCCTCGCGACGTTGCTGCTGCTGACAGCCGCCATCCTGCCGCTGCAGGCCCGCGCCGAAGACGATGACACCGACATCCTGAGCGAAGCGCGCATCCTGCGAGATCCCGCCATTCCCGCCGTCGGCAACGCGGACGGCGATATCACGATCGTCGAGTATTTCGACTACCAATGTCCGTATTGCCGCAAGATCAGCCCGGACCTCGCGAAGGTGGTCCGCGACGACGGTCACGTGCGACTGGTCTTCAAGGATTGGCCGATCTTCGGCGGCGCCTCGATCTACGCGGCCCGTCTCACCCTGGCCGCCAAATATCAGGACAAGTTCGCCGAGGCGCATGAGGCGCTGATCTCGCTCAATGAGAAGCTGTCAGAGGCCAAGGTCGATGCTGCGCTCACGGCCGCCGGGGTCGACCTCGCCCGCGCAAAGGCCGACCTCACAGCCAAGCGCGCCGACATCGACGAGGTTCTTGCGCGCAACCATGAGCAGGCCACAGGCCTCGGCTTCCGTGGCACGCCGGCCTTCATCATCGGCCATTTCCGCGTGCCGGGCGCCCCGAATATCCAGGCCTTCAAACAGGCCATTGCCGATGCACGCGCCGCGGCGAACAAATAGCAGCGACTGGCCTCGAAGCGATTGGCGCTCCGGACCTCGGCCACGCGGACCTTTCGCGTGGCCGCTCCGACCGCGAGAGCTGACGTCGGAGCCAAGTCCGCTTTGGCGACTTGGACGATCCCGACAAACGTCACGGCTCACTCCGGCCGCGCCCTAACCGGATGATCAGGCAACCGGGCCGCCGCGCGACCGCCAGCTGCTCATGCCGCCGGCATAGTGGCGAATATCCTGCCGTCCCGCCGACAATGCCTTTCGCAGCGCGGTCGCCGAGCGACCGCCGGCCTGGCAGATCAGAACCACGGGCTTGTCGTGGACGAGGCTGTCGGGATCGAAGCGCGACAGCGGGTGGTTGACGGCGCCGGGAATGTGACCGCCCTTGAACTCATGCGGCTCGCGCACGTCGACGATCACGCAGCTCCGCTGCCGATGCGCCCGTACCAGCTCATCGTGCTCGATCGCCGGCACGCTGGCCGATCCGGTAAGCTTGCTGAACAGTCCTGATAGCATTGGAGGAACCTCACCGTTTGACGAAGGACCGGCCACGACGGCCAGAGCAACTAGCCCTGCGCACGCCTCGCCTTGGCCTCGGACGATTCGACCCAGAAGAAGAAAGCACCGGCGCCGATCGCGAGCGCAGCGAACCAGGCGCCGTCCGGCACGCCGGTGATGTCGGGCAGCCGCACCTTGCCGAGCGCCCAGACATTGAGGATGTGGGCCTTCACCCAGTCGAAGCTCAGTGCGTAGAGGATGGCGCCGACGATCATACCGAACGCGCCGACCGCCGCGTGCACGCTGCCGCTGGCGATGGCGCCGAGCGCGGTGCCCGGGCAGTAGCCGTAGACCACCATGCCGATGCCGAACAGCGCCGCGCCGAGCGCGACGGCCAGCATGTTGGCATCCTTGACGTAGTATTTGGTGTTGCCGGTATCGACCAGCAGCAGCACGCCGATGCCGCCGACCACGATCGCAGTGCCCATCACCTTCAGTACCGTGAAGTCACGCAGCCGGAACTGGTTCTCGATCACGTTGCAGCTCGTGACCTTGCCCTGCTGCAAGAGATAGCCGAACACGGCGCCCATCAGCAGCGGGCCGGCGATGATCATCAGTGACGTCATGACCTTCTCCTATGCCTTGCGGAACATGATGCGCGACGCCAGGAGACCGGTCGCGAACATCACGGCGAGGAACAGCCAGCTGGAAAGTGCCAGCTGCAGCCCGCCCGAGATGCCGTGCCCGCTGGTGCAGCCGCCGGCCAGACGCGCGCCATACATGATGACGATGCCGCCGAGGAACGCAGCGACGAAGCGCTTGAACACGGAGGGACCGAAGCGCTGCTTCCACACCTCCGGCACCAGCTCGAGCCGCCACGTGCCCGAGATGATCGCCGACAGGAAGGCGCCGAGCGGAATGCCGACCAGGAACCAGACACCATAGTCCCATTTCAGCGGCATCGATTTCCAATAGCTGTTGGCGGCGACGGCATCGGATCCGATCACCGGCGCGGCAAACAGCGATGCGATACGCGAAAAGGCGGTCGTCACGCCGAGCGGGTCGCCAAATGCGGCAAAGGCCACCCAGCTGAGAATGCCGATGCCGGCGCCGACCAGATAGGGCGACCAGTCGATCCGTTTGGACTTCCGTGAATCCTTGACCATGACGTCGGTCATCATCGTCATGACGCCGCCCTCCCTGCTCGCGCGGCCCAGCGCCGCGACCGGACATGCGCCTATTATATTCGTCTATTCGAACTTGTGAATATAAATTATGAGGGTGCTGCCGCGATCGGCTGCGCTGTGCGCTGCACCGGGGTCAGCGTCGGGTTGGCGGCGAACTGCCGGCGCCACCAGAGAACGCCGCATGCCGCGCCCGTGCGAGAAGCCTGCGAGATATGGCTCGCACGCCGGCGCGGCCGCCATGACTGGCGAGTGGGCCAGCCCTGGACAACCCGTTGAGCGTCCGAGCCCGGCCGGCAAAATCGCGGCGATGTCGAACCTCCACCGCTCGCAGCGGCGCGATGTGCTAGGCCGCCCTCACGCCGGCGATGAACTTCTTCACTTCCAGGCTCAGTCTCGCACTGTCGCCGGCCAGCGACTTCGCAGCGGACAGAACCTGGGACGCGGCGCTGCCGGTATCGACCGCGCCACGCTGCACATCCGTGACGTTGGCCGAGACCTGCTGCGTCCCCGAAGCCGCGTGCTGGACGTTGCGCGAGATCTCCTGCGTCGCGGCGCCCTGCTGCTCCACGGCCGCCGCGATCGTCGACGAAATCTCCGACAGTTTCTCGATCGTGATGCTGATCTCCCGGATCGCACCGACCGATTGCTGGGTGGCGGACTGGATGCCGGATATCTGCTGGCCGATCTCGCCGGTGGCCTTGGCCGTCTGCTCCGCCAGCGCCTTGACCTCGGATGCGACCACGGCAAAGCCACGGCCGGCCTCGCCGGCGCGCGCGGCCTCGATCGTGGCATTGAGCGCGAGCAGATTGGTCTGTCCGGCGATCGTGTTGATGAGCTCCACGACGTCGCCGATGCGCGCAGCAGACTTCGAGAGCTCGCTGACCTGCTCATTGGTCTTGCGGGCCTGCGCCACCGCCTCATTGGCCATCCGGGCCGAATCCTGGACTTGTCTGCTGATCTCGTTGACGGATGCAGACAGTTCCTCGGTCGCGGATGCCACCGATTGCACATTGGTGCAGGCTTCCTCGGACGCAGCGGTGACGGACGTCGCCAGATTCTGCGCGCGAGTGGCCGTGTTGCTGAGCCCGCCGGCGTGACCTTCCAATGCGCTTGATGCCGTGGACACGGTCTCGACAATCTCGCTGACCGCGGCCTCAAAGCGGCCCGTGATCTCGTCAAGCCGTCGGCCGCGCTCCAGCTTCACCTCCGCCTCTTTCGACGCAATATCGTCGGCGTTCTTCTTGGCGATCAAAGCGGTCTTGAAGACCTCCAGGGCGTCGGCCATCATGCCCACTTCGGTGTTCTGGCCGCGATAGGGAATCTCCGTCGTCAGGTTACCCTCGCCGAGCGCCTGCATCGGCCGGATGATCGAGGCGATACACCGGGAAATGTCGCGAATGAACCAGCTTCCGATCCCAATGCCAACGAGAACGGCAAGGACGATGATCGCCGACATCAATGCGAATGCCTGGGCATAGCCATCGGCGGCGATCTTCGTCTCAGCGTCGGCGCCGCGGTTATTGATGTCGATCAGCTTCTTCAGATATTCGTCCGACTGATTGGCGATGCTCCGGACCGTCTTGTTGAACAAATCGCTCGCCTGCTTGGTCGCATTGCCGTTCCCGGCGCGCAGAACCTCGAGTACACTATCCGCCGCCTTGACGTATTGCTCCCAACCCTGCGACCAGCTCTCGAACAGGCTGCGCTCCTCGGCCGACGAGATCATCGCCTCGTAGGAGCGGCGCGCCGCCGCGATGGCCGCGAGCGTTGCCTTCATATTGCGGTCGAGGTTGTCCCTTTCCTCAGCCGTGTCCGCCGTCATGTAGGCGCGGAGCTGGGCTCGATTGAGATTGATCGCGGAGCGCAGCTCACCGAGAACGCGCACGCTCGGCAGCCAGTTCTTGGCGATCTGTTCGGTGTGCGTGTTGATCGTCTGCATGCCGCGCACGGCCAGCAATCCGACGACGGTCATGGCCACCAGCAGCAGCGCAATAACTGCGGCCATTTTTGCTCGAATCGAGAGTTGCGACATCTCGCCTGCCTTTCGTTGCCCCGCGGTTCGTATCGGTCCACCGCACGATGGCGCCGTGCCGCTCGTGACGGTAACGTCAGACCTTCGCAATTTGGTTAACGAACTGGGATCTGCAAATGTCGTTCTCAGGCGCGGCAGTCCGAGTGCGTGCCGACACGCCAACCGTTGACGCCTGCGACACGTGCGATCGAGTCTCCAGACGTCGCCTTCCGATGCTGCAATACGAGCGCACTCGGCTTCCTCACGATGATCTATGAAGGCGTCGCGGCGGGCAACTGGACCGGGCTCTGCGCCGCCTTGGCTGCGAACAGCCAGCGGTCCACGACGAGATCAGTGATGGCAGCGCCGAGCCACATGCCCCCGAGCACGATCCACGCGGTCAGCGCAAACACCGACGCTCCGGTCACGCCGGCGCCGACGGCACAGCCGCCGGCGAGCATTGCTCCGAAGCCCATGAGAATGGCGCCGACCAGATAGCGCCGCATGCCGCGCCCGTCCGAGAATCCTTCGAGATTGAGCTCGCGCGCCAGCGCGGCCGCGACGAATGAGCCGATGAAGACGCCCGGGATGATGCCGAGATCGAAGCCCGGCTTGAGTTGCGTGCTGGCTAGCACCTGCATCAGCAGCTCGGCCGAGGGGCCGCTGAAGGTGAGACTCTTCAGCGGCACCGGCGAGAACGACGCCTGCCCGAGCTGATAGGTCAGGAGCCAGCCGGCTGCGACCGCTGCGCCGGTTGCCACCGCCGAGCGGAGGATCCGCCCCCCGATCTGGAATTTCGACACGGCGGCCAATCCCGCCAGAAACCACAGCATGCCGAAGCCGAGCTTCTCAGGCACGCCGCCGCCGAACACGCTCATGATGTCGCGCGACGGTCCACCATCGACGAGCCAGAGATTGGTCAGCCACTCGCGCAACGGTGAGAGCAGACCGTGATAGGCGGATTGCGCGGTGACCGCAAAGATCAGGCCCGACAGCAAGGCTCGCAGATTGCCGTTGGCGGAGAGCACCAGCAGCCGGCTGGCGCAGCCGCGCGCCAGGATCATGCCGCAGCCGAACAGGGTGCCGCCGATCATCGCACCGGATATGCTGCCCTGCTGCGCCAGCTGGCGCGCTTCCGAGACGTCGAGCAGGCCCATCGCCACCAGCGCCTGAGTGCCGAGCAGCGCCGAGGCGAAGGTCAGCAGCCAGACCGCGAGGCGCGGGCCGCCATGCCCGCGCGCGAACTCGATGGTGGCCGCGCGCAGGCAGAAGCGGCTGCGCTGGGCAAAGAAGCCGAACGCACCGCCGACCACGAGCCCGCCGAGCAGCGACACCAGCTCCTCACCCAGAAGGTCGATCAATACGGTGAGCACGGGCGCTCTCGTCGTTCAGGTCTGCCGCTCGACGCACCGGTCGGCATCGGCAAAGACATGCGTCCGTCACGGACGCAGATAGGCGTATCCGCTCTGCTGCAGCTCAGCGAGACGCACCACCCCGCCCTTCTCCGCCACTGCAAAGCCGGGCAGCAGATCGTCGAGCTTCACGCCTTGCGCTTTCATGGTGTTGGCACACGCGTCGAAACCGACACCCGCTTTGATCAGGCGTTCGGCAAGCGCGGAGATGGTCTGATCGGCCGAGATCGCATGAAAGGCGCGCAGCCCCGGACCATGAATCACAAGGCGGATGTCCGCGCGCCCCGGTCCTCCGGTGCCATCGACGTGATTCTGGATGTTGCCGAGAACGAACAAGGCGCGATCCTGATCGGCGAGATGATAGGCGACCCGCTGCCGGGGCGACTCCGTCGCCGCGCGTGCGCTGGCGATGCCGAGCATTCCGAACAGGCCGGCGAACCCGGCTTGCATCAAAGATCGTCGTTCCATGATTGCTCCTAACGCGTTGCAGCAATGAAACCTGCGATGCGATCGGCGGCATCCTCGGCCGCGAGATCGCGGAAGAAGTGATCCGCATCGTCGATCGTCTCCAGCCGGACCCGGCCGCCGGCGCGTGACGCCAGCGGCGCGAACGATGCGGCCACATCGGGCACCGTCTTGTCTTGCGAGGCTGCAAGCACCAGGACCGGAATACTCACTTCGGCAATCAAGGCCGCTGTGTCCTGACGCCGGTCGGCGCGATAGAACGCGGCGAGGGCGCGCGCCGTCACCTTGGCATCGCGGCAATAGATGAAGCCCGGCACGGACATCCATTCGCCGCCGCGCCCGGCGGAGATCGCGGCTTCTGCCTTGTCGAGCAGCGGCGCCAGCGGCTGGCCGTAGCTCTCGGCATAAGCCGCTCTCAGGCTGGCCTCGATGCCTGCGGTGGCCGGCGCCAGCAGGATCGCGCCCTCGACCGCGGCTTTTGGAGTCGATGCCAGATAGCGCGCAACCTGGTTGGCGCCACGCGAATGTCCGAGCACGAAGACGCGCGACGACGTCTTGCGCGCCTCGGTCACCCAGGCCGCGATCTCCGCGATCGCGTCGTCCGGTGCGTAGTCGTGATCGTTGGCGCAATCGTACATGCCGGTGCGGCGATCGAGGCCGAGCACGAGGTTGTGCGCGAGCGAGGCGATGCCGCGCTCGGCCAAGGCCTTGGACAAGCCCTGGATGGTCTCCATGTCCTTGTGCGCGAGCGTGCCGTGGGTCATCAGCACCAGCGGCACATCCGGCCCCGATCGCGCCGACAGCCGCAAGGTGCCGAGCGCGACGCGGCCGCCGATAACGACCTCGCGCGGCTCCTCCGCGGCAAGGGCGACCGTTGCGACGAACGAGATCAAGAGAGCGAGCCACCACCGCATCGTCAAACCCTTCAGGGACGCACGATCGTCCAGTTCTTCTCCGACAGCTCCAGCAAGGTCGCCACCCCGGCCTTGACCACCGTGACGCCGTCGAGCAAAGGCGGCTGCCGTCCCTCCTTGCTCGCGAGCGTCTCCAAAGTGTTGCCGCATGCGATGAAGCTCACATTGGGCATCGACTTCGAAAAGCCGATCACCCGCTCCTTCACCGGCGACCGGTCGGCCAGCAACATGTCGAGCCCGCCATTGAAGGCGACGATGACGATCTCTACCTCGCCGCCTTCGCCCGAATAGTGACGGGACACATTGGCGGCGACGTCGAGCACGGCCCGTATCTTCGCCGGATCCTCGTCGCTGATCTGCAGCGCGAGCCTGTGCGGCTCGGCTGCTGCTGCGACCCTCGCCGTGCCGATGCCGGCCACGGCGCCGGATGCGACCGCCAGCAGGATCTGACGGCGACTGCATCCGATGACCGTCACTCGACCCCTCGAGGCTTCCCGTCCTTACCCTCCTCCGGAGTGACATCGACCGCGGTCGCATGTCCCGTGATCTTGACCGGCGCGATGCAGTTCTTCATGCACGGCTCCTTCTGCCAGAACGCCTTCTCGCTCGTGGCCCGGTCGTCCATGATGAAACCAGCCTCGTTCGGCATCTTGATCGTGGCGAGATTGCCGTTGCTCAACTCGAAATTCTGATCGGTCACGATGTCGTTGAGATAGAGCACATAGGCGACCAGCGCATAGTACTCGTCAACCTTCAGCGACTGCGGACTGCCGAACGGCATCGCGTGCCGGACATAGTCGAACAGTGTCGAGGCGTAAGGCCAGTACGAGCCGACCGTCTTGACCGGATTGTCTGATGTCAGCGAGCCCTTGCCGCCGGCAAGCACCGGCCAGCGGCCGGCGCCCTCACCGAACTCGCCGTGGCAGCTCGCGCAATTGTCCATGAACAGCTTCTCGCCCTGGGCGACGGTGCCCTTGCCGACCGGCAGGCCCTGCCCGTCCGGACGCACGTCAATGTCCCAGCCGCGGATTTCCTCAGTCGTCGGCGCACGTCCGATATTGAACCTCTGCACCGGCTTGGCCTCGGGCTTTTCGCTCGAACCACCAGCGAGCGCCGCCGAGCCCGCAAGCGAGGCCAGCGCGACAGCGATGATGAGCTTAGGCGACCTCGACATTCTCGACCTCACCGTTTGCCTGCACGTGCCAGGTCTGGATGCCATTGTTGTGATAGATGGAGTTGTAGCCGCGGACCTTGCGCAGCTCGGCCTTGGACGGCTGGACATAGCCGGTCTCGTCCTGCACCCGCGACTGCAGCAGCAGCGGCTCGCCATTCCAGTCGAATTCGTAGTAGAAGCGGGTCAGCGCCTTATCCAGCACCGGGCCGTCGATCCGCGCTGGCCACCAGTTGCGACCGCCATCGAGCGAGACGTCGACGCGCCTGACCTTGCCGCTGCCCGACCACGCGAGGCCCGAGACGATCGTGAAACCCTTGCCATGCTTGATCGGCGCCTGCGGGCTCGGGCTCGTGATCACGGACTTCGCATCCATGGACCAGGTGAAGCGCCGCGCCTTGCCGTTCGGCAGCAGGTCGGTGTACTTCGAGGTCTCCTCGCGGGTGTGCCAGGGCTGGTCGCCGACCTTGATGCGGCGCAGCCACTTGACCCAGAGATTGCCCTGCCAGCCCGGCACGACCAGCCGCATCGGATAGCCCTGCTCGGGATACAGCGCCTCGCCATTCATCTTGTAGGCGATGATGCAGTCGTCGAGCGCCTTCTCGATCGGCAGGCTGCGATCCATCGACGCGGAATCGGCGCCCTCCACCAACAACCATTTGCCGTTGGTCTTGACGCCGGCCTCCTCGAGCAGCGTGCGCAGCGAGACGCCGGTGTATTGCACGCAGTGGATCATGCCATGCGTGAACTGGCAGCCGTTGAGCTGGGCGCCGCGCCACTCCATGCCGGAATTGGCCGCGCATTCCATGAAGTGGATGCGGTTGACGCGCGGATAGCGCTTGAGCTCGTCGAGCGACAGCGTCAAGGGCCGCTCGACCAGACCATGGATCATCAGCCGGTGATCGGCAGGATCGACGTCGGCGACACCGCCATGATGGCGCTCGAAGCACAGCCCGTTCGGCGTGATGATACCTTCGAGCTCATGCAGCGGCGTGAAGCTGACGGAGGATTCGCGTGACGCGGTGAGCCACTCGACGTCCCGGCGAATGACATCCTTTTCGAACTTCGACGGCTTGCCATAGGGGCGCACGGCCACGCCCTCGCCGAGGGTGCGCGTCCATTCCGGCACGTTCGGCGGCTGGTTGGCCAGATTTCCTGCGCCGGCACGGGCCGAGGACGCCAGCGCAGTGGCCGCAAGGCCGCCGGCTGCAGTCAGAAAGCCGCGCCGCGATTGGCGTGATGCTGACAAGAGAGATTTGTCCTTCGACATCGTCTTCACACTCCGGAGACTTTGACGGCCCGGTTGGGCTCGAGACGAACGGTTTTCTGGCGCTGCAGATAGCTCGACACGACCTCCCAGATCGGCGGCCCCTGCGTGCCCTCGTTGACGCTGGCCCAGCCAGCAACCTGATACTCGCGCCCCGGATCGATCGCGGCGCCGGTCTTGATCAGGCGCATGTCGGAGATGCGGGCGCCTTGCGGCTTGTTGACATCGATCGCATAGGACATGCCGCCGATGCGAACCATGTCGCCGCCCTGCTGGTAGTAGGGATCGACGTTGAACAGATTGTCGGCGACGTCCTCGATGATCTCCTTCAGGCGCGTGCCCGTCATGCCCATGCGATAGACCGCAGGATAGGTGATCGCGGTGGCGTTGGTGACGTCCTCGAAGGTGATGTCCTGGCCCGGCATCACGCTGGTGCCCCAACGGAAGCCCGGCGACAGCGCGATCTCCGCATCGCGCTCCTGCAGCAGCGCCTGACAGATCAGATCGTCGAAGGTGCCGTTGAAATTGCCGCGACGATACAGCAGCGTCTCGGTGCGTCCCAGCGCGCGGCTAAGATCCGCGGCAAACGGCTTGCGCACCTCGGCGATCTTCGCCGCCATCGCCGCATCCGGCGTGATCACGTCGGAGAACAGCGGGATCAGCTTGTAGCGATAGGCCTTGACCTCGCCATCCTTGACATCGAGATCGAGCCGCGAAACGAACTTGCCGGAGGAGCCCGACGCAATCAGCAACGTCTTGCCGACCTTGATGGCCTCAGGCAACGCATCATGGGTGTGGCCGGTCAGGATGACATCGAGTCCCTTGACGCGGCTCGCCAGCTTGCGGTCGACGTCGAAACCGTTGTGGGACAGCAGCACGACGAGACCCGCGCCGGCCTCGCGCGCCTTGTCGACCTGGATCTGGACATCTTCCTCGCGCACGCCGAACGACCAGTTCGGGATCATCCAGCGCGGATTGGCGACCGGCGTGTACGGAAAGGCCTGCCCGAGCACGGCGATCTTGACGCCGCCACGCTCGATCATGGTCGAGGCCTCGAAGGCCGGCTCGTTCCACTCGGTGTCGCGGATGTTCAGGCCGAGGAAGGGAAAGCCGAGCGCATCGACCGCCTGCTTGACGCGCTCGGTGCCGTAGGTGAACTCCCAATGGCCGGTCATCGCGTCCGGCTTCAGCAGCGACATGCAATCGATCATGTCCTGGCCACGGGTCTGCAGCGACGACCATGATCCCTGCCAGGTGTCGCCGCCATCGAGCAGCACGACCTTGTCGCCGCGCTCGGCGCGAATGGCTTTGATGACCGTGGCAGCGCGGTCCAGTCCGCCGATCCGCCCGTAGGTCTTGGCGAGCGCCTCGAAATCCTCCGAGGTCAGCGCATAGGCGGACGACGATCCCGGCGCGATGCCGAACCGGGTGAGGAAATCCTTAGCCGTGACGTGTGGCGGCTGCCCCTTGGCGTCGCCGACACCAAGATTGGTCGACGGTTCGCGGAAATACAGCGGCATCAGCTGGCCGTGGATGTCGGTGACGTGCACCAAGGTGACGTTGCCGACGGGATCGAACGCCAGAAGCTCCTTCTCCGTCAGCTTCTGCTGGGCAAAGGCGTGGGGCGTGCCGGCGAGGCCGGCGCCACCCGTCAGAGCAGCCGCCGCCAACGCGACCTGAACGAATTCGCGACGCGATATCATGATGCTTGTTCCTTGCGTCCGCGCCTCAGTTGCGGACCGACGGTGTCTCGACGGGCAGACCGATGCCGCGCCATGCGACGTAGACTTCGAGCGCGAGGAACTCGTCCGACAGCGGCTTGTACGGCACGCCGCGAACGTCGAACATGCAGCCCTCGAAGCGTTCGTGCAGCGGGATCAGGCGCTGATCGCGCAGCCGGTAGGTCGGAAAGCCGTTGGTCTGGCCCTGGCTGAGAAAATCGGCGCGCATGAACTTGCCGTTGTTCTTCTCGTGACAGGAGGCGCAGGCGAGATCGAGCTGGCCGACCCGCGTATAGTAGATCTCCTTGCCCTTCTCGAACCATGGCGACATCGGGCCGTCGGTCTTCACGGCCACGGGCATGCCCCGCGACTGCGAGCGGACGAAGGTCGTCATGTCGGTCAGCTCGTTGGACTTGAACGCCCAGGGCTGCGCCTTCATGTGCTCGGTTCGGCAGATGTTGATCTGCTGCTCGAGATTGACCGGCTTGTTGAGCTTCTCGCTCCATTTGGGCATCGCTGCGCCGACGCCCTTCATGGTCGTCTCGGCCTCGCCGTGGCAGCTCATGCACGACTTGCCTTCGCTGCCGTCGACCGCCTTCCAGACGTCGGCCGCCCGCTCCACCGCAAGGAAACCGGGGTTCTCCAGGTCGTCGTCCTGGAGCGCGCGCGTCTCCTTGGTGCGGAACTGATAGCCCGAGATGATGGTCTGGAATACGTGACCGGGAGGCGCCGGAATGCCCTTCCGTTCCGCCTCCTGGCCGGACGCTGCGATCGCCGAGAGGACCAGCGCCGCCATCGCCAGACCAGCGAGAGAAACGTAGCGAATGGACATCCATCACTCCCCGTAGCGATCACACGCCGACGATCAGCCCTTCAACGCGATCTTTTCTTCGGCCGCCACCACCGAGCCGTCATCATCGGTCCAGGCGAACTTGAACGTGCCTTCCTCGTCGATCCTGGCGTCGAACTGGATGTACGGATTGGCTGAGATCGCGGGCTCGAGCGCGCAGGAGAACACCGGCTTGCCGTTGAACTCGCAGGCGAACTTGTTGACGATCTTGCGCGGGATCGGCTTGCCCTGCGCATCCTTGCGCTGGCCCGATTCCATCAGATGCGAGACCAGCGTCTTGATCTGGATGATCTCGCCCTTCTTGGCTTCCTTCGGAAGCTTGATGCGCGGCTTGTCTGCCATGTTCGTCTCTCCCCTGTCTCAGCCGCCGCAGCCGCCGATGGTAACCTTGACGGTCTTGCGCTCGGTGAAGAGCGAACCGTCGCTCATCTTGGCAATCGCGATCACGTTCTGCGTCTGCGCCAGACGGATGCGGATCGATGCCTCGGCCTTGCCGGACATCGGCGTGAACATCAGCGTTGCAACGCCGGCGTTCGGGTTGCCGTCGGCCACGAACAGCACTTCCTTGACGTAGTTGTCTGATGTCATCGGACTTTCGACCGTGAGCGCGAGCGGCACGGTGTTGCCGTTCTCGGCGATCTCAGGCAGATCGAGCGTGATCTTGCCCTTGGCTGCTTCCTTGCCGTCGGTGAACTTCTTGATCAACTCGGCCGCGTCGTTGCTCGGCTCGGCGTTGGCGGCCATCGGCATCACCGTCAGGGCGACGAAGCCGCCGCCGAGAAGGAATGCCTGTCGTCTGTTGATTGCGCCCATGCATCATCCTCCAGAGGCGGTTATTTCAATGTTTCGAGAAAGGCGACGACGTCCTCGACCTGCGCGGCGGTGAGGACCGGTTTGCCGACGAACTCCGGCCTGACGCGACCGAGTCCGTCGTTCTTGTAGAAGGCGGGCATCACCGTGTCGGTGAAGATGCGCTTGGGGTCGGCGACGATCAGGCGCAGCTGCGCCGTATTGTAGCGGCCGGCGACGCCGTCGAGCGACGGTCCGAACTCGCCGTGAAACTCCTCGGACTTCAGCGCGGAGACCTGGTGGCAGGCGAGGCAGTTGCCGAGCGTTCGCGTCAGGAACACCTTCTTGCCAGCATCGGCATTGCCAGGCGCGCCCGTCAGGGATTTCGGCATGGCGTCGTCGACGACGTCGAGCCTGATCGGCTCGTCGCCTCGCGCCGTTGCCGACAGCAACGCGCAAAACAAGGCGGCCGGAATCAAACGGCGCATGTTTCCACCCTGACGACGAGGCTCCCCCTCGCCTGCTCATGCGATGGACTTACGGTCCATCATATTCACGAATTATGATTTGATAATGTGATTGGTGTCAAGCCAATTTCGATGCGGCAGCGCACTCACCCCTTCGAAGACGC